>CAKUIV010000020.1 GCA_934661105.1 uncultured Ellagibacter sp. | reverse complement strand
AAAACCCTTCGCTTAAGCGAAGGGTTTTTCGCTTACAGCTTTGTGCGTCGTGCGCCCTTGCCGCCGTCTACCTGTTGCTTGCGCGTGAATGGGCGCGCGCGAAGGCTCGCTTTGCGTTCCCTGTACTAAACTGACGTGAGTATCTGAAAAATCGCAAGACGGGGCGGCGGCGCGCGTGACGAGGGCGCGCTCGCCCCATACGGGGGAATACGATGTCGAAGCTATCGATTGCGCCGCGGGCGAAAGACGACGCCCGCATCGGCGGTTTCCTTGACCGCCAGAAGCGCCGCGTCGACGCCATGCCGCCCGGCATGTGCCCGATCGCGCAGCAGCTGGCGCTTCTCGAAGAGGGAGCGTTGCAAACCTGCGGCAAGTGCGTGCCGTGCCGCGACGGCTTGCCGCAGCTTGCGGCCATGATGCGACGCGTGCTCGATTGCACGGCGCAGGAAGGCGAGCTCGCGCGCATGCGCGCTCTCGCCGAGATGATCCGCGACACGTCCGACTGCGCCATCGGCTACGAGGCCGCCGCCTGCGTGCTCGAGGGCATGGACGCCTTCGCCGACGAGTACGCAAGCCATATGGAATCGCACGCGTGCCAGGCGGGCGTGGGGCAGTCCGTGCCGTGCGAAACGTTCTGCCCGGCGCACGTGAACGTGCCCGGCTACATCGCCCTCGTCGCCGCGGGCGACAACGAGGGCGCGGTTGCCATGGTGCGCAAGGACAACCCGTTCCCCACGGCGTGCGGCCTTGTGTGCGAGCATCCCTGCGAGCTGCGCTGCCGCCGCACGCTCATCGACGCGCCGCTCAACATCCGCGGCATCAAGGAATACGCCTGCGAGCATGCGCGCGCCGATCAGGTGCCCGTGCCCGCTCGCGCGCCCGAAACCGGGCGCCGCATCGCCGTCGTGGGCGCGGGCCCCTCGGGGCTCACCTGCGCGTACTTCGCCGCGCTCATGGGGCACGACGTCGACGTGTTCGAAAGCCGCGACAAGCTCGGCGGCATGATGCGCTACGGCATCCCCGCCTACCGCTTCCCGCGCGAGCGCCTCGATGAGGACATCGACGGCATCCTGGCCGTCGGCGGCATCACCGTGCATACGAACGCGCCCGTCGACGCCGTGCGCATGGCCGAGCTCTCGCGCGACTACGACGCGGTGTACGTGGCCATCGGCGCGCAGACCGGCAAGACCCTGCGCATCGACGGTGCGGACGCGGAAGGGGTCGTGTCGGCGGTCGATATGCTCGGGCGCATCGGCGACGGCGACTACCCCGATTTCACGGGGAAGAAGGTCGTCATCGTCGGCGGCGGCAACGTTGCTATGGACTGCGCGCGCACGTCGGTGCGCGCAGGTGCCGCGGAGGTGTCGGTGGTCTACCGTCGTCGCATAAGCGACATGACGGCGCTTCCTGCCGAAATCGAGTCCGCGATCGCCGAAGGCGTCGAGATGATCACGCTGCAGTCGCCTGCCTCCATCGAGAAGGATGACGCGGGGCACGTCGCGGCGCTCATCACCCAGCCGCAGATGATCGGCGCGGTGAAGCGCGGCCGTCCCGCTCCCGTGGCGGCCGACAAGCCCGAGCTGCGCATCCCCGCCGACGTCGTGCTCATCGCCGTGGGCCAGAACATCGTGTCGGGGCCGTTCGAGGAATTCGGCATGGAGGCGGAATGGGGCCAGTTCAAGGCCGACGAGCACCTGAAGGCGCGCATGAAGGGCGCGCCTGACGCTCCCGATGTCGACGCGGTGTCGGGCGCCTCGCTCGATGCGGACGACGCTTCCGATGCCGACGAGCTCGGCGCGAACGTGTTCGTGGGCGGCGACTGCCAAACGGGTCCGGCGACGGTCATCAAGGCCATCGGCGCCGGCAAGGTCGCTGCGCGCAACATCGACGAGATGCTCGGCTTCCACCACACGCTCGACTGCGGCGTGACCGCTCCCGCCGCGAGCCCGAACGATCGCACGCCGAAGGGGCGCGTGGAGGTCATCGAGCGTCCGGCGCGCGAGCGCAAGAACGACTATGAAGGCGTTGAGATTCCCATGAGCCGCGAAGAGGCGCTGCAGGAATGCGGGCGATGCCTGCGCTGCGACGTCTTCGGCGCGGGCGCATGCGTTGGGGGGCGCATCCAGTATGCTTAACATCACCGTAAACGGCCAGGCCGTGAAGGCGCGCGAGGGCATGACGATCCTCGCCGCCGCGCGCCAGGCGAACATCCATATCCCGACGCTGTGCTTCCTGAAGCGCAGAAGCGCCATCGGGTCGTGCCGCGTGTGCGTGGTCGACGTCGAGGGCGAGGCTGCGCCCGTGCCCGCATGCTCCACGCCGGTGCGCGAGGGCATGGTCGTTACCACCGACTCCGAGCGTGTGCTGAAATATCGCCGCATCGCGGTCGACCTGCTTCTGTCCGACCACGGCCTCGATTCCACGAACTACTGCTTCTCCTGTCCCAAAAACGGGTCATGCGAGTTGCAGGCCGTCGCGCGTGAGGTGGGGGTTTCCCGTCCGAGCTTCGACGTGCCGCAGACGGAGAAACCGCTCTTCGACGAGAACCCGTTCCTCGCGTTCAACCCGAATCTCTGCATCCGCTGCCAGCGCTGCGTGGGCGCCTGCAACGACGCGGTCGGCAACCACGTGCTGCAGACGGGCAAGAAGGGCACCCGCACCACCGTCCGCGCGCCGTTCGGGGCGGGGTGGGACGCCACCATCTGCGAGAGCTGCGGCAACTGCGCCGAGGCGTGCCCCACGGGCGCCATCACCGAGAAGCGTCGCGCAGGTTATCGCGAGTGGGAGGTCGAGAAGGTGCGCACCACCTGCCCGCACTGCGGCGTGGGCTGCCAGCTCGATCTCGTGGTGAAAGACGGCCGCATCGTCGACGCGCAAGCGGCAAACGGCCCGTCCAACCAGGGGCTTCTGTGCGTGAAGGGCCGAAGCGGCAGCTTCGATTTCGTGAACTCTCCCGACCGCCTTACCACGCCGCTCGTGCGCAACGCCGAATCGGGCGAACTCGAGCCCGCCACCTGGGACGAGGCGCTCGACCTCGTGGCGCGCCGCATGGGGGCGCTTAAGCAGAGCTACGGCGGCGAGTCGATTGCGGCGTTCGCTTGCTCGCGTTCCACCAACGAAGACATCTACATGCTCCAGAAGATGGCGAGGTGCGCATTCGACACTCCCAATGTCGATAACTGCGCACGTGTTTGACACGCCCCCACCGTCGCCGGTCTGGCGACAACGCTTGGTTCTGGGGCAATGACCAACTCCATCGAGGACGTCTGCGAGAAATCGCAGGTCATCTTCCTTATCGGGAGCAATCCCGAAGAGGCGCATCCCGTTATGGGCATGCGCATCCGCCGCGCCGTCGAACGTGGTGCGAAGCTTATCGTCGCCGACCCGCGCAGCATCTGGCTTGCGGGCAAGGCCGACATCCACCTGAAGCTTGCGCCCGGCACGAACGTGGCGCTTCTGAACGGCATGGTGAACGCGATCATCCGCGAGGGCTTGTACGACCGCGAATTCGTGGAAAGCCGCACGGAGGGTTTCGAGGAGCTCAAGGCCGCGGTTGCCGACTACACGCCCGAGCGCGTGGCCGAGATCTGCGGCGTCGACGCCCGCGACGTCGTGTCGGCGGCGCGCATGTACGCGCAGGTCGACCGCGCGTCGATCGTGTACTGCCTCGGCGTGGTCGAGCACACCACGGGCACCGAGGGCGTCATGGCGATCTCCAACCTCGCCATGGTTGCGGGCAAGCTCGGCAAGCCCGGCTGCGGCGTGAACCCGCTTCGCGGGCAGAACAACGTGCAGGGCGCGTGCGACATGGGCGCGGGTCCGGCCGACTTCACCGGGTACCAGAAGGTCGCGAACCCCGACGCGCGCGCGAAGTTCGAGGCCGCGTGGGGCGTTTCGCTCAACACGGCGCCGGGACTCAAGGCGACCGAGTGCTTCCCGGCCATGATCGACGGGCGCGTGAAGGGCCTGTTCCTGTTCGGGGAAGACCCCGTCCGCACCGACCCCGACACGAGCCACGTGATCCGCGCGCTGAAATCGCTCGACTTTCTCGTGGTGGAGGAGCTGTTCTTAACCGAAACGGCCAAGTACGCCGACGTCGTTCTGCCGGGGCGCAGCTACGCCGAGAAGGAAGGCACCTTCACCAACACGGAGCGCCGCGTCCAGCGCGTGCGCCGCGCGGTCGCGGGGCCGGTCGGCCCGCGCCTCGACACCGACGTGTTCGCCGAGATCATGCGTCGCATGGGCTACGACCAGCCGACGCTCACGTCCGCCCAGATCATGGACGAGGTGGCGTCGCTCACGCCGTCGTATGCGGGCATAAGCCATGCGCGCCTCGACTCGGGTGCGGTCGCCGGTCGCGGCCTTCAGTGGCCATGCAAGGGCTCGGACGACCCGGGCACGCCGATTATGCACGTGGGCGAGTTCGCACGCGGCTTGGGTGCGTTCTCGTTCTCGCCGTTCAGACCGTCGGCGGAGCTCCCGAGCGCGGAATTCCCGCTCACGATGATGACGGGCCGCGTGCTCGCGCAGTACAACGCCTGCGCCATGACGGGTCGCACCGAGGGACTGAACCGCATCGCCGGCGAGTCGTTCATCGAGATGAACACGCACGATGCGCAGGCTGCCGGCATCGCCGACGGCGATCGGGTGGTCGTGGAAAGCCGCCGCGGGCGTATCGAGACGCGGGCGCGCGTGTCGGGCAAGACCAATCCCGGCGAGGTGTGGATGCCGTTCCACTTCCAGGACGGCAACGCCAACTGGCTGACCAACGCCGCGCTCGACAACATCTCGGCCACGCCCGAATACAAGGTGTGCGCCGTGAGCGTTAAGAAGGCGTAGGGAAGGGGGAATCCCCCTCTGCGTCAAGGGACCCGCATCATGCGGGTCCCTTTTGCGTTACGGTGCGGTGCTGCGGGGGTTTGCGGGGAACATGCTGGCGCTGCGTCGGGTTCTGCTCCGATGTCGCACGGGGGTCTTGGCGGCTCCGATTTCGGGGGCGCATGCGGCGCGATTGCCGGTTCCGGCCTCGGGGCAGCATGCGACGCCTCACTTGTCCCGTGTCGCGCCGCGTGCGGCATCGAACGCTGCTTTCGCGAAGCTGCATGTTGATTCTGCTTCCCGTATGGCAGCCTGTGACGCTTTTGCAAGCCGAGGCGTTGTTTGGGGTTCCGCCATGGCAGCCTGTGACGGGTTTGCAAAAGGCGACGTAGAAGAAGGGTCTTTCATGGCAGCTTAGGACGGTTTTGCAAGATGAAACCCGCCCTTCACGCCTGCAAACCCGGCGTAGGCCGCCAAATCGCGTGTCCGGCGTTTGCAAACCCGTCGCAGGCTGCCATCGAGGGGAGCGGAAACGGCTCGACGCTTGCAAACCCGTCGTTCGCTGCCATTTCGCAAGGGAAATTCCCCCTAGCTTTCCCTCTGCGCTTTTTCGGCTGTCCCGGTACCTGCCTCTACGCCCTCCTTGGAGCCGTTTGTCCTTGTGGCGCCGCTCAAGATGATGCTGTGCAGGATGTTGCGGCGGGAAAGCGCGCCCACGAGAACGCCATCGCGCGTGACGGGCACCTTCTTGATGCGATTCTTCGCGAGCACGTCGCATGCCACGTCGAGCGGGGTGCTCGCATCCACCGAGATCACGCGCTTGGTCGCCAAGTCCATGACGTTGAGGCCCCCGAGCGCCGCGATGCGCGACTCGAGCGCCTCCTCGTCTTTCACGGACAGGCTCACCCCGGCCGACGGATTCGCCACGTTGAGCTCGAGGCGCGCGAGGTAACGCATGATGTCGCCGTCCGTCACGTAGCCGACGAGCCTGCCTTCGCCGTCGACCACCGACACGCCCGTCGTGTCGGTTTCGGCGATGAGCTCGACCGCTTCTCCCATGGTCGCCGTGTCGCGCACCGTGGCGGCATGGGGATTCATGGCCTGCTCGAGCGTGAGGCCGGCAAGCGCGGCATCTGCGACCTTGGCGAACGCGGGCGAAGGGTCGTCGATTGCGAGCCTGTTCGGCTTTGCTCCTTCGCGCGCGGCAACCGAGCCCGTCCCAGTCGCCTTCGTCGCTCCCGCCTGGGCGCTTGCGGCCTTCCTATCGCGAACGAACAGCAGGATGAGCGCGACCGAGCACGCGGCCAGAAACGCCGTTGCGCAAAACGACGCATGGTAGCCGAAGAACGTGCGCGCCGTTCCCTCGAGCCCACTTGCCTGTCCCGAAGCCGCCGAGGAGACCGACACGAGAAGCGCCGTGCCGAACGAGGCGGCGACCTGGTTTATGGTGTTGCCCGTGGACTGGGCGTGCGGGACGGCCTCGTTGGGAAGCGAGTTCACGCCCCAGGTGTTCACCGGCGTCATCGTGAACTGGATGCCCACGGCGATGACTGCGTAGAAGACCGAGACGATCGCAATGGGCGAGTCGGAACGCAGCGAGACGAGCCCGGCGACCCCCGCGATAATCGCGATCGCGCCGCACAGCACGGGGCGGCGCACGCCGTGCCTGTCGAACAGGCGTCCGGCCAAAAGCCCGGTGAACGCGCCGATGAGGGCGCCGGGCAGAAGCGTCAGACCGCTTACCGTGGCGCTTTGCCCGAGGACGCCCTGGATGTAGAGGGGCATGATGGTTTCCATGCCGACAAGCGCCGCCTGAAACAGGGCGACGATGACGACCGTCGTGCGATATTGCGGCGTCTTCAGGATATCGATGCGCAGCATGGGCTCGTCGAGATGCAGCTGACGATACGCGTACAGTCCGATGATGGCGATTCCGACCACGATGAGAGCGCAGGTGAGGACGAGGTTCTCGCTCGAGCTGAACGACGAGAGCCCGTAGAGCAGGCTGATAAGACCCGCGGTCGACAGCGCCACGGAGGGCGCGTCGAAGCGCGTGCGCCTGAAGCTGCCGAAGGGGGAGAGCTCCCTTACGGCGAACAGCAGGATGACGACGGCGAGCACGGTGACGGCGCCGAAGATGGCGCGCCAACCCAAGGCGTCGACTAACACGCCCGAAAGCGACGGGCCGATGGTGGGCGCGAACCCGATGATGAGCCCGACGATGCCCATAGCCAATCCGCGGCGCTCGCGCGGGATGATGAGCAGCACGACGCTGAAGACCATCGGCATGACGAACCCGGTGGCCGATGCCTGCATGATGCGCCCGATGAGAAGCACGGGAAACGTCGGCGCAAGGGCTGCGACGAGGCTGCCGCAGCCGAAGATCGCAAGCCCGCCGATGAACAGCCGGCGCGTCGAGAAGCGGCCCATCAAGTACGCGGCAAGCGGGATGACGACCGCTTCGGTGAGGGCATATCCCGAGGTCAGCCACTGCACTGTGGTCGAGCTGACCGAGAAATCCCCCATGATGGTGGGCAGCGCCGGCGTGAGCAACGTTGCGTTCAACACGGTCACGAAGGCGCCCGACAAGAGCACGACCATCATTCGGAACTGGCCTTTCGATATTCCAAGACCCATGAAACCTCCTCTGCAATCTCGTCCAGCGCGGCATGCGCCGTCGAGATATAATTGATAATAGTCAAACGATAAATGTCAATCGATAGTATAGCGATAATCTATTGACATTTATCAATTAAAAACACAAAATGGGCAAAAACCAGGTTCGGCGGCGCAATGCGTCTTGGGGGTTAGGCGGATCACATGATCGAGGGAAGAAAAGCAGCGGCGCGGGATCGGCTCGCGCCCGAGGAAATCGTGCTCGACGCCATGGGGGCCTACGAAGCGCTCGCCAAGCACGTCCTCATGAAGAGCCGCGCCGACGGCCTGACGAAAACGCAAACCGACATCGTCATGCGCCTGGCGTTCTGCGGTGCGTGCGGCATGTCGGACCTCGCCACCGATCTTGCCGTTTCAAAGGAGCACGTCACGCGCGCAATCAACGCGCTCGCCGAGCGCGGGTTGGTGGAAAAGCATCGCAGCGCCGAGAATTTCCGCGTGGTGAAAGCCTCGCTTACGTCGCGTGGATCCGATCTTGCGCGGTCGATTCGCTTGGCGACGATCGAGCGTTTGAGCAAGCGGTTGGAAACAGCCTCCCCAAAGGATCGGGCGGCGCTGCTCCATGCCTCCGAGCAGGCTACGGAGATCATCTTCGGCATCCTCCAGCCGTAGGGGGCGTCCAGCGTTTCGCGCCCGTGGAATCCGTCGTTCAAGGTTGCGATACGGCAAGGGGAACGCCGCGGCTTTCTTGCGCGTTCCTCTGCGCGAGGCGACGCTGCTTGTGGTTTTTGCGCTCGTCGGGCGCGCTTCGGTGGCGCGTGCGGGGCATTACTACTAAAATCTACTCCGTCTCAGTACATCACGATTCGAACGGAGCAAACTGTGACAGACGTTCCAAGCCAAGGGGGCGCTCCTCGTCCCGGCGGCCAGAAAGCGCCCGCCCGTCCGCGCCCCAAGCGCGCGGCGCATAGCCGTCAGGCGCAGGCGACCCAGCAGCTTTCCCAGTCGCTTCCCGTGCTCGACGTCGATGACGCTCCCCGCCAGTCGGGTTCTCCCGTCATCACGTTCGACCACGTGACCAAAATCTACCCGGCGCAGCCCAACAAGCCCGCGCTCGCCGACATCTCGCTTCAAATCTACGCAGGCGAATTCATCTTCCTCGTCGGGCATTCCGGATCGGGCAAATCCACCTTCATCCGCATGCTCATCCGCGAGGTCAGCCCCACCAAGGGCCACATCTACGTCGCGAACGAGGATTTGTCCACCATGCGCAACTGGCGCGTGCCCTACCTGCGCCGCAACATCGGCTGCGTGTTCCAGGACTTCAAGCTCCTGCCGAACAAGACCGTGTTCGAAAACGTGGCCTTCGCGCTCGAGGTAATCGGCAAGAGCCGTCACGTCATCAAGACCCAGGTCCCCGAGGTGCTTCGCCTTGTCGGCCTGCAGGACAAGCTGAACAAGCGCCCTGACCAGCTCTCCGGCGGCGAGCAGCAGCGCGTTTCCATCGCACGCGCCATCGTGAACCGCCCGCCGCTTCTGGTGTGCGACGAGCCGACGGGCAACCTTGACCCGCAGACCTCCCGCGGCATCATGGACCTGCTCGAGCGCATCAACCGCACGGGCACCACGGTGCTCGTCGCCACGCACGACCGCGAGATGGTCGACAACATGCGCCGCCGCGTCATCGCGCTCGACCGCGGCCACTTGACGCGCGACCAGGACAGGGGGGTGTACGGTTTCGATGCGTAGTTTCGGTTACTTCCTGAAAGAATCGCTGCACGGCTTCACGCGCAACCTTTCCACGACGCTCGGATCGATCGTCACCATCTTCTTGTCGCTGCTCATCATCGGCATCTTCCTCGTGGGCGGCGTTGTGGTGAACAACGTCATGTCGTCGGTTGAAAACGAGGTGTCCATCTCGGCGTTCATCTCCGACGACGCCTCGCAGGCGGACATCGACTCCGTGACGAGCTACATCGAGGGCATCGACGGCGTCGCTTCCGTGAACTTCACCACGAAAGACCAGGCGCTCGAGAACTTCAAGGCGACGTCGAACTCCGACATCGTCGACGCTCTCGACGGGCAGAACCCGCTTCCGGCCTCCATCGAAGTCGAGCTTTCCGACCCGAAACTCGTCGAAGACGTGGCGGACCGGATCGAGGAGAACTCCACGTTCGCGTCCATCTGCGGCTACGACACGCCGGCCGATTCGCTCAAATACGGCCAGAAGTCGGTTGAGCAGCTGTTCTCGCTCACGACGTACGTGCGCTACATCGGCATCGCCCTTATCGCGTTGCTCATCTTCATCGCGCTCGTGTTCATCAACAACACGATTCGTTTGGCCATCCTCGCGCGCCGCAAGGAAATCGCCATCATGCGTCTCGTCGGTGCGTCGAACGGCTTCATCCGCGGGCCCTTCCTCATGGAGGGCGCGCTGCATGCCATCATCGGCTCGCTGCTTGCGGTGGTGAGCCTGGAGATTTTGCGCAACCTCGCGCTGCCGAAACTCGCGAGCGCGCTCAAGTTCCTCGCGATCGACGTCAGCCTGAACACCTTCGCCCTCATCTACCTCGCGCTCGTCGTCGCGGGCCTCATCATCGGCCTGTTCGGTTCCGCGCTCGCGATGCGCCGCTATCTGAAGGTGTAAAGGGGCGCGCTGCAAGGTTTTGCTATGGCGAAGCATGGGGACACAAAAAAGCTCGCGGCGCTCGCCGCGCGCGAGCATCGGCATAACAAGCGCATACTGAAGCTTTTAAGCCTCGTCGTCGTCGTGGCGGTTGCGTTCGTCGCCGGGTTCGTCGTCCGCAGCCAGGACCAGTTCCTGGCAACGCTCGGGTTCGATATCCCCGGCGTGCAGAAGACGGCCCAGACGACCGACGCGAAGAAGACGCCTTACGATTCCATTTCCGCCCGCTTGAGCGAGGTCGAGGACGTGCTTGCGAAAAGCGACCTCGACGGCTACGACCTCGACGAGGCGACCAAAGAGGTGTTCAAGGCGTTTTCCGGCACCTCGAACGACAAATACCTCGAGTACCTCGATCCCGCGCGCTACAACTCGTACGTGAAGGACAGCTCGAACGGCTCCTACACCGGTATCGGCGCCCTGTTCTCCGACTACAACGGGCGCGCCGTGGTGTCCGACGTCTTCTCGGGCTCGGCCGCGCAGGCAGCCGGCGTCCAGCAGGGTGACGTCGTCGTGGGAATCGACGGCGACACCTCGCACGACTGGTCGGTCACCGAAACGCTCAACGCGACCTCGCGCGATGCCGGCGACACTGTGGTCATCACGTGGATGCGTCCCTCTTCGGCCGACGCCGACAAGGGCGAGCAGTTCACCA
Organism: uncultured Ellagibacter sp.; assembly: GCA_934661105.1. Classification (GTDB taxonomy): domain Bacteria; phylum Actinomycetota; class Coriobacteriia; order Coriobacteriales; family Eggerthellaceae; genus Ellagibacter. Next base: position 10,270 of record CAKUIV010000020.1, on the reverse strand, counting down.
CGGCGCTCACGTGCTCGGTGTACAACGAGCAGAACGTCACTTCCGCGCTCGACGGCACGGTCGGCTACATCAAGGTTCGCCAGCTCACGCAAAGCACCGCCGACCTCATAAGCTCCGCGCTCACCGACCTTGGCGCCCAGGGCGCGACGTCCTACGTGCTCGACCTGCGCGACAACCCCGGTGGATACCTCACGCAGGCGGTCGACGTGGCCAACCTGTTTTTGAAGACCGGCGTCGTCGTGGAAGTGCAGACCTCGTCGGGAACGTCGACGAAATCGGCGTCGGGCAAGACGGTCACCGATGCGCCGCTCGTGGTGCTCGTGAACGGCTACACCTCGGGTGCCTCCGAGGTTCTTGCCGCTGCCTTGCAGGACAACCAGCGCGCAACCGTCGTCGGCGAGACCACGATGGGGAAGGGCTCGGTGCAGGTGGTGCACGAGCTTTCCTTCGGTGGCGCGATCCGCTACACGGCCGGCTACTACAAAAGCCCGCTCGGCCACGATATCGACGGCGTCGGCGTGATTCCCGACGTGTCGATCTCGGCGAGCGACGGCGGCACCGACCCGCAGCTCGTGCTCGCCGTCGAGACGGCGCTCGCGAAGACAAAATAGTAAGGAGCCTATGCCACGTTCCAAGAACCACACGCGCCGCGTGGCCCGCACGCGCCCGCGCGGCGTGATGCAGGTGAACGCCGAGGGCTACGGCTTCGTCCGCACGTCCGAAGGTGAGTTCTTCGTTCCCGCGTCCAAGCTCGGCGGCGCCTTCGACGGCGATGTCGTCGAGGTATCGCCCTTGCCGCGGGCCCGACGCGGGCAGGGGCGGGCCTTCCATGAAGGTGCCGGGGCCGGTCGCTATTCCGCCGGCAAACCGGCCGCGCGCGTGGCGTGCGTGCTCGAGCGCGCCCACGACGTGGTGGTGGGGCGCTTCGAGGCGGCGGAACCCTTCGGCGTCGTCGTGCCGGTCGATCCGCGCATTCCCTATGACATTTTCACGCCGCTTGCCGATGCCCCGAATGTGGAAGACGGGGCGCTCGTTTCCGTGCGCATCGCGCAGTTTCCCTCACGCGACTCGGCTGCGACCGGGCATATCGAGGAGGTTCTCGAGCATGCCGACGGGCAAGACGAGGGAATCGACGCCGTCGTCGCGCGCCATAAGTTCGAGACGGCGTTTTCGCCCGATGCGCTCGACGAGGCGCGTGCGGCGAAGCTCGACGAGGTGGGGGCGCTCGCAGCGGGCTATCGCGACCTGCGCGAGCGCTTCGTGTTCACCATCGACCCTGCCGACGCGCGCGATTTCGACGACGCGCTCTCGATCGAGGAGCTGCCGCGCCGCGAGGGCGCGACTCGCGCTCTCTGGCGTATCGGCGTGCACATCGCCGACGTATCGCATTATGTGGAATGGGGGGGCGCGCTCGACTTGGACGCGCGCCGCCGTGCCACGAGCGTCTATTTGGCCGATCGCGTCATCCCGATGATCCCCGAAGAGCTTTCGTGCGGCCTGTGCTCGCTCAACCCCGGGGAGACGCGCCGCTCGATGACGGTCGATTTGGTCGTTGACGAAAACGCGCACCTCGTGAATTACGAGATCTATCCCGCGCTCATCTGCTCGAACGCGCGCCTCACCTATGACGAGGTGCTCGAGATGCTGGTGGGGGAAGGGGACATCGATAGTACGCAGCTGCATAGCGCGATGGAGGCTGGGGAGGTCGGCGGGGCTCACCAAGCGAGTTCCGCACGAGCCGGACAGTCCAGTGGACTGTCCGTGCGAGCCAGGACTGCCGAGCGACTGGGCCCTGCCGACCTCCTCGATCGGAAAGGGCAAGAGGGCGCGGGGCGTGCTTCCCTTCAACCGCGCCTTCGTGCGCTGTCGCGATTCGCCGCGGCTCGCCATGCCGAGCGCGAGCGCAAAGGCGGCATCGACTTCGACCAGCCCGAGGCGAAGGCGGTGCTCGATGAGGCGGGCAAGCCCGTGCGGGTCGACCTGCGCGCGAAGAACGAGGCGACGTCGCTCGTCGAGGAGATGATGATCTGGGCGAACGAGGTCGTCGCGCGTCATTTGGAGAAGGCGGGATTTCCCTGCGCGTATCGCGTCCATGAGGCGCCCGACGTGGACGGTCTGGCGGCACTCGTTGCCGTGTTCGAGGAGTTCCCCTGGTTCCGAAAGCTCGATCCTGTGGGCTTTTTCGTCGGCGATGCGAAGACGTTGCAGCAGGCGGTGAACCTTGCGCGTGGGCGGGCGGAAGGCGAGCTTGTGTCCTCGCTCGTGCTGCGCTCGATGAAGCGCGCGGCCTACAGGCCCGACAACCGCGGGCATTTCGGGCTGGCGAGCGAGACGTACTGCCACTTCACGAGCCCCATCAGGCGCTACCCCGACCTTATGGTGCACCGCATGCTGAAGGCGCAGCTTTTCGGGCGGCCTGAGAAGTTCGACCAGATGGCGTCGGGCTTGGCGTGGATCTGCGAGCATTCCTCGACGATGGAGCGCGAGGCCGACGCCGCGGCGCGCGAGTCGCAGGAGCTGAAGATCGCGGAATACCTGCAGCGTTTCGTCGGCCAGTCGTTTTCGGCGATCGTGTCGGGCGTGGCGCAGGGCGGGATCTACGCGCGGCTGGAGAACACAGCCGAAGGGTTCGTTCCCGTGCGCACCTTGGGCGACGACTACTTCGCCTTCGACGCGGCGCGGCATGCGCTCATCGGCGAGGAAACGGGCGCGCGCTATCGGCTGGGGCAGCGCATCGCGGTCGTGCTCTACGCCGTCGACGCGCGCGTCCCGCAGATCGACCTGCGTCTCGCGCAAGGCTCGCGCCGGTAGGGCGATTCGCGCCCATCGCCGTTGTTTATACACCTGTATACAAGTGTATAAACAACGGGCGTTCACGCCGGTCGAGTGGCGCGATTCTCGTGGAACCGCGGGTGGTCCGCTTGCAATCGTTTTGGGGCGAAACTACCATGAAACGTTGAAACGATACGGCGCGCCGGCACGGGAACACCGTGCGCGCGGGCGCCTTCCCTCAGGCACTTCTCGAAAGGAATCGACAACGTGAAAACGCGTGTTACGGAGCTTCTGGGCATCGACGTGCCCATCATTCAGGGTGCGATGGCGCGCATCGCCGACGCGAGCCTCGCGGGCGCGGTGAGCGAGGCGGGCGGCCTCGGCATCATCGCGTGCGGCGGTGCTCCCTTGTCCTGGGTGCGCGAGCAGGTCGAAGCCGCGCGCAAGGTCACGAGCAAGCCGCTCGGCGCGAACGTCATGCTCATGGACCCCAACGCCGCCGAGCTCGCGAAGCTGCTCGTCGAGCTGAAGATCGACGTCGTCACCACGGGTGCCGGAAGCCCCGCCAACTACATGGAGATGTGGAAGGAAGCGGGCATCAAGGTCATCCCCGTCGTCGCATCGACCGCGCTCGCGGTCCGCATGGAACGCTTGGGCGCCGACGCCGTCGTGGCCGAGGGCACGGAATCGGGCGGGCACGTCGGCGAGCTCACCACGATGGCCCTTCTGCCGTCGGTCGCCGATGCGGTCTCCATCCCGGTCATCGGCGCGGGCGGCATCGCCGACGGGCGCGGCATCGCGGCCGCGTTCGCGCTGGGCGCCGAGGGCGTGCAGATGGGCACGCGCTTCCTCACGGTGGACGAGTGCACCGTCGCCGACGCCTACAAGGAGAAGATCCTCGCCGCGAAGGACTCCGACACCATCGTCACCGGGCGCGGGTCGGGCCATCCCGTGCGCTGCCTGAAGAACAAGTTCGCCCGCCAGGTGAAGAAACTCGAAGGCGACCTGGCGAAGAACGGCGAGGAGCTCGAGCGCATGTACGTGGGGTCGCTTCGCCGCGCGGTTGAAGGCGACGTCGACAATGGCACCATCATGTCCGGCCAGATCGCAGCCGTGGTTCACGAACGCAAGACCGTCGCTCAGGTGATCGACGAGCTCATGAGCGAAGCCGAGGCGCTCGGCGGGTGCAACCTGCAGCAAATGGCCGACGCCAACGCGACGCGCGCGCGTCTCGGCCTGTAATCGAAGGGACCTGATTATCCGATGAACCCGGTATTCCTTTTCTCCGGCCAAGGGTCGCAGAAGCCCGGCATGGGCGCCGACCTCATGGACGTGTCCGAGGTCGCGGAGTCGTTTTCCTGCGCGTCCGACGTCTTGGGATACGACCTCGCCGAACTCGTCGCAACGGCGGCCCCTGAGAAACTCAACGACACGCGTTTCGCCCAGCCGGCGCTCTGCGTGCTCTCGGTCGGCATCGCGCGCGCCCTCATGGCGGCGGGCGTCGTGCCGTCCGCGGTGCTCGGCTTCTCGCTCGGGCAGGTCTCGGCGCTCGCCGTGTCGGGCATGCTCTCCGAGGAAGACACCTACCTCTTCGTCGCCCGCCGCGCTGAGCTCATGGCCGAGGCGTCGGAGGCCCACGCGGGCGCGATGAGCGCGCTGCTGAAGGCCGACGAGGCCGAGGTCCGTGAGGTGTGCGAGGCGTGCGCGCAGGGAGACGTGCTCGTTCCCGCCAACTTCAACAGCCCCGGTCAGATCGTCGTTTCCGGCACGCCCGATGCCGTTGCCCGTGCCGAGGAAGCGTGGAGCGAGCGCGGCAAGCGCTTCGCGCGCCTGGCCACGTCGGGCGCGTTCCACAGCCCGCTCATGGCCGACGCCGCCGAAAAGCTCGCCGACTACCTCGAAGGCGTCGAGTTCAACGAGCCGTCCATCCCGCTCATCTGCAACGTCGACGCCAAGCCGCTTTCCGCAGCCGACGCGCGCGAGCACCTCGTCGCGCATCTCACGAGCCCCGTTCGCTTCCAGCAAAGCGTCGAGGCGCTTAAAGCGCAGGGCGCGACGACGTTTTGGGAGGTCGGCTTCGGAGGCGTGCTCGAGAATCTCGTGAAGCGCATCGATCGCAAGGCCGAGCGCACCTGCGTGCAGGACCGCGCGAGCTTCGACGCGGCGATCGCGTCGTTTCAGGGCGAAAGCCGCCAGTAATAAGGAATCTGAATCAATCGCGCGGCAACGTACCGCCATGCCGTGCGACGACATCCGAGGGAGTGAAACCATGACCGAAGAGGCGAAACCGGCCCGCAAGGGCGCGCTCGTCACCGGATCGAGCCGCGGAATCGGCCGCGCCATCGCCGAGAAGCTGGCGAGCGAGGGCATGAACGTGTGCCTGAACTGCTCGAGCGCGGCGAGCCTGCCGAAAACCCAGGAACTCGCCGTCGAGCTCACCATGAAATACGGCGTGAAGTCGATCGCGCTCGTCGCCAACGTGGCGAACGCCGACGAGGCGGCGACGCTCGTGGAGTCGGCGCACACCGCCTTCGGGCGGCTCGACGTGCTCGTGAACAACGCGGGCATCACCCGCGATGGGCTCGTGGCGCGCATGAAGGAGAAGGACTTCGACGCCGTCATCGACGTCAACCTCAAGGGCACGTTCAACTGCTGCAAGGCCGCGACCAAGATCATGATGAAGCAGCGTTTCGGCCGCATCGTCAACATGTCGAGCGTCGTCGGCGTATCCGGCAACGCCGGGCAGGCGAACTACGCGGCCTCGAAGGCGGGCGTCATCGGGATCACGAAATCCCTCGCGCGCGAGATCGCGGCGCGCAACGTCACGGTGAACGCCGTGGCCCCCGGTTTCATCGAAACCGACATGACCGACGCGCTTTCCGACAAGCAAAAGGAGGCCATCGCCGGCCGCATCGCCGCGGGGCGCATGGGCACTCCCGAAGACGTGGCGAACCTTGTGGCGTTTCTGGCGAGCGACGGCGCCGGCTACATCACCGGCCAGGTGATCTGCATCGATGGAGGTATGGCACTATGAGTGAAATGAACACGGGCACGCGCCGCGCGGACGGGTCGCACCGCGTCGTCATCACCGGCATGGGCGCGATCACGCCCGCCGGCGTGGGGGTGGAGGCCCTCTGGAACGCCGTCATGGGCCGCGAGTGCTGCATCCGCCCCATCGAGCGCTTCGACACGAGCGACTACGAGGTGCACAACGCCGGCGAGATCGTGAACTTCGACGCCACCGAGCACGGCCTCACGAAGAAGGAGAGCCGCCGCTTCGAGCGTTTCGTCCAGTACGCCATCGTCGCCGCCGACGAGGCGGTCGCGCAGGCGGGGCTTTCCATGGAAGACGAGGATCCCTCGCGCGTGGCCGTGGTGTTCGGCAGCGGCATCGGCGGCATCGATGAGCTCCAAAGCGGCTTCAAGACGCTCTTCGAGAAGGGCCCCAAGCGCGTGAATCCGCTGTTCGTGCCCACGATGATCGGCAACATCGCCGCAGGCAACCTCGCCATCCGCTATGGCATGAAGGGCGAGTGCGTGAACGTCGTCACCGCGTGCGCCACGGGCGCCCACTGCATCGGGCAGGCTGTGCGCGACATCCGGCACGGCTACGCCGACGTGGCGCTCGCGGGCGGTGCGGAGGAAAGCGTGAACCCCATCTGCATCGCCGGATTCGCGAACCTGGGCGCGCTTTCCAAGGAGGAGGACCCGACGCGCGCGTCGCGTCCGTTCGATCTCGACCGCGGCGGGTTCGTCGCGGGCGAGGGCGCGGGAGCGGTCGTGCTCGAATCGCTCGAGCACGCGCTCGCGCGCGGGGCGAAGCCCTTGGCTGAGATCACCGGCTTCGGCTCGACCGGCGACGCCTACCACATGACCGCCCCCGACCCGTCGGGCGAAGGCGTGGTGCGCGCTATGCGAAACGCGCTCGAGGAGGGCGGCTTCACGCCTGCCGACCTGGGTCATTTCAACGCGCACGGCACCGGCACCCATGCCAACGAGCTCACCGAGTCTGCGGCGCTGCGCGCGCTGTGCGGTGAGGAAGCGGGCGCCAAGGTTCCCGTGTGCTCGGTGAAGGGCACGACCGGCCACACGCTCGGTGCCGCCGGCGCGGTCGAAGCCATCGTCTGCGCCCTGTCGGTCGCGAACGACTGCGTGCCTCCGACGGCTGGCTTCGAGACGCCCGACCCCGAGGCACCCGCGAACGTGCTCAAGGAGCCGCTCCTGAACTACAAGCAGAAGGTCGCCCTGTCGAACTCCCTCGGTTTCGGCGGCCACAACGCATGCTTAGCCATTTCGCCGTTCTAACGAACGGCGAATGAGCCGACGCTGCGCGGCGCTCTGGCGGCGCAGCTGTTCGCTGCGAGCTTTCGTCGCGTACCGAAGTACGCTTCCTCAAGCTCTCGCGGCATCTGCACTCGCCAGAGCACCGCTCGCTAACGTTTCGGCGACCTGTGAGGTTTCGGCGGCTGGGAGCCACGGCGGCGTTGCAGGCAGGTTACTCAGATAAGGAAGGTTTCTAACCTATGGACATTCAATACCCCTGCGGGCGCGAAGACATCGAGCGCGTGCTCCCGCATCGCGACCCGTTCGTGTGGGTGTCGCGCGTCGTCGAGTGCCAGCCGGGCGCGCATATCGTGGCCGAGCTCGACGTCGATCCCGAACTTCCCCTGTTCAGGGGGCATTTCCCGACGCATCCGGTGCTCCCGGGCGTCATCATCATGGAGGCGCTCGCGCAGGCGGCGTCGTTTTGCGTGCTCGTGGAACGCGCGGACGAAGGGGCGCTCGGGTTCTTCGCCGGCATCGACAAGGCGAAGTTCCGCAACCAGGTGCTCCCGGGCGATGTGCTCACGCTCGAGGCGACCATCGTGAAGTCGTCGTCGCGCCTGGTCGTCGCCGACGTCGAGGCGCGTGTGGGCGACACGGTGTGCGCGACCGCGCAACAGAAGTACGTGCTCGCCCGCGGCGAGTAGGCTGGGCAGCAGCAGGACAGGAATCGTTAAAAAGGGCTTTCAAGGATGAAAATCGGTAAGCAGGGATACGTCAGTTTCGCATCGGACGGCACGTTCGCGCCGGAATCAGGCGCTTCGAGCACGGCGGGCAAGAAGACGGCGGGCGAGGAATCGAACGTCGCGTACCGCCTTTCGCGCATCGCGGAAGAGGCTGCGGCGGAGGGGGCCGTTTCCCCGAACGCGGTCGATGCGGCGGATTCGTCGGAGTACTACGTGGTGCCGGCGGGCGATTCGAGCGCGTACGCTCCGGTAGACGGCAAGGGGTCGGTCGATACGCGTCCGCGCGCGCTGCTCATGTCGCGCGGCCGCATGGCGAAGGCGTACCTGCAGGCGGCGACCGACGCCGGGTTCGCCGTGTGGATGCCCTACACCGACGACCGCCGCTTCGAGCCCTACCTGCGCCAATGCGCGGGAACGGTGCGCTTGGGCGAGAAATACACCGATGCTTTGTTCTGCAACGCCTACGCGGTGCTCGCCGCCGCGCGCGAATGCTCGGCGCGCGTCGTGCTTCTGTGCGACGAGGCGCGCCCCCTCGGCGAGGTCGACGGGTTCCTCGCTCGCGCCATCGCCCGCGGCGTGAACGTGTTCAAGCCGCTCGCGAACGAGACGCCGGCGCTCGGCTGGGTGCTCTGCGCCACCGAGAAGGCCGCTCCCGTGGACGACAGGTGGCGCACCTGCCCCCATTGCGGGCTCAAGTTCGGCGAGGAGAGCCTCGCCGCGTCGCATTACGTGTGCCCTACGTGCGGCGGGTATTTCCGCATGACCTCCGACGAGCGCATCGCCGACCTGCTCGATTCCGGCAGCTTCGAGGAATGGGATCTCCATATGCCCGAGCCCGATCCGCTCGACTTCCCCGGCTACGCTGACAAGATCGCCGGCCTGCGCGAGAAAACGGGGCTTGACGAGGGCATCCGCACCGGTCGCGGTCGCATCGCCGGCATCCCGCTCGCGTTCGCCGTCATGGAGTCGACCTTCCTCATGGGCTCGATGGGCACGGCGGTCGGCGAGAAGATGGCGCGCCTCGTGCGCCGCGCGGCCGACGAGCGTATCCCCGTCGTTGCGTTCACCGCGTCGGGCGGCGCGCGCATGCAGGAGGGGCTCGCGTCGCTCATGCAGATGGCGAAGGTGTCCTGCGCGCTGTCGCGCCTGGCCGACGCGGGGCTACCCTATATCTCCGTCATCACCGATCCCACCACGGGCGGCGTCACCGCGTCGTTCGCGATGCAGGGCGACATCATCCTCGCGGAGCCCCATGCGCTCATCGGCTTTGCCGGGCAGCGCGTCATCCGCGACACCATCAAGCAGGAACTGCCCAAGGGTTTCCAGACCGCCGAGTTCGCGCTTTCGCATGGCCTCGTCGACGCGGTCGTGCCGCGCTCCGACCTGCGCGCCACGCTCGCGCAGCTGCTCGCCATCCATTTCGCGACGAGCGTCCACGGCGAGCCGCACCCGGGCGAGGAGCGCACGCTCATGACCTACGACGCCGTCATGTCGAACCTTGCGCACGGCACCGACACCTACAACAAGGTGACCTACGGCCTGCTTCCCGTCGACGACGTGCTGCTGCGCGAAGAGGCCGTCGAGGCAGAGAAGGGCCCGTCGCTTATCGAGACGGCGTTCGGCTGGTTCGGTAACAAGGCCAAGCAGATCGAGCGCGAGGCGGGACGCAGGCGCGTGTCTGCAGCGGATGCCTCGGACGTCGAGGACGACACCCATTCGGCTCCCGAAGGGGCGGTTGCGCCTACGGCGGGCGCCCCGGCCGCGCTCGCCGATGAACACGCGCGCGCGTCGGTTCCGGCGACCGATGGGGCGCGTGCGGCGAACGCATGGGAAAGTGTCCAGCTCGCGCGCAACGTGCATCGTCCCACGTCGCGCTACTACATCGACCGTATCGTCGACGGCTTCATCGAGCTGCACGGCGACCGCGCGTTCGGCGACGACGGCGCGATCGTTGCGGGCGTGGGTTGGATCGGGCATCAGGCCGTTACGGTCATCGCCGAGGAGAAGGGCGCCGACTTGAAGGAGCGCATCAAGCGCAACTTCGGCTGCCCCCAGCCCGAGGGGTACCGCAAGAGCCTACGCCTCATGCGCGAGGCCGAGAAGTTCGGCCGCCCGATCGTGTGCTTCGTCGACACGCAGGGCGCGTTCTGCGGCATGGAGGCGGAGGAGCGCGGTCAGGGCAACGCCATTGCCGACAACCTGCTCGCGATGGCGGGGCTGAAAGTGCCCGTCGTGAGCGTGCTTTTGGGCGAAGGCGGAAGCGGCGGCGCCCTTGCGCTCGCGGTGGCGAACCGCGTCGCCATGCAGGAACACGCCGTGTACTCGGTGCTGTCGCCCGAGGGCTTCGCGTCGATCCTCTGGAAGGACCGCACGCGCGCCCCCGAGGCGGCTGCCGTCATGAAGATGAGCGCGCACGAGGCGCACGACATGGGCATCGTTGACGACGTGCTTTCTGAAGGACCGGCGCCGGCGCACGAGAACCCCGACGC
>CAKUIV010000019.1 GCA_934661105.1 uncultured Ellagibacter sp. | reverse complement strand
TGCTCTTTCCCGTACATGATGCGGACTCCAATCCGGGCCTACGTTGTAGGTCCAACTTTTTGTCCGCACCCCCAAATGGGGCGCGCGTCGTTGCGCTCTCGATTTGCGCGTGAAGCTCGCCATGAACGCATGCGCTATACTTTCTCGCAGTGTTTTCAAACGATGGGAAGGTCGGTTCAATGGACACTGCCGCTATCGTTCTCGCCGCCGGTGCGGGAACCCGCATGAAATCGAAGAAGCCCAAGGTCGCGCATGAGATTTTGGGCAAGCCGCTCGTTCGCTGGGTCGTCGACGCGGCGCGTAAGGCGGGTGCCTCCCGCATCGTGTCGGTCGTGGGACATGCGCGAGAGATCGTGGAACCGCTCGTTGCCGACACGGAAGTTGCCGTTCAGGCGGCGCAGCGCGGCACGGCCGATGCCGTTCTCGCATGCAAGGGCGCCCTTTCCGACTTCGATGGGTCGCTGCTCGTTCTTTCAGGCGATTGCCCGCTTATCACCCCCGAAACCATCCGCGAGCTCTCGCGCGTGCGTGCCGAGTCCGGTGCGGCCGTGGTGGTGCTCACGATGGAGCTCGACGACCCCTTCGGCTACGGGCGCATCATCCGCGACGCCGATGGGCGTGTCGAGCGCATCGTCGAGCAGAAAGACGCCACCGCCGCCGAAGCCGCGGTCACGGAATGCAACTCCGGGTTCTATTGCTTCGACGCGAAGGCGCTCTTCGAGGCGCTCGCGCAGGTGGGCAGCGACAACGCTCAGGGCGAGTTCTACTTGACCGACGTGCTCGAGATCTGTCGTGCCGCCGGCCGCGATGTGCTCGCGCTCGTCGCGACCGATCCGGCTGAGTGCTTGGGCGTGAACTCCCGCGCGCAGCTTGCGGTCGCGACGGGCCAGCTCCAGCACCGCATCAACGACCGCCATATGGCCGCGGGCGTCACCATGTGGGATCCGTCCCAGGTGTGGATCGGCCCCGACGTCGTGATCGATCAGGATGTGGAACTTCTTCCCCAAACGTTCCTTTTGGGGAAGACCTCGGTGGGCGAAGGGTCGGTCGTGGGACCGAACACGCGTCTGACCGACACCGTGGTCGGGTGCGGATGCACCGTTGACGAGACGGTTGCCATCGAAGCCGCCATCGACGATGCGGCGACGTGCGGGCCGCGTGCATACTTGCGACCCGGTGCGCATTTGTGCGAGGGGGCTAAGGCTGGCACGCATGTCGAGATCAAGAAGTCGACGGTCGGCAAGGGGAGCAAGGTTCCTCACTTAAGCTATATCGGCGACGCCACGATCGGTGAGGGCGTGAACATCGGCGCCGGGTCGATCACCTGCAATTACGACGGTTCCAAGAAGTGGCCGACCACGATCGGCGACGGGGCGTTCATCGGCAGCGACACCATGATGGTGGCGCCGGTGAACGTGGGGTCCCACGTCGTCGTGGGTGCGGGGTCGGTCATCACCGAGGACGTGCCCGACGGTGCGCTCGGCATCGGGCGTGCTCGCCAGCAGAACATCGAGGGCTGGGTGGAAAAGCACCGCTAGAATCGACTTCTCGTGTTGCCGCCGCCCTTCGGGGCGGCTTCTTGCTTGTCTACTTTTCGGGGGAACGAGGGGAAATGAAACGGGATTATCCGCATTTGTGCGCGCCGCTCAAGGTGGGGCGCCTCACGCTTCGCAATCGCATGTGCTCGGCTCCCATGGGCGCCACCGACATCACGGCAGAAGGAACGCCGGGCCCGCGCACACAGGGGTTCTACGAGCTGCGCGCGAAGGGCGGGGCGGCTGTCGTCACGGTGAGCGAACTTGTGGTCCATTCGGAGACCGACGGCTCGCAAATGCTGCGGCTATCGCTTAAAACGCCTGGTCAGCTAGGAGCCTTCACGTACGTTGCCGACGCGATCAAACGTCATGGCGCGATTGCCTCCATCGAGCTTTCCCATTCGGGGCAGTACGCGGGAACCTACATGGTCGACAAAAAAGGCAAAGCGGGGCTTTGCCAGTGGGGTCCCTCTGACGGCACGCGCCCCGACGGCATGCCCGTCCGCGCGCTTTCCCACGAGCAGATCGAGAGCATCGTCGCCGCGTACGGCGAGGCGGCGGCGCTTGCCAAGCGCGCCGGGTTCGAGATGGTCATGGTGCACGCGGGGCATGGTTGGCTCATCAACCAGTTCCTCTCCCCGTACTTCAACAAGCGCGAAGACGAGTACGGCGGTCCGCTCGAGAACCGCGTGCGCTTCGCCCGCGAGGTGCTCGCGTCCGTGCGCAAGGCGGTGGGCCCGGGATTTCCCATCGAGCTGCGCATGAGCGGCGCCGAGCTGTTCGACGGCGGCTACGACGTGGACGAGGGCGTGCGCATCGCGTGCGCGCTCGAGGACATGGTCGATCTTCTGCACGTGTCGGCGGGGTCCTACCAGTTCGGGTTCTCCGTCACGCATCCCTCGATGTTCCGCGACCACGGATGCAACGTGTACCTGGCAGCCGAGATCAAGAAGCACGTGAGCATTCCCGTGGTCACGCTCGGCGGCCTTTCCGACCCGGCGCAGATGGAAGACATCATCGCATCGGGCAAGGCGGACGCGGTCGCGATGGCGCGAGGGCTTCTCGCCGACCCCGAGCTTCCCAACAAGGTCATGTCGAATCGCGGCGACGAAGTGGTCAAATGCATGCGGTGCTACGTGTGCATGGCCGAGCGCGCCACGACTCAGACGCGCCGGTGCGCCGTGAACCCGCTCATCGGCCGCGAATTCGAGGGGATGGAAATCGCTCCGGCCGCGCACGCGCGCAAGGTGCTCGTCGTCGGCGGCGGCATCGGCGGCATGGTCGCGGCGACCACGGCGGCCGCCCGTGGCCATGACGTCATCCTCTGCGAGAAGGAAAACGAGCTCGGCGGCATCCTCCGCACCGAAGCGGCGCTTCCCTTCAAGCGCGAGATGTTCGAGCTCGGACGCACGTACGCACGCAAATGCGAGCGCATGGGCGTCGACATCCGCTTGAACACCGAGGTCGACGCCGACTACGCCGACAGGATGCGCGCCGACGCGGTCATCGTCGCCGTCGGTTCCGAGCCCATAGCGCTTCCCATTCCGCGCGACGATGGCGCGCGCGTGCTGTCCATCGATGATCTGTACCTCGACGGCGCGAAGGTGGGAAGCGAGGTCGTGGTGCTCGGCGGCGGGCTCACCGGTAGCGAGTGCGCGCTCAACCAGGCGCGACGCGGCGTGAAGGCGCATATCGTGGAAATGCGCGACGGTCTCGCCATCGACGCGAACATCCGCCATCGCCCCATCCTCCTTGCGGAAATCGAGGATGCCGGCGTCGACGTGAACCTGAACGCGCGCGGTGTGCGCGTGACGACGGAGGGCGTCATCGTGGCCGATGCCGACGGCGCCGAGCGTCTCGTTCCGGGCGACACGGTGGTCTGCGCCATCGGGCAGCGTTCTCGCACGGCGGCAGTTGATACGTTGCGCAACGCCGCTCCGTTCGTCCGCATCGTGGGTGACGCGGTTCGCCCTGCCAACATCACCGCGGCGGTGTACGAGGCCTATCACGCCGCGCTTGACATCTAGAACGAGAACCCGCCCGCCTCGGCGCGCTTTCGCCGAGAGCCGGGCGGGTGGCGCTTTTTCGCGTCCCGTCTGCGAAGATACCGCGAACTTCGGTTGAGTGCGCCGTGGGCTTGGCTACAATGGGAAAATCGACTCTGCCCGATGCGGGCGGGGAACTCAGAACGATACCGGCACAAAGGAGCGTCGCATGGAATTCGAGAAGATGAAGAGAATCGCTGTGTTTTCGGGGTCTTCCAACCCGAGGCTGTCCGACGAAATCGCACGTGAACTGGGAATTTCCCTGGGAAACGTGAAACTTGAGAAGTTCGCCAACGGCGAGATCTACGCGCGCTACCTTGAAAGCGTGCGCGGCGCGGACGTGTTCATCGTGCAGTCCGTGTGCTCGAGCCCCAATGGCTTCGACGTGAACGATAACCTTATGGAGCTGCTCATCATGATCGACGCCGCCAAGCGTGCAAGCGCGCACAGCGTGAGCGCCGTCATCACCCATTACGGCTACGCGCGTCAGGATCGCAAGGCCGCGCCGCGCGAGCCGATCACGGCTAAGCTCGTCGCCGATCTTCTGACCACGGCCGGCGCCGACAACATCATCGCCATCGACCTTCATCAGGACGCCATCCAGGGCTTCTTCGACAAACCGGTGAACCACATGACCGCGATGCCCATCTTCGTCGACTACTACAAGTCCATGGGCCTCGACCCCGAGCAGCTCGTCGTCGTGTCTCCCGACGTCGGGCGTGCGAAGGCCGCGAAGAAGTTCTCGACGCTGCTTGACTGCGACATCGCCATCATGCACAAGGACCGCCCCAAGCATAACCAGGCCGAGATCACGGCGTTGATCGGCGACGTCGACGGCAAGGTCTGCATCTTGAACGACGACATGATCGACACGGCGGGTTCGCTCGTCGCCGCGGCCTCCACGCTCAAGGCGAAGGGCGCGAAGAAAGTGTACGCTTGCGCGACGCACGGCCTGTTCAGCGGTCCGGCGTACGATCGCATCGAGAACAGCTGCATCGAAGAGGTCGTCGTGACCGACGCCGTCCCTGTGCCGCTTGATCGTCAGACCGGCAAGATCAAGGTGCTGACGCTCGCCCCGCTGTTCGCGCAGACCATCAAGAACGTGTACAACAACGGCTCGGTCGCCTCGCTGTTCGAATAAGGGTGCCGCTCCATGTTTCTCATCGCAGGTCTCGGCAATCCCGGGGAAGAATACGAGCACACGCGGCATAACGCCGGCTTCGACACGGTGGACAAGATCGCTGCCGAAATCGGCGTGCGCTACTGGAAGAACGAGTGCGGCGCGCTCACGGGCAAAGGCGCGTATCGCGACATCGACGTCGTTTTGGCCAAGCCGCAAAGCTATATGAACACGTCGGGTGGTCCGGTGAAGCAGCTTATGAACGCCTACGGCGTCTCATCCGACCACCTGATCGTCGTTCATGACGAGCTCGACATCGACCCAGGCACCATTCGCGTGAAGTTCGGCGGTGGGCATGCGGGTCACAACGGCCTGCGTTCCATCTGCGACAAGTTGGGCACGCGCGATTGGTTCCGCGTTCGTTGCGGCATCGGGCGCCCGCCGGGACGCATGCCGGTGGCGGATTACGTGCTCTCGGCGCCCAAGAAGGACGCGGCGGACGACTTCGCGCAGGCAACCGACTTGGCTTGCGAGGCGGCGCTGTTCCTTATGCAGAACGGCCTGGAAAAGACGCAGCAGAAGTTCAACTGAGACGATGCGGCGACGGGCGCTTTCGGTAGGCGCTCGCCGCCGTTTGTCAAAACGGGCGGGGCTTCTTTTCGGAAGTCCGCCCGTCGGTTCCTTTCGCCCCAGGCGGTGTGCCTGGGGCTTTTTGCGCTCCGCTTACATTGTGCGCAGGGGGTACAATGGGGCTAACGCGGCGTCGGGCGGGGCTCCGACGCGAACGCTCCTGCTCGGTATGATGGAAAAGGTGCGAAGCGCCCCGGAGCACGAATAGAAGGGGGCTTCCATGGCTCTTTCGAAGAGGGGGCGCACCTACGCGCTGTTCGCGATTGTCGTTTTCGCCTGTGCGCTCGGATCGCTCACGCAAACGGTGATGAATTCCATGCTTGTCGGTGTGCGCGCCGATTTCGGCGTTGATGCGAGCATGGGGCAGTGGCTCACAACCATTTATATGCTTGCGCTTGGGATCACCGTTCCCGCGGTGACGTTTTTGTCTCAACGTCTTTCGATCCGTCGCGTGGTTTTCCTTGCACTTGCGCTTCTTCTTGCGGGTGGCGTTGTCGATGTTTTCGCGCCGACGTTCGAGGTGCTTGTGCTTGGGCGCGTGCTGCAAGCGGTGGGCGCCGGCATCACGCTTCCCGTTTTGCAATCGATCGCGATGATGCGTTTCCCGCGGGGCCAAAACGGTACCGCTATGGGCATCGCCGGCATCGCGATGGGGTTCGCGCCGAACATCGGCCCGCTCATCGGCGGCGCGCTTGTCGACACGTGGGGCTGGCGCAGTTTCTTCGTGATTTTCATCGCTGTCGTCTGTATTCTCATTTTCGCAACGTTTTGCCTGGTGGAAAGCGAGGACGCGCCGTGTTGCGACGCACGGTTCGAAATCGTGTCCTTCCTCTATTCCACGCTTGGATTCGGAGGTCTTCTCCTTGCGTTCTCGAATGCCGCAAACATGAGCATCGCAAGCCCGTTCGTGTGGGCGCCTGCCATCGTGGGCGTTGCGTGTCTTGTGCTGTTCGTCGTGCGGCAGAAGCGCATAGAGCGCCCTCTCATCAACATGCGCATCTTCCGGTCGGCTCGTTTCCGTGCGAGCTTCGTGGCGCAAAACTGCCTGTTCGCATCGTTTATGGGAATTACGCTGATCGTGCCGTTGTATGTGCAGGGGCTTTTAGGTGCGAGCGCCGTTGAGGCGGGCATCGTGTTCGTCCCGGCGACCATTCTCGCCGTGGTGGTGAATCCGCTGGCGGGTATCCTGTCCGACAAGATCGGCGTGCGCCCCGTGGTGATTGTGGCGGCGACGCTTCTCACCGTGGGCGCTGTGTCCATGGCGTTTGTGGGCGACACAACGCCGCTGTGGGCGCTCACGCTCATGCAGACGATTCGCGGCATGGGGGTGAGCGCGCTCATCGGGCCTTTGAATTCGTGGGGCATGGGCGGGCTTCCCCGCGAGATCATGATGGACGCAAGTGCGTTCTTCGCAGCGGTGCGTCAGGCGTGCGCATCGCTCGGCACGGCGATCATGGTGCTTGCCATCACTACGCTTTCCACAGCGGCTCAAGCAGGGGCGATCGATGCGGCGCTTGCATACCAGGCGGCTTTTGGGGTTTCGGCGGTGCTCGCTGCGTGCGTGCTCGTCGTGGCGATGGCGAAAGTCCGCTAGGCGTCGCCGCGGTTTGGGGCGCTCGCGACTTTTTGCGGACGGGCGGCGGCTCGGGCGGGGTTTACTCCTCGTCGTAGAGTTCGTGCTCGAGGCGCTCGCGCTTTCGTTTCGCTTCGCGGTACGTCGCGTAGAACAATGCGAGGGTGGCGAAGAACACAAGCACGCCCGTCGCTAGTCCGACGGTAAGGTTGGGAAGCCAAAGCACCTTGTCAAGCGGAACGATTTGCACTTCCGCGATCGATCTCATGGCGAAAATCACGAGAGCGCAAACGATTCCCGAAAGCCCCGATATCAAAGAGAAGTACCCCGCAGGGAAGCTGTTGGTCTGGGCGAAACGATTCGTCTCAACGAATCCCCTGCGCGTCTGCATAACGATGCAGATGATCATAACGACGAAGAACCATGCGAACATGACGGTTAACGTGGGGCTCGAGAACATCGTATGCGCGTCTGTGGCGTTCGCGTCGTGAAGCATGGTTATCTGCTGGGCCATTATGTCGTACAGAAAGAAGGCGAGCATTCCGAATGCGAGCAGTAGGAAGCCGGTGCGATAGATGTGGCATGTTTCGGCTTCGAGGCGCTCGTCTTTCGGTCCTGCGTAGAGGCGCCATTTCCTGACGATGGCGAGGTTTTCGAACTTCATAGAGGCGATCCTTTCCAAGTCGATTAATGGGTTGCGCGAGGGCGGTGCGGGGGCATGTTTGTCTGCGCGGCTAGCTGGTCGTTTCTTCCCAAAACAGGTCGTTTAGGGTGACGCCGAGTGTTTTGCATATCGCAACGCAGAGGTTAAGCGAAGGGTTGTAGCCTCCTGCTTCGATGAGGCCGATCGTCTGGCGCGTGACGCCGACGGCATCGGCGAGCTGTGTTTGCGAAAGCCCTGCGCCGGCTCGCGCCGCTTTCATCCGAAGGTTTTTCTGGGGCACTTCCCAATCCTCCTCTTTCAACAAGCTCTCGCTTTGAGCGTAATGAGCGATATACCATGCATGATGTACGAAATATATTGCATAAAAAAGATGATGTCAACTATATCTTGCATCATGGGCTGAACTGTCAAGAGAGGTGTTCTCTGGGGACAAAAAAGCCCGAATTGCGAGGATTCGGAATGTGCCGGAATCTGTTTTGGTCATCAAAATCAGCAAAACCCCAGGTCGTGTTCATCTGCGTCGGACACAAGAGCAAAGCGTGAAGTTCTTACTCTCGCAAATCGCGCTTTTTTGTCCGCGATAGGCCGATTTTGAGCGAAGAAGATTTGCCGAAGGGATCTGCACGGCCTTAATGCCGTCGAAAAGCTTACGAGGGACTGAAGGAAAAGCGTGCAAGAGGCCGAGGCGATTCGCTCGATGTCGCGATTGCCTCATGGCGGTGGCCGGCCGAGCTTCGCGATTGAAGCGTTTCGGCAGCTCTCGCGATCAGGCTTTCCTTAAGCCTGCTTATTCCCTCGAATCTCTTATCGATCCAACAGATTCCAAGCATGGATTTGAAAAACTATAACACCAGGTCAAAGTGTGAAAATTGTCAAATACTGAGTGATGTTTCCATGATATTGTGCCCCCATGGCAATCTTTTTCGACGGCATATCGGCACTTGAATGGTATCGCGGACTTGGTTCCGGGGTAATGAAGCTTGACGGAGCGAAGCGTTACGCACGGGAATTCGAGAGGAGCTTCCCTCATGCAGCGGAACTTGAATGCATTCTGGGAGCCTTCCCGCCGAGCAATCCCGTTCGCCTTATCGTTGCTTCGTCTTCGAGGCGTTGCTGTGTTCGGGGCGTCACCTGCCGTGTCTTTGCCATGCCTGTGCCAAAAGGGGCGTTCGTCCGTTTGGCGGAAGACGTATACGGATGTTCGCCGTCATTTGCTTTTGTAAGGTCCGCGCTTGAGGTTGAGTTTGCCGATTTGGTAAAACTAGGGTACGAAATCGTCGGGTCGTATCGTCTTGCCTTGTCGAGCGAGCAGGGGCTTCAATCGGCTCCGCCGCTTGCGACGTATCGGCAGCTGTCCGTTTTTTCCTCGCAAAGCGAGTTGCCCGGCGCGCGGAGAGCGGCGAAGGCATTGAGGTTCGTTGCGTCGGGGTCGGCATCTCCAATGGAGACGGCGCTTTCCATGGTGCTGACGATGCCGAACTCGAAAGGCGGATACGGATTGCCAATGCCTCAGCTCAACGCTGCAGTGGACGTTCCGAGGGCAGATTGGCGAGTTGCGTTTGGGAGGCAATTCCAATGCGATTTGTTGTGGCCCGAAGCCGATTTTGTCGTTGAATACGATAGCGACATGTTCCATGCGTCGTCGGCTAAGATCGCGCACGATGCAAAACGGCGTAACGCGCTTTCCTCCTTGGGGATCACTGTCATCACGGTTACGAGGGCGCAGCTTTCCAGCATTCATGGACTCGATCAGGTTGCATCGCAGGTTGCAAAGGGAATCGGTGCCCGTGTGCGCATGGAGCGCGTGAACCGCGTTGCCCAGCGGAAGCTTCTTACAAGGGTGCTCGCTTGATGCAGGCGTGCACGCGTGCACGCTTTTCCATCGAGGCGACCTGTTTCTTTCGAGTGCTGATTCGAGGGCTCGATTCGTGGTTATAGGGTTTGGCATCTTGCGCGTTTTTCGGATTTCATGGACAAAAAGATCCGAAATGCGAGTGCTGGTTTCTGCGCGGTGAGAGCGCATGTAAGGTGACCTGGGGAAATGATGGGTTGGGGGCGAATGATCGGCCCTTGCCGTCAGAGCATCCTCGCAAATCGCGCTTTTTTGTCCGCGGACAGTGGTTTTTCGAGAAAGCTACGAGCTGAGCGCTTGCGCTGCGAGATGTTCTGCGGCGGAGGGGGCTTGCGATGAAAGCTGTCGAGCGCGAGGGCGCGAGAGCGCGTTGCGATGCGGATTCGCGCCGTGCTGGTGCGTTCGCCTTGCGCCCTGGCCTGCAGCCGCGCGCTTCGGTTTGGGAATCGAGCAGGGTTGCGGTATGCTCTTTCCTTGAAAGATCGCGTCGCCGTATCCGCAGGCTCCAGATGCGGCGACGCCTGGGCCCCGAATGGGGCGTGACGGACGCGGATGCGGGCATAGCGGCTCCGCGGTGAATGCGGCGTGCGGAAATCGCGCCGCGAGCAAAGGATGAAGCGAATGGCATTTCTGCTTGGCTGCGAAAAAGCGCGGGTCGAATTCCCCACGAAAACGGTGTTCGGCGAGATATCTCTCGGACTTGACGAAGGCGACCGCATCGGCGTTGTGGGAAAGAACGGCGACGGGAAGTCGACGCTGCTTTCTCTGCTTGCGGGGACTATCGAACCTGATGAAGGGCGCGTTATCCGGACGCGCGGCGTTCGCGTCGGCGTGCTCGGGCAAACGGATGCGCTTGCCGATGACGACACGGTCGAGCATGCGGTCGTGGGCGACATGCCGGAATACGAGTGGGCGGGAAACGCCCGCATTCGCGATATCGTCGCGGGCCTTGCCTCCGACATTCCCTGGCAGGGGCGCGTGGGCGACCTTTCCGGCGGTCAGCGCCGCCGCGTCGATCTGGTGCGCCTGCTCATCGGCGATTGGGATGTGCTCATGCTCGACGAACCGACCAACCATCTGGACATGCGCGCCATCACGTGGCTCGCGCATCACCTGAAGGCACGCTGGAAGCACGGGTCGGGAGCTCTTTTGGTGGTGACGCACGACCGCTGGTTCCTCGACGAGGTGTGCCTTTCCATGTGGGAAGTGCACGATCGCAAGGTCGATCCGTTCGAGGGCGGCTTCTCGGCTTATATCCAGCAGCGTGTCGAGCGAGACCGCCAGGCGCAGGTCGCCGAGCAACGGCGGCAAAACCAGCTGCGTCGTGAGCTCGCATGGCTCTCGCGCGGCGCGCAGGCGCGTTCGACCAAGCCGAAGTTCCGCGTCGATGCGGCGCGCGAGCTCATCGCGGACGTTCCCGAGCTTCGAAATCCCATCGAGCTCAAGCGCATGGCAGTGGCTCGGCTCGGCAAGCAGGTGGTCGACCTTAACCGCGTGACCGTGCGCTTCGGGGAGCGTTGCGTGCTCGACGACGTGACATGGGCGGTCGGCCCGGGCGATCGTTTCGGCATCGTGGGTGAGAACGGCGTGGGCAAGACCACGCTGCTCAAGGTGATCCAAGGCGCGCTTGCGCCCTCTGCCGGGCACGTGAAGATCGGCAAAACGGTGAAGTTCGCCATGCTCTCGCAGCACCTCGATAATCTGGTGAAACTCGGGGACGACCGTGTGCGGCAAGTCATCGGGCGCTACACGCGTCGAGTGATGCTCGATGGCAAGGAATCGACGCCGGCGCAGCTGCTCGAGCGCTTGGGCTTCACGAAAGACGACCTCAACGAGCCGGTGTGCGACCTGTCGGGCGGTCAGAAGCGCCGCCTTGCCCTCATGCTCATCCTGCTCGACGAGCCGAACGTCCTCATCCTCGACGAGCCGGGCAACGACCTCGACACCGATATGCTCGCACAGGTGGAAGACCTGCTCGACGGCTGGCCGGGCACGCTGCTGCTCGTCACGCACGACCGCTACCTCATGGAGCGCGTGACCGACGACCAGTATGCGCTCCTAAACGGCAAAATCCGCCACCTGCCGCGCGGCGTCGACGAGTACTTAGAGCTTGTGGGTGCGGAAGAAAACGCGCACGGGGGCGTGGTGAAGGCCGCCGCACAGGTTGCGTCTTCTACGAAAGGCCAGGTGAAAGGCCAGGAATCGGCTCAGAAGCTTTCGGGTGGCGAACAGCGGGCATTGCGCAAGGCCATGTCGTCGGCGGAGAGAAAGATCGACACGCTGAAAGGCAAGATCGCCGACGTCCACGTCGCGATGACGAAGGTCGATCCGTCCGACTACGTGAAACTCGGTGAGCTGCAGAAGGAGATCAAGGACTACGAGGCGCAAATCGAGGCGCATGAAGAGGAGTGGATGGAAGCCGCTGAAGCGCTCGGCGAGTAGGGGGAGTCCAGCCCGATTCGGCGGCAGCGGCATACGCGTTGCCTATCCCCGCATGGCCGCGCGGCCTCATTGCGCATTGCCGCGACCGCACGCAACGCAACAACGCTCGCCGCTACGCGCCCATGCTCCTGATGAGTGCGGCTTCGGCATCGCGTCCCGGCGATGCGCATGCTGCGGCGAAGGGCCCGTTTTCCGGATCGAGGCATTGCTCGACGGGTACGCTTACGGGATGGAACAGCACTTCGAGGTCGCGCCCGTGCTCGGTGGCCCGCGCTTCCAAATCGGCGAGAAGGGCGGGGGTCGTCTTCTGCATGCACCCCGACAGCACGATTCCCGAGAACTCGGGGATGCGGCATCCCTCTTCCAAATCCTCGCGGCAATGCGAGGAGAGCAGCTTCAGAAGCGCATCTTTCACCAGGTTGATGGGTCGGATCGCCGCGATTCGCTTCGGCGAGGATAAATGCGGGCCGACTGCTTCGACGGGGATGCGGGCGGTCGACACCGTGCAGTCGGCGCGGCGGCATGCGGCTGTGAGCGCGTCGTGCACGATCGGCACCATGTGCGTGTGCTGATGGGTGTCGATGCGCAGGTTGTTGCGCTCGCTTGGAAACGCGGCAAGGAAGCGCTCGATTTGCGCGTGAAACTCGCGTGCGAGCTGTTCGCGCATGCCGTCTCGGTCGAACGATCGAGACGACGATGCCAGAAGATAGCCGGTAAACGAGTGCGCGAACGTGCCCCGTTCGTTCACGAGAAGGGGCACGTCGCGCGTCTGCGACAGGGGGCGCCCCTCGACGACGTTCAGGTGAACGCCTGCGGTAATGGCCCCGCTTTCAATGTAGGGCCTGATCAAACATGCGGATTCTTCGAAGGCGGGGCTGTTCGCGAAGATGCTCACGCTCGAGAGCGCGCCGTGGCCTCCGCATGCGTCGGAAAGGTCGAGAATCGCCTGCGCCTGTTCGACGGTAATGCCGTAATCGTCCGCGTGGATGATAAGAGCCACAAACGCTTCCTTCCTCGCCTTATGGGCGCACGTTGCACGAGCGACCGAGTCGCTATCTTGATGAAAGATAAGTTGTTGCCGTTGAAATAATAGTTCCCTCTGCCTTTAATAGTACCAACGATTCGTTTGCAAGGGGGATATTGTGGCGCGTATGTGCGCAACGCGGGTGCGGACGGTTGCCTCGTCGCTTCGCTTTCATAGTGTGATTCTTGTTTTGGGAACGGCGTTTCTGCTGATGGGAGCCTTCCACGGGTACATCTGGTTCGACGAGAGCTACTCCGTTGCCATCGCAAGCCATCCGTTTTCCGAGATTTGGCGCATCGGGTCGGGGGATGTGCACCCGGTGCTTTTCTATTGGGCGCTGCATGTCGTCTACCTTGTTTTCGGACAGAACATCTTGGCGTACCGCTTGTTCGCGGTTGCGGGATCGGTTTCTCTCGCGCTGCTCGGGCTTACCCATGTGCGCCGCGATTTCGGATGGAAACCAGGCGTGCTTTTCTCATTGTTTGTGCTGTTCATGCCCTATATCGCCGTTATGGCGACCGAGATTCGCATGTACTCATGGGCGACGTTCTGCGTGATGCTCTGCGCATTCACGGCGTGGCGCATCGCATGCGTTTTGCGCGACGGCGACACCGAATGCGTGCGGCGCGTGCGCAAGCTTGCGGCAGGGAAGCGCGCGCTTGCCGGCGTGCCCGTTTCATGGTGGGCGACGTTCTTCGTCTCGAGCCTTGCCTGCGCGTACCTTCACTACTTCGGAACGCTTTCGGCTTTCATGGTGAACCTGCTTCTGCTCATCTTCCTCGCGTCGCGGGCATGCCGCCGTCGCGGCGCGCGACCCCTTGCGGTGTTCGCGGCGGGGGCCGCCGTTCAGGTGGCGCTCTATGTTCCCTGGCTCGTCGTTTTAGCCGGTCAGCTCGGCGTCGTGTCGAACACGTACTGGGCGAACATCGTGTTCCCGACGACCTACATCGAGTTCGCGACGTATCCCGTTCTCACGAGTTTCGTCTCGTTCGCGCTCAAGGGCAACTACGGCGAGCTCGCGCAAGGGTTCTTCCACGTCATGCTTGCGCTTACGTACGTGTGGCTTGCCGTATGGGCCGCATGGGCGGTTTTCCGGCTGGTGAAGCGTCGCGTCGTGCGCGCGGGCGCCGCGCGCATCTCGCCGGATGCTTCGGGGGCTCAGGCCGCATCGAGCGATCCGAGCCGCATGCGCCGGGCGCTCGCATGGGCATCAAGCGATGCGGTCATGCCGCTTCTCTGCGCGGTTGCGATTTACCTGGGGGTTTTCGCTATTTCGTTCGGCGCATCGATCGCTATGAACTCGCTTATCGTGTACTACCGCTATCTCGGGGTGGCGATCGGGCCGCTCATCTTCGCTGCGGTGTTCTTGCTGTCTCGCGTTCGGTGCCGAAGCCTTGTCGCGGCCGCATGCGCCATCCTCGTCGCCACGTCGATCGGCAACATGGCGCTGCTCGTGCGCGACTACTACAGCTCTGACAACCAGGTCCCTCTCGATGAGGCGCGCAATGCCGTCGATTGCTTGACCGAGGAAAACGACGGGGTGCCCCCGCTTGTGATCTCGTCGGACATCGGATACATCAGCCTCACGTCGCTTGCGTACCCCGATATCCCCCAAACGTACATGGATTGGCAGAAGGGCAACTGGAATCTTGCCTACGAGGCGTACGCCCCGACGCTTTCTTGCAAGAATTCCTGGGAAGATATCCTTACCGATTACCATGGGCCTCTCGTGGTTCTTGGACAGGCCCAATCGGGCGTGGTGCCGCGCGACGTTGCCGACCTCGGCAAGAAGGAAGGCTTCACGCTCATCGAGTCGCACAGCTACTACCGCCCCTACGAGCGGGCGTGGCTGACCCTTGCCGTGATAGAGAAAGAATAGCGCGCTCGGGCGGGAGCGAGCGCGTCCGAACGCCCTCGGGCTTCGCTGCGCATATCGGTGACGTTCGCGCATGGGCCCCACCGGTGTGCTTCCTTGTATTGCCGCCGCGTCGGTTGAAAATGCGCGCTGTCGGGGATTCTCGGCGCGTTCCCGCAGTTCGTGCGCGTCTTCGCATGCTAGAATCGCAACCGTTGTGCAAATGCTTTCACGCGAAGGGGCCCGGTTAATCGCGCAGAATGCGAGCCTCAAGGCTTTTCGCGCCGTCTTCGCGCGGGCGCAAGGGAAAGGGAGGGCTGTGGATTCGTTTTTCAAGATTTCGGAGCGTAAAAGCTCGGTCGGCAACGAGATCGTCGGCGGTTTGACGACGTTCCTCGCGATGGCCTACATCATCGCCGTCAACCCGAACATGTTGGTGGTTGCCGGCGTTCCGTTCGATGCGGCGCTTACCGCAACGTGCTTCGGCGCTGCGGTCATGACCATCGCGATGGGTCTTATCGCGAACCGGCCGATCGCGTTGGCGTCGGGTATGGGCATCAACGCGATCGTCGCCTACACGCTGTGTTTGGGCGGCGCAGCGGTCGACTGGCGCGTAGCCATGGCGATCGTGTTCTTGGAAGGCCTGGTCATCCTCATTCTTGTGGCATGCGGTCTGCGCAAGGCCGTCATGGACGCCATTCCGGTGAGCCTTCGCCACGCAATCGGTATCGGCATCGGGCTGTTCATCGCGTTCATCGGCCTTAAGGGCGGCGGCGTCATCGTTGCGAACGAGTCGACCATCTTAGGGTTGGGCGATCTTTCCTCGCCTGTGGCTATCGTGTCGCTCGTCGCAATCGCGGTCGCGGTCATCCTCCAGGTGCTCAACGTCAAGGGCGGCCTGCTCATCTCCATCGTCGTTGCGACGATCGTCGGTATCCCTTTGGGTGTGACGCAGCTTCCGACTTCGTGGAACTTCGGGCTCGACTTCTCCGCCTTCGCGGCTCCCTTCCAGACGATTCCCGGCACCGACACTATGGCGATCGTGCAGGTATTCTTGCAGCCGGCGTTGCTTTTATTCGTGTTCTCCCTGCTCATGAGTGACTTCTTCGACACGATGGGCACGGTTGTCGCTGTGGGCGAGCAGGCGGACTTCGTCGACAAGAACGGCGACGTCGCCGATATCCAGCCCATTCTCATGGTCGATTCCGCTGCGGCTGTCGTCGGCGGCTTCATGGGCGCGAGCTCGGTCACGAGCTTCGTCGAGTCGACTTCCGGTGCCGCCGCCGGCGCCCGTACGGGTCTGTCGAACATCGTGGTCGGCATCCTGTTCGTGGTGTTCGCCTTCGCGGCCCCCATCATTGGCATGGTCTCCAGCTCGGCCACCTGCGGTGCGCTTGTCGTCGTCGGTTACCTTATGCTCTCCGACGTCATCAACATCGATTGGACGCGCATCGAACTCGCGTTCCCGGCGTTCGCGACCATCATGGGCATCCCGATGACCTACTCCATCACCAACGGCATCGGCTTCGGTTTCATTTCCTACTGCGTCATCATGCTCGTCACGGGCAAAGCACGCGAGGTCAAGCCGCTCATGTGGGTTGCGGCGCTCGCGTTTTTGGCTATGTTCATCCTAAGCTAGCTATAATTTGGAAGGTCGTGCGTCATGGGCATCAAGGATTGGAAGACGGCGCTTGTCACGGGCGGGGCGAGCGGCTTGGGCTGGGAACTTGCCCGCCAGTGCGCGGCGCTTGGTCTTGACGTGGTTTTGGTGGGCCGTAACGAGGAGGCGCTCGTCGAGGCGGCGGCGACGCTCGAGGCCGAGCTCGGCGTGACCGCTTATGCGATCGTGCAGGACCTTTCCCAAGAAGGCGCGGCGGCGAAGGTCGCTTCCCGCATGCGCGACCTGGGGCTTGTTATCGACGTGCTCGTGAACAACGCCGGGTTCGGCTACGATGCGAACTTCGTGGACAGCGACCCGGCGCGTCAGCGCAGCCTCATCTTGACCAACAATCTCGCGCTGGTTGAGCTGTGCCTGGAATTCGCGCCGGGCATGTCGGAGCGCAAGTGCGGCGGCATTTTGAATGTGGCCTCGGTCGCCGGTTTTCTTCCCGGCCCCTCCATGGCGACGTACTATGCGTCGAAAGCGTTCGTCCAGTCCTTCACGCAGTCGATCCATGAGGAGCTCCATCGCCGCAAGGTGCATGTGACGGCGCTCTGCCCGGGGCCGGTTCGCACGGGTTTTTGGGATGCCGCCGACGCGGGGCACACGCCCATCTCGCGTTGCGCGCTCGATGCGCCGTTCGTGGCGAGCGTGGGTTTCGAGGCCCTCGTTCGCAATAAACCGCTTTGCGTGCCCGGCGCGTTTTCAAAGGCCATCGTATTCGCCACGCGCGTCGCTCCGCGCAGCTGCATGGCGAAGACGGCGGCGCTGCTGCAACGTCCCAAGAAGCAGAAGCTCGTCTCTCCGCGCGAATTCGTATGCGGGGTGAGATCGCGCAAGGGCTTCTCCGTCGAAGTCGGCGTGAAACGGCGCGAGAAAAAGCGCGCGCAAGCGTTTTAGGTTTCTCGCGCACGCAGGGCGGGGCACAGATACGCCCCGCGCCGAGCGGGGTTAGTCGGTCACGCGCGAGAGCTTACCGGTTTCGGAATCCATGATGAAGCCGGCGACGCGCACGTGCGGCGGCATAACGGGATGGTTGCGCACCACGTCGACGCTCTTGCGCACCGCCTCCTCGGTATCGCCGAAGCCGGCGAGCCACTGGTCGAAGTCGATGCCGCAATGGTGCGCCATCTTGATGTGGTCGGCGCTCACGCCGAGGCGCACCATGTCGGAGACCATGCCCTCGCCGCTCATGTGCTGGGCGCCGCAGTTCGTGTGCGCCACGATCATGATGTCTTCCACCCCGAGCTCGCACACGGCGATGAGCAGCGAGCGCATGACGCTGCCAAAGGGGTGCGACACCTCGGCGCCTGCGACCTTGATGATCTTCGCGTCGCCGTTCTTGAGCCCGAGCGCTGCCATGAGGAGCTCGGTCAGGCGCGTGTCCATGCACGACACCACGGCGAGCTTCTTGTCGGGGTACTTGTCGGTTTTGAACTGCTCGTATGCGCGTTCTTCCACGAAGCGCGCATTATGCTCCATGATCTGGTCGATCGTCGTTTTCTCTTCCATAGGTGCGGGCCCTTTCTCTTGGCTGGTGACATTTTAGCATCGGGCGAGCGCGGTCGCCGTGCGTCGGCGCGTATGCGCTATGATGGGGTGGAAAGAAAGGGGACGTCCGTGACCTCGTACAACACCATCGAAGGGCGCGCGCGAGCGGAAATCGTCGAGAAGAAGAGCCGCTTCATCGCCACGATCTCGCACGTCGAGACCGAGGGGGAAGCGCTTGCGTTTCTGGAGGAAATCCGCGCCGAGCACCGCATGGCGCGTCATAACGTGTACGCCTATGTGCTGCGCGAGGGCGGGCGCGTGCGCTACTCCGACGACGGCGAGCCGCAAAAGACCGCCGGCATGCCGACGCTCGAAGCGGTGCAGCATGCGGGGCTTACCGACGTCGCGGTGGTGGTCACACGGTATTTCGGCGGCATCCTCTTGGGGACGGGCGGGCTTGTGCGCGCCTATACCCAGGCCACGCAGGCGGGCATCGCCGTCGCGCACGTCGTCACCGTGTCGCAGTGCGTCGACGTGATGGTCGAGGTTCCCTACTCGCTGTACGAGCAGGCGTGTCGTCTGGGCGCGTCTTCGGGCGCGAATCTCATCGAGTCCGATTTCGCCGCCGAGGTGGCTCTCACGTTCCGTTTGCTTGATGGCACGCAGGAGCCTTTCAAGGCCGCGCTCGTCGAGCTCACGCGCGGCGGGTGCCCCATCGTTGAGGGCGATCCCGTCGACGCCCCCTTCTCATGCCCGGCTCAATCGGCGACCCAGGAGTAAGCGAGGCGACCCATCATGCTCGAAACCGTCGATTTCACCAAACCCGACCTGGGGAAAGACGAATACAAGCGCCAGCACGACGCGCTCGTCGACAAGCTCGTCGTGCTCCAGCAGCAGGCTCGCAGCCGTGGTGCGGGGCTCGTCGTGCTCTTCGAGGGGTGGAACGGTGCCGGCAAGGGCAGCCGCATCTCCGATCTCATGTTCAACCTCGATGCGCGCGCCACGAGCGTGCACGTCACGGCCGACGTCGACGTCGACGCCGCGCGCGAGTTCGCGAAGAGGAACGGCAACGACGTGGGCGGATACTACCCGTTCATGGAGGAATTCTGGGCGGCGCTCGGTGAGCGCAGCGCGATCACCTTCTTCGACCGCGGGTGGTATTCCGCGGCGGCGCAGCGCGTGCTCGTCTCGGCGTTCGACGGGCTCGCCGTGCCGAAGGCGTACGTGAAGAAACACGGCTCCGACCTTCTTTCGGCCGCCGATGCGCGAGCGCGTCGGGCAAGGGCGTGCGGGCGGGCGTGTTTGGATTCCATACGCGACTTCGAAAAGCAGCTTTCCTCGGACGGCTACTGCGTCGTGAAGTTCTTCGTGCACGTAAGCGAGGAGGGTCAGCGCCGCCGCCTCGAGCGGCTGCGCGACGACCCTGCCTTGAGCTGGCGCGTCAGCGACGAGCGCTTCGAGCGCATCGGCAACTACCAGCCGGCGTATTCGGTGTACGACCTCATGCTGGAGAAGTCGAACTTCGATTTCGCTCCCTGGTGCGTGGTCAACGGCGAGAACAAGCGCGAGGCGAACATCCTCATCGCAAGCACGCTCGTGCGCGCTCTTGAGCGTGCGATCGTCCAGCACGACCACGCGCAGGCAGACGCCTCGCGCGCCGGGTACGTTCCCGCGCCCGGCGCCGACAAGGCGGAATACGAGCGCATTGCGAGAATCCAGGCGTCGCTCGCCCCGGCGACCTCGCGTTTCCCTCAGTCGCCTCGCACCCCGGCGCTCGGCACGCCGGGGGAATTCCCCTCGCTTGCCGCGGAGGACTACAAGCCGCGCCTGAAAGAGCTGCAGCGCAGGCTCTTTCGCCTGGAAAGCCACATGTATCAAAAGCGTATACCGCTCATCGTCATGTACGAAGGATGGGACGCGGCGGGCAAGGGCGGCAACATCAAACGCGTCGCCCAGGCGCTCGACGCGCGCGCCTACACCATCTTTCCCTCGCCGGCGCCGACGGCCCCCGAACTTGCCCATCCGCACCTGTGGCGCTACTGGACGCGCTTGCCGAAGGCGGGGCATGTGGGGCTCTACGACCGAAGCTGGTACGGGCGCGTGCTCGTCGAGCGCGTCGAGGGGTTCGCAACGGCCGACGAATGGTCGCGCGCCTACGACGAGATCAACGCCTTCGAGCGCGACCTTACCGATTGGGGCGCGATTCTGCTGAAATTCTGGGTCGATGTAAGTCCCGAGGTGCAGCTCGCCCGCTTCAATGCCCGCGCTGCCGATCCCGCCAAGCAATGGAAGATAACCGACGAGGATTGGCGCAACCGCGAGAAATACCCCCTGTACAAGGCCGCGATCGAGGACATGTTCCGCCTAACCTCGACCACGTTCGCACCGTGGATCGTGCTCGAAAGCGACGACAAGCGCTACGCCCGCGTGAAGGCGCTCGAAACGATCGTCTCGGCGCTCGAGCGCGCGGGGCTTGGCGAGTGATCGCGAAACCTGACGCATCGTTAACCTGCGCTTTATACGCGATCGCTATACTCCTTGGGGTACGTGGGCACGATGAGTCAGCGCCGGCGCAGGGTCGGCGGGAAGGAAAAAGGCCATGATCAAGCTGATCGCAAGCGACATGGATGGAACGTTGCTCGATGCAGACGGGAACGTTCCGCCCGAAACCTTCGAGCTTATCGGCGAGCTTCGACGCCACGGTGTGCACTTCGTCGCATCGTCGGGCCGTCGCTTCGACACGCTCTCCGAGCAGTTCGCCCCCGTTGTCGAGCTCATGGACTTCGTCGCCTCGAACGGCGCCCAAGTCGTCGTCGGCGGTAAGCTCGTCGACCGAGAGGTGTTCTCGCATGCAGCGGTGCGCAGGCTCTATCGCACGGTCGGCATGTTCGGCAACCTCCATCTCGCGCTCTTCGATCGCACGAACAGTTTCCTGCTCGATGACGAGAGCGTGTTCGAACGCGAAATCGACAAGAACCTGCCGAATCCCGTGCGCGCCTACGACGTCCCCTCGCCCGAAACGTGCATCATCAAGGCTTCTGTCTACGTGAGCGATGCGGCGGTGATGGACATGTCCTATGCGCTCACCCGTGAGCTCGGCGAGGACTTCGTGTTCGCGCCGTCGGGGCGCAAATGGATCGACGTCATGCAGCGCGGCGTGAACAAGGCTACGGGGATTCGCCAGGTCATGGAGGCGCACGACGTGTCCGCCTGCGAGGTCATGGCGTTCGGCGATTCCATGAACGACTACGAGATCCTGCGTATGGTGGGCATGCCCGTTGCCATGGAGAACGGCAGATCGGCCATCAAGGAAATCGCGCGCAAGGTCATAGGAACCAACGTCGACCACAGCGTGCAGAAGGAGCTTGCCTCAATCGTCGCGTCGCTTTCTCGCGTTTAGCTTTGTCTCCTACGCGTGGCCGTCATGGTACACTCGCCGTGTGATGACCGTCCGGTGAAAGGGGTTGCGCCATGCGCGTGAACGTCAAGCTCGAAAGCGGGCTTTTGCCCGACCGCTTTGGGAAATACGCTCTCGAAAAAGACCGGCTCGAAGGGTTTCCCGTGCGCTCGTTTCCCCTAGAGATCGAAGAGGTTCCGGAAGGCGCGAAGTCGCTTGCCCTCGCCTTCATCGACTTCGACGCCATTCCCGTCGGCGGGTTCTGCTGGATCCACTGGCTCGCGTGCGATATCGATCCGAAAACGACGATCGTTCCCGAAGACGCGTCGCGCACGGGGGCTCTGCCTTTCGTCCAGGGCGCGAACTCGAACTGGTCGCCGATGGCCCACGGCAGCGAGAACCCCGCCGTGTTCAACCGCTACTGCGGCCCGCAACCTCCCGACAAGACGCACGTCTACACGCTCGCCGTTTACGCGCTCGACTGCAC
>CAKUIV010000018.1 GCA_934661105.1 uncultured Ellagibacter sp. | reverse complement strand
GGATGAGCCCGAACGAGTACCGCAGGAGCCTGGGCTACGCCGCGTAGGTGGTCCAGGAAATCGTCCGCACCCCCGGGATATGCCTTTTTCTCTTGTTGCAGTATTGTTTCACCCCATTTTATACAATATGGGGTGAAACAATCGTTCACAACACCTATACCGGAAAATGCCCTACCCTCAATTCAACTTTGTTGGCAAAAAGAAGGCGTTCTCGCAAGAAAGCCGCCCCTGTTCGGCTCTGTGCACGAACAGGGGCGGCTCGGTCAGTCCAGCGAAATGCAGCTTCTATGCGGCCTCGACGACCTCGGCGTCCTTACCAGGGTTGAAGTCGCGATCCTGCTTTCTCCATTCGCCGTATTCGGCCGACGCGGCGAACAAGACATCGGACGAGGAGTTGAGCGCGGTCTCGCAGGAGTCCTGGATCACGCCGATGACGAAGCCGATGCCCACGACCTGCATCGCGATATCGTTGCTGATGCCGAAAAGCGAGCACGCCAGGGGAATCAGCAGAAGCGAGCCGCCCGCGACGCCCGACGCGCCGCATGCGCTGATGGCGGAAAGCACCGACAGGATGATCGCCGTGGGGATGTCGACCTCGATGCCCATGGTGTGAGCAGCCATCATCGCCATGACGGAGATGGTGACCGCAGCGCCGCCCATGTTGATAGTGGCGCCGAGCGGGATGGACAGCGAGTAGTTGTCCTTGTTGAGGCCGAGTTTGCGGCACAGCTCCATGTTCACCGGGATGTTAGCCGCAGACGAGCGCGTGAAGAACGCCGTCAGGCCCGAGTCCTTCAGGCAGCGCACGACAAGCCCGTAGGGGTTCTTGCGGAAGCATGCGAAGGACAGAAGCGGGTTCGTGACGAAGGCGATGAAGAGCATGGCGCCGACGAGCACGAGCAGAAGCTGGCCGTATTCGGTGAAGATCTCGAGCCCGTTCGTGCTCACCGCCGTGTACACGAGGCCCAGGATACCGAACGGAGCAAGCGAGATGATCCAGCGGACGACGGTGGACACCGCGTCGGAAATGCTCGAGAACACGCTTTTCACCTGGTCGTTCGCATGGCGAAGCGCGATGCCGAGCACAACGGCCCATGCGAGGATGCCAAGGTAGTTCGCCTTCATGAGCGCCTCGACGGGGTTCGCAACCACGTTGGTGATGAGCGTGGCGAGAACCTGCCCGATGCCTTCAGGCGACGCTTGGTCTTCCGCCGGAGCGGTCAGCGTAAGATCAACCGGGAACAAGGTGCTCGCGATGACGGCCACGGCACCCGCCACGAACGTCGCGACAAGGTACAAGACGATGACGGTCTTCATCTGACCGCCGCCCTTGGCGTTGCACAGGGCGCTGATGACCAGGAAGAACACGAGAATGGGAGCAACGCTCTTCAAAGCGTTCACAAACAGCGTGCCGAGCATTTCGACGATGTCGTTGCCGGGCCACACGACGGCGAGCACCGTGCCGATGAGCAGGCCGACGATGATGCGCTTGATGAGGCTGATCGAATTCCAAGCGCGCCCGAGTTTCTTGATGGCGTCCATTTCGGAGGCGTTCCTTTCTTTCCTTGCTATTGCGTGCACAATGCAATTGGGGGGAAGGTGCCGAAAAGCACCCTCCCCCCAATTGGTGCGGGCGAAAGGACTTGAACCTTCACGGGGGTTGCCCACCAGAACCTAAATCTGGCGCGTCTGCCAATTCCGCCACGCCCGCACGAGCTTCGTTTTGGAAAACGAGCGTGCACATGATACCAGAACATCTTCGGGAAAAGGACACACGAGCCGTATTCGTTCGGCTTGCGGCGAGAACGAATACGGCGACGACCCGCTGAACGCGACCCGCCTTCGCGCAGGCTCGAAGGAACGCCCAGGAAGCGAACGAGAAGAATCGCGCTGGCGATGCGAGAAGAATGAAAACTATCGATCGCGGCAGCTCGCAAGCGTGCGCTTGAGAAGGTCGACGTCAACCGGTTTCGAGAGATGGCCGTTCATCCCCGCGTCTTGCGCCGCCTCGACGTCTTCCGCGAACGCGTTCGCCGTCATGGCGATGATGGGAACGCTCACCGCATCGGACCTGTCGGAAAGCCTGATAGCGCGCGTGGCTTCGTAGCCGTTCATGCGCGGCATCATGATATCCATAAGGATAGCGTCGAAGGTTCCGGGCTCCTTGCGGCAGAACAGATCGACCGCCTCCTCGCCGTCGCGCACCCGTACCACCGATGCGCCCTCGCTTTCAAGCAAGGTTTCCGCGATCTCGGCATTGAGGTCGTTGTCCTCGACGAGCATGATGTTCATGTTGGCAACGGAGCAATCCGCCTTTTCCGCCCGTTCACGTTTATGCGCAACGGGGTTGCGGTCGATAACGAACGGCAGCACGACCGCGAAGATCGACCCCTTGCCAAGCTCGCTTTGCACGTCGATCGTGCCGCCCATCTCCTCGACGAGCGCCTTCACGATCGGCATGCCCATGCCCGTTCCCTGGAACGTGCTGCGCGCATCGTCGGCTGCCTGGGAAAACGGCTCGAATATGTGCTCGAGGAAATCTGCGCTCATGCCAATGCCGGTGTCGGCGATGGTGAAGCGGTAGACGACCGCATCGCCCTCCACGTGCACGACCGAGCACGAGCACGTAACGCTGCCGCCCGGTTTGTTGTACTTGATGCTGTTGTCGAGCAGGTTGAGGATGACGCGCCGCACATGGGTGGGGCTGCCGTACACATCGGGGTACTCGACGGCGTCGACTGGAGCGACGTTGAGCGTGACGCCCCTGTCGGAGGCACGGAGCTGGGAGATCACGCGCATATCGTGGAAGAGATCGACCAGATTGAAGGGTTTATTCTCCAGCACGATCGCGCGATCCTCGATCTTGCCCATCTCGAGGATGTCGTTGATGATGGTGAGCAGATGGTTCGCCGCGACCTTCGCCTTCGCGCGGTTCTCGCTGGCAAGCTCGGCGTTGCCGGGGTCGAGGTCGCTTACCTCGAGCAGGCCGACGATGCCGTTCAAGGGCGTGCGGATGTCGTGGCTCATGCGCGAGAGAAACGCCGTCTTCGCGGCGTTGGCGGCCTGTGCCTTTCTTTGGGCGCGGCGGGCCTTCCGCAAAGCCCACGTCAGCACGACCACGACCGCGACCAAAAGCCCGATTGCGCACGCGACGACGAGCACCTGGTTCTTCCTTACGAACTTGACCAGGGAAGACTCCGAATCGCCACTCGAATAGTGCGAATATGCGCCAGCCGCTATCGCGTCGCTCGAGCTGGCGATGCCCTTGTTGACGATACTGAGCAGGCTTGCGTTGCCCCGCTTCATCCAGCAGGTAAGGTCGATCTCGCCCGGCAGCTGAGCGGTCTTCAGATCATCGAAGCTGACCTGGTCGCGCAGCGCGTCCAAGCGGGTAACGGGGACGAGCACGCACGACGCCTCCCCGCGCTTCACCGCCTCGATGCACCCGACGGCACTCGAGCAGTCGATGACGGTCGAGTCGGGGTAAAGCATTTCGACGTAATCGCGGTTCAGAAGCGAGTCTTTGCAGTAGGCGATTGCGTCGAGCGCGCTTTCGAGCTGGCCGCCTTTATACACGGCGATAAGCGCAGACGATGCCACCACCGATGATTGGGCGCAATCGGCCCGCTCGGCGAGCCAGTAATCCTTGGCAACCGGCATGGCAACGTCGATTGATCCGTCGAGCAGGGCGTTTTCCAAATCGACGTTGTCCGTATACGCCACCGCATTCACGGAGACGCCGAACGTGCCTTCAAGCGAGTCGATCAGCGCAGACAGCGACCCCTCGAAGGTACCGTCTGCAGCTTCGTTCGAATACGGGAGCATACCGCGAAGATACCCGACGTTGATGGACCATCCCCGCCCATCGAGCCACGTCCGCTCGGCACCCGTAAGCGTTGTCGAGCCGCCGTTGCTCACCGAGTAGCTCGCCTTGACTTCGTCGTTGTAGCGCGGATTCGCGCTTTGGATCATCGTCATCGCGGCGTTGATGTCGTTCATCAAGTCGGAGCGAGATTTCGGGGTCGTGAGATAATAGTTGCTCTCGCCGACCGAGAACATCGCCATGGCGTCGTCGGAGGAGACCGTATCGTTCATGATGATAGCGTCGACCTCGTCGGCAGAAAGCGCGCCGAAAAGGGCATCGGCCGTGTCGTAGTATCGATACGTGCAGGAAACGCCCTCGTCTTCAAGCCACTTCTGACCCACCTGGGTTTGAATGACGCCCTCGTTGCACCCGATGGTAAGCCCGTTCAAGGCGCGCGTGTCGCCCTTCGTGAGGTCGTCGCGCGAGGATTTCGCGTAGATGTAGTAGCGCTCCGTCCCTTGCGGGTTCGTCGAGAACAACAGCTTCTCCGCGCGTTTGTCGGTGTAGGAGATGTTCGGCATGAGGTCGATTTCCCCCGCCTCGAGCTTTTCCATGAGCTCGCCGAACGTGCCGACGACGTACTCGTATTCCCAGCCGGGCGTGTAGTACGAAAGCGTCTGCAAGTATTCGTATCCCCAACCCGTCATATAGTCGCCGGGCTCCCCTTCTTGAAAGCCCTCGTTGTTGACGAGCCAGCCCACCTTGACCATCTTGCCGCCATCGGAGGGATCATCGGCATGCGCCGCGCCCGGAGCAAGCGGCACAAAGGAAAACGCCACGACGAGAGCAACCGCGAACGCGAGAACGCGATTCGCGACGGCGGATAGAGCGCTGGTGATTCGCACGGCTTCACCTTTTCCAGAAATCGATTCGGATGCTTGATTATAGCAAGAGCCCGAACCCGTTGATAACCCCCGCACGAAAGCCCTCGTCCTAGCGCGCGAAGAAGCGAGCGGCGTTTTCCCAGAACATCTTGCTCGCAACGCATTCCCCGAATTCCGCTCGAACGACGTCGCGCAGCTTCGCCACACCGGTGCAGGGCGAAAGCCACCGCGGCACGTCGCTGCCGTCGTAGTCGCTTCCCAAGCAGAGCACGTCCTCGCCCACCGTATCGAGAACATGGTCGATATGGCGCAGCGCGTCGTCGACGGTCGCCTCTTCGCCGCGATCGTTGAGGAAGTCGTTGTAGTAGTTGAACCCCACGACACCGCCGCGGTCGGCGATCTCGCGCAGCTGCCAGTCGGCGAGGTTGCGGGGGTGCTTGCACACCGCGCGCGCATTCGAATGCGACGCGGCGAAGGGCTTGTCCGCGCACGCGCACACGTCTTTGAACCCCGCGTCGTTTAGGTGAGACACGTCGACGGCGATGTCACGGGCCTCGAGCTCGGCGATGCAACGCTTGCCGAACGAGGTGAGGCCGAACGAAGTGTCGTTACCGCTACCGAGGGCGTTTCGCCCGTTCCAGGTAAGCGTCACCATGCGAACCCCGTCTGCGGCGATGGCGTCGAGACGGGCGAGCGCGGAAGGGTCGTCGTCGAGGAACGCGGCGCCCTCGACAGTGAGCATGCCCGCGGTTTTCCGCACCGCAAAGGCATCCTCGGCGTCGCCGGAGGCGCGCACCTGCGCCAAAGAATCGGCATGTCGCTCGCATTCCCCTCGGAAGAAGTCGCGGATGCGCAGGTAAAACGACCAGGCGGCGTCGCCGCGCAGGTCATCGGGAATGAACACGGCGAAGCACTGGCACCAGTCGAAGCCCCCCGTCAGACGAAGCGAGATGTGCGCGTCGTTGTCGGCAAGCGAGCTCATGCGCGCATGAGGGATGCGCTCGTCGCCTTCCATGTACGCGAACGCGCAGGAGCCGTCGCCGTGCAACGCGAGCCGGTCGAGCGTGTCGCAGTGCAAATCGAACACGCGAAACGCCTTCTCGCCAGCGGGTTTGCCCGCAGGCGAATCCGCCGCATCATCCCGACCCGTCATGAGGGCGCCGCCCAACGGGTCGTCCCCAATTCGTAGAAGCCCCATTCCTATTCCCCTCCTTCTCCCGAAGCGCGGGCATTCCCGCTGCGGGTTGACGGCGCGTCTTCCCGAGGCTTCTTCCCCGGGACGGACACGAGAACGATCATCGACACCATAAGGACGAAACCGGCCCAATCGAAGCCGGTGAACGACGTGCCGAGCCACAGCGCCGCGATGACGGTGGCGCTTGCCGGCTCGATCGCGCCGAGCAGGCTCCCCGTGACCGAGCCGACCACCGACACGCCGTGCAGGTAGAGAGCGAACGCCGCGAACGTGCCCAGCACGGCGATGGCGGCAAGGACCAAAAGCCCCGTCGCGTCGAGCGCGGGCACGGAAAGCGCGGCACCGCCGGCCGCCGGCGCCGCCCAGAAAACAAGCGCGGCCATACCGCCCAAAAGCATGCCGATGCCCGTGACGGGCAGGCTTCCCCACCTGGCCATCAGACGTTTCGGGAACATGATGTAGATCGCCACGGTGACGCTGTTCGCAAGTCCCCATAAAAGTCCGGCCGCAGGAAGCGCGATCGACGTCGGGTCGCCCTGAGTCGCGATGAGGAACGTCGACACGAGCGCGAGAACAAGGCCCGCCACCTCGCCCGCACGCGGAGCTTTGCGCGCGATAAGGCAGCTTGCGAGCATGACCCATACCGTTCCCAGGCTCTGAAGCACCGTCGCCGTGCCCGCGTTGGTGACGCCGACCGAGGAGATGTAGGTGTACTGGCACGCGAACAGGCCCACCACGCCGAAGATCGCCAAACCGGCAAACGTCTCCTTGTCGGCGAGCATCGACGCGACCTGCGTGCGTCGCGTCGCAAGCAAAAGGGCCAGGAATAAAATGCCCGACCCGAGCATTCGGGCCATCGTTATGAACGACGCCTCGATGTCGTAATGCGCGAAAAGGTACTGGGAGCACGCGCCCGAAAAACCCCAGAGCGCGCCCCCCACGAGCGCCGACACGATGCCCATCGCGTATTTTCGCCGTATGTCTTTATTCACCGGAAAGCTCCTTCAAAAAGTCGAGCACGCACCCGAACAGAGCGTCGCCCTCTTCGACTTTGAAGTACCGAAGCGGCAAGGCGAGCTTTCGTTTCTCCGACAGATATCGCCCGCCCGCGCGCCGTATGGGAGTCATCTTCTCCTTGGGAACGGAAACGGGCTCGACGATGAGCTTGCCGCCCACCACCGTGACGGTGTTGATGCGGTGCTCGTTGGCGAACGCGCGCGTACGCGTCTTCATGAAGAGGTTCCGCGCGGCGGCGGGCATGTCGGGGCGCTTCGATGCGAGCTCTTCCTCGATCGCGTCGACGTCCTCGACGGTTGCCGCGGACGCGATCTTGCGATACCACAGCACGCGCTCATCGGTATCGGGAACGTATTCCTCGGGGAGATAGGTATGCCCCGGCAAGTTCACCGTGATGTCCGACAACGCCGGCGGCAGCGCGTCGGCGTCGGCGCTCGCGCCCTCGCGCGTCGCCGAAACCGCCTGCTCGAGCATCTGCGCGAACAGGTCGAAGCCGACGGCGCTCATGTTGCCCGATTGCTCGGCGCCGAGCAGGCTTCCCGCGCCGCGGATCTCGAGGTCGCGCATGGCAATGCGCATGCCGCTGCCGAGGTCGGTGTGCTCGTCGAGCGCCGTGAGGCGTGCCTCGGCCTCCTCGGTCAAATTCACGTGATCGGGGAACATGAAGTACGCGTACGCCTGAGTCGACGAACGCCCCACGCGCCCCTTGAGCTGGTACATCTGCGCCAGTCCCAAGCGCTGCGAATCCTCGATGACAAGCGTGTTGGTGTGCGGGTTGTCGATGCCGCTTTCGATGATGGTGGTCGCCACGAGCACATCGAGCTCGCCTGCGCTGAAGTCCTCCATCACGCGCTCGAGCTCCTCGCGCGACATCTGCCCGTGGGCGACGCCCACGCGCGCCTCGCCCGCCGCTGCCACCACGCGGGCGACCGCGTCCTCGATCGAATGCACGCGGTTGCTCACGTAGTACACCTGCCCGCCACGCGCGAGCTCGCGACGAATCGCGGCCGACACGACGTCGGGGTCCCATTCGCCCACATGAACCTCGACCGGGCGTCGGTCGCCCGGAGGCGTGAGGATGAGGCTCATGTCGCGCACGCCGGAAAGCGACATCTGGAGCGTGCGCGGGATCGGCGTCGCGGAAAGCGTGAGCACGTCGATCGACTCGCGCAGGTTCTTCATCTGCTCCTTGTGGCCCACGCCGAAGCGCTGCTCCTCATCGATGATGACGAGCCCCAGATCGTGCGGGTTCACGTCGCGCGAGAGCAAACGGTGCGTACCGACGAGGACCGATACGCTGCCATCGGCGAACCCGGCGAGCGCGCGGGCCTGCTGGGCGGGCGTGCGGAAGCGCGAGAGCACTTCGACCTCCACGCCGAACGGGTCGAAGCGGTCCTTGAAGTTGGCGTAGTGCTGCTGGGCCAAAATGGTCGTCGGGCAGAGCACCATGACCTGCTTGCCGTCCTGGGTCGCCTTGAACGCGGCGCGCAGCGCTACCTCGGTCTTTCCGAAGCCGACATCGCCGCAGATGAGGCGATCCATCGGGCGGGCGCTTTCCATGTCGGCCT
This sequence comes from uncultured Ellagibacter sp., assembly GCA_934661105.1. Taxonomy (GTDB): domain Bacteria; phylum Actinomycetota; class Coriobacteriia; order Coriobacteriales; family Eggerthellaceae; genus Ellagibacter. The sequence continues at coordinate 13,357 of CAKUIV010000018.1, read as the reverse complement.
TCACGTCGGCGATAGCGGCAAGCTGGTCGGGTGTTTCCTGGTAGGGGAAAGCGAGCTCCATGTCGCGCTGCGCGTCGGTGTCGGGGCCGAAACGGAAGCCCTGGGTGGCGGCGCGGCGGGCATAGACGTCGACCAGGTCGAACGCGAGCTTCTTCGTCGCCTTGCGCGCCTTCGCCGTCGCACGCGACCAATCGGAGGTGTTCAAGCGCGTGAGGCGCGGGCTCGCCCCTTCGGGGCCGACGTAGCGCGTCACGCGGTCGAGCTGCTCGACGGGGACGAAGAGCTTGTCGCCCTCGGCGTATTCGAGATGCAGGTAGTCGCGCGCCGTGCCGTCGATCTCGCGGCGAACGAGCTCCTTGAAGAGCGCCACGCCGTGCGCCGCGTGGACCACGTAGTCACCGGGCTTGTAGGGAAACGTCACGTCGGTGATGTCGAGGCGGCGGCGCGCCCGCGAGGTCGCCTGCGTCCCCTGCGTGTCGGAAAGCGACACGAGCGCGAGCTTCGCCTTGGGGAAGATCATGCCGAGCGGGATGTCGACGTCGACCACGTTCACCATGCCGCGACGCAGTCGGCGTTTCGCCGAACCCGCGGGGTCGTTCGACCTGCCGCCTGCAGGAGCATTTCCCGTAATCTCTCCTTGTTGAGCGTGGGGGCGGGGGGCCACGCGCAGTTCCGCACGAGCCGAAAGCGACTTAATGTCGCTTTCGTGCGAGTCAGGACTGTTTGAGCATGGCCTCCTGCCCCCATGCTCAACACTCGCAAGCGCCCCTTCCCCGCCCCAGGTGGCGTCGAGCGCTTCCTGGAAGGGGATGTTGTTGTCGACGAGCGCGAGCTCGATGTCGTGGCGAGCGCGCGGGTCGCTTGCCGAGAGCGCAACCGTGTAGCCGCCCTCGGTGAGGCTGATCAGACGGCCGAAGAGCTTGTCGGGATGCCCTGCCACATCGACGCGCTTCACCGGCAGCTCGACGTCAATCGTGCCGCCCACGCGCATGATCGACACGTAAGTCGCCCGCTGCCCTGCGCCGAAGCTCATCTGCGCCGGCGCGGCGTACAGGCCGTCAAGCGGAATCTTCGCGCCCTTCGCACGGGCCTCGATGTCTTCATAGACATGCGTCGCGTCGTCGAAAAGCGACCGAGGCTCGACAAGGCAGCTCAAAACGCCGCTTGCCGCATAGGCGCCGAGCGTTACCGGCTTGTCGTACAGGTACGGCAGGAGTGCATCGGCACCGTCGAAACGAAGGCCCCCGTCGAGCTTCTCGAGCATGTCGCGCAGAACGGGATTCGTCCGCGCGGGGGCGGTTATCTTCTTGCGGGCGCGCGCGAGCGCTTCGGGAGAACACGAGTATTCGCGCACGGGGAATATCTCGACGCGGTCGAGCGAGGATATCGTTTGCCCTGTTGAGGGGACGATACGCCTGATCTCGTCGACTTCGTCTCCGAAGAAGTCGACGCGCACGGGATAGGTGAGGTTGCCGGGGAACACGTCGAGCGTGCCTCCGTGGACTCCGAAGGTGCCGGGGCCGTCGAGCTCGCCGGTGTTCGCGTATCCGCGCCCTTCGAGAGCACGTGCAAGGTCCTCGAAGGTTTCGACGACGCAGCGTGCGCGCAGCTTTGCCGGCAGCGCGTTCGGGCCTTCGCTCGCAGCCTCGGCAAGCTCGCGCCCTGTCTCGATCACAAGCGGCGCCTCAACATAGGCGGAAGCGGGGGGGAGCGTGCGCACGAGTGCACGAGCGCTCGCGACCACCATGCGCGAGCGGCCGCTCGCAAGCGCCCACGCCGCCTCCATCCGGCGCGCAACCTTGCGGGCGTCAGGCGTTTTGGGGGCAAACGGCGTGTCGGTGCGCTCGGGAAAGAGCAGCACGCGATCCTCGCCCAGGTAGGCGGCAACGTTGCGGGCGAAGGAAATCGCCCCCTCCTCGCCCGCCACCACAGCGAGCGTCGGTTGCGGCTTGCGCGCGAACTGGGCAGCGGCGAGAAACGGCCTCGCCGACGAGGCAACGCCGAGCGTTGCGTCCTCGCCAGCGTCGAGCTTGTCCCAAAAATCATCGAGCGCGCCGGACTTTCCGAGCACGAACGTAAGCGAGTCGATGAGCATTTCTTCCTCTTCCCCGCGCCCGCCGCCCTTCCGCGGCATGCGAGCAGCACGAAAAGCCGCACCTCGCCCATGAGGGCGCACAGGTGCGGCTCAAAACGAACATTCTGACCCCATCGGGGTGGAAACAGGCGCAAGTGTAGCATAAGCGCGCATGCGGCGAGACCGTGCGCACCGCACGCATGCCAAACCGGCCGCGGGCGGCTCGGCATGCAACTGCGGGCGCGGCGGCGCCCGCCCGGCCAAGACGCTATACTGGAATCTCGAGCTGACGAAAGGAACGAAGATGCCCCGTGAAACCGTCGCCGCGAAGCGTGAGCGAGCCATCGAGATCGCGAACCGCATGAACGAGCACTATCCCGCAGCCGAATGCGCACTCCATTACGGAGGCGACCCGTTTCGCCTGACCATCGCCGTACTTCTTTCCGCTCAGACCACTGACAAGGGCGTGAACAAGGTGACGCCCGCGCTCTGGGAACGCTACCCCACTCCGGCCGACCTCGCGCAGGCGAACGTCACCGACGTCGAGGAGATCATCCGCACGATCGGGTTTTTCCGCTCGAAGGCCGCCAACTGCGTGAAATGCGCGCAGATGGTAGTAGCCGACTTCGGCGGGGAAATCCCACGCGACATAAACGAGCTGCAGAAGCTCCCGGGCGTCGGACGCAAAACCGCAAACGTCGTGCTCAACGAGGCCTTCGGCATCGTCGAGGGAATCGCCGTCGACACGCATGTTTTCCGCATCGCCCATAAGCTGAAGCTCGCGGGTCCTTCCGCCGACACCCCTGCGAAGACGGAGCAAGCACTGCTCAAGCTGTACCCGCGCGAGTACTGGGGCCCGATAAACCATCAGTGGATTCTCTTCGGACGAAACATCTGCATCGCGCGCCGCCCGAAATGCGACGCGTGCTTCCTTTGCGACCTCTGCCCCAGCTTCGATGGGAAATAAAGGCGCGCCCGAACGGTCAAAACCGAAAAAATGGTCACAGATTGCCGAAATGCGTTTTTGAAGCCGAAAAATCGATGCGATTCGCACCCTCGAGGAGACTTCATGCGCGGTTTCAGGACTTCCTCGCGTGAAATAAGACCGAAAGAGGCGTTCGCGCGGCCTCTGCATGACGCATTTCGGCAATCTGTGACCAGTTTTTCCGATTGAGCCACTTCGAGCAGCCGTCGGCGGCGCTATAGAAGGCGCCCCTCAGCGGGCGTTACCGTACGCGCGAGACAGCTCGTCGGGCGAGACGCCCTTCAAGTACGCAGCCCGAAGCTTCGCCATATTCACCCACGTCGCGATCCGCCGCCGCTCTCCCTGCGGAAATCGCCGCGATGACGTGACGATGCGACGTCTCGTCATGCCAAGACGCTCGCCGCGGCCCTTCAAGTTCATCGCGAACTGGAAATCTTCCATGAGCGGCACGTCAGGGAACATCCCCACCTCGAAGAACAACTCGCGCTCGATGAATAACCCCTGGTCACCGTAGGAAATATGGCGAAACCGAACCCGTAGGTTCGACATAGCTTGGCACAGCAAAAGAACAGGGCTCGTCCGGTCGAAGCGAATGCCGAAACTGCCGACGCGATGCGTGCGCAGGACGTCGCGCATCTCGTCAAGCATGGTATCGGGAAGAACGCTGTCGCAGTGAAGGAAAAAGAGCACCTCGCCCGTCGCCTCTTCAGCGCCCGTGTTGAGAGCGCCGCCGCGGCCCCGACCCTTTTGCATGACCGTGCGATACCAGGGTCGGATTCGTTCGCGCGTGCCGTCGGTGCTTCCGCCGTCGACGAAAATCACCTCGCAACGCTCGGCGTCAAGGTCGATGCGGTCGAGCTGGTCCTGCAGCGTATCGATCGTCGAGGATTCGTTGAGAACCGGGACGATGATCGAAATGCTCCGAGCCGGCTCCCCGTTGCGCTCCCACCGAGAGGCACTGCCCCTTGAACACGCAATTCTCATCGCCAAGCCTTTCTCGCGCGGTTGAGCACGCTCGTAGAAACCGCCGGAGACTCGTCGACCCCAAGCAACGCCGACAGGGCGTGAACGACGCGGACGCGACGGCATGACTCATCATCGCACGTTCGACGAGCGCGCTCCAACTTGCCCGCGCACGAAGCGCAGTACACGTACGCAACCGGGTCGTCTATGCCGCGATCGGCGCATTCGGCCACGACGACGGCAAGCACCCGTCGTGCGGCAACGTCGGACGCGACGGGGTCTCCCAATTCGAACGCGGCGCCGCAGCATAAGCTGCATGCAGAAGTGAAGACGCCGAGGCCGAAGAAGGGCTCCAAATCGGAAAGCCAGGCGCGCGCCTGCCTGTCGGGGCACGGCACGAACACCGCGCCAGGCAGATCGAGCGCATTCAAGCGCACAAGCCCCACGCGCGCCAAATCCCGAAGTTTCGCGTAAACGGTAGTTTGACCGCATGGAAGCGAATCGCTGAACGCTGCAGCGCAGTTCGGGCACAGCACCGCAATCTCCCGAGCGCCAACGCGCGAAAGGTTGCCGCTTACACGATCGAGTTCCCTTTGCGCCGCCTCTTCGTTCACGAGCCCGGAAAGCGGCAGCCCGCAGCAATCGTAGGCGAACCCAACGTCCGGCACGTTGGCAAGGGCGGATTCGAGCGCGCGCAGCGTCTTCGGGAAGAAAGAGGAAAACCCGCATCCTGGGAAAACGACGGTGCCGGCGCTCGCATGACGCCAGTTCTTGAACAGGTAGTTCGTCTTCTCGAGCACCGTAAGCTTCACCGCCATGCCGCTGCTCATAATCTCCCTCCCCTCTTGACGTTCGCATCGCCCCCGATGCCGTCTATACCGAAGCGACGCTTCAAAAGCGTCGCCGCCGCGAACACCGCCGCACCGATCACCACGCTGCCCGCAAGGCACCAGATTCCCGAGACGCCCCTCGAAACCCCGGAGCCGATAAGCACGTACATCGCCGATCCGGGAATCATGAACAGAAACGAAAACGCCGCATACGTCGCAACCCTCATGTCGGTTACCCCGTAAGCGAAGTTTTGCAAGTTGTAGGGGAACAACGGAACGAGTCGCGTGATCGCAAGCAGCACCACCGCGTTCACACCCGTCTCCTCGAAAAGCCAACGTCGCAGGTAGTCGTTTCGCATGGCGCGCGGACGCACGGCATCCCTCAAAAAGAACCGACCAATCAGAAACGAGAACACAGCGCCCGCCGTCGCCGAGACGACGCACGCAATCGTCCCTAAGAAAGGACCGAACAGGGCGCCCGCCGCAAGCGCGAACACCATTCCCGGCAAAACGAGCACAGCCGACCCTACCGCGGTGCAGGCGAAGTACACCGCGAAGGCGAGCAGCGGGTTTTCCTCAACCGTCGACTCGAGTGCCGCCCACGGGCCGAAAGCGGAAAGCCCGTCCGCGCCGCCAACCACGCAGCTCGCGACCACGACGGCAAGGGCCAAGCAGGCGAAAATCACCGGCTTGGCCCATTTCGCGCTCGAAGCGCCCGCTTCGTTTGCACCCTGAGGCGCCTTATCGCCCACGAACGTCTCCTTAAACGCCTTGAGGCGGCCTGCCCGCCTCGGTGGAGGCAACGTGCTCGCGATAGAGCTGACGCGCAAGAACCACGAGCGCCGCAAGGGCGAACAGGATGAAGAGCGCCGTGACGAGCATCTTCGCGCCCCCCGTCAGCATGCCGCCGACATAGGAGTAGACGATCGTCGCCGGCAGCTGCCCGATGCCGGTGGCGATCATGAAGCCGCGAAACGGCATCGACGTAAGTCCCGCGAAGTAGCTCACGAAGTCGAACGACACGAACGGAAGAAGACGCGCGATGAGGACGCTTTGGTCGCCGTGGCGCTCGAAGAACCGCTCGATCGACGCCAAGCCCCCGCGCGAACAGAGCTTCTCGACCGCTTCGCGGCCCAAGGCGCGCGCAATCCAAAAGCACACCGCAGCTCCCGCCATCGCGCTTGTCCACGAGAGAATCGCGCCCTGCCACCATCCGAAGAGACTCGCGTTCGCAAACGTCAGGATGAATGCAGGCAGCGGCGCCGCCACCGACTGGAAGATCATGAGCAGGAACGAAACCGCAGCGGCCCATGCACCATAGGACGCCACGAAGTCGCGCATTTCCGTGAAATCCCCCGTCGAGAAGCGCCGGCAAAGATCGTTCACGAAGGAATTGACGTCGGGAACCACCGCGTAAAGCATCGCGGCCGCAACGACGACGACCGCGATGACGATACGCTGGGCCCAAACCTTTTGCTTGGGTGCCATCTTGCTTTCCCTTGCTTTGCCCAGAGGCTTTACGCCTCGGTCGCGCCGGTCCAGGCCTTCATGCCGCCTTCGAGCGTGAAGACGTTGTCCATCGTGGCGCCGATGGCGGAGAGGACGTTCGTGCCAGCCTGAGCATAGGACTTGCCGGAGTAGCAGATGAGGACGAGCTTCTTGTCAGCGCCGGTCTCGGAACCGGTGGCATCCTTCAAAGCGGCCTTCATCGTGTCGACGCCGTTCTGGAAATCGCCGCCCTTGCACGCGTCCATGTCGGCTGCGATAGCGCCCTTGATGTGGCTCTTCGCGTAGTCGTCGGCCTTGCGCAGGTCGACGAAGACGTAATCGGAGTTGTCGAGGTTCGCCTCGGCGTCGGCGGGCGTGATGTAGTTCATCGCGACGTCGGACTCAGGCGCCTTGACCTCGGAGGTCTCAGCCTTCTGCTCGGTGGCGGAATCAGATTTCGTCTCGGTCTTGGTGCTGCCGGAAGTGCTGGAGCAACCAGCGAGGATACCGCCCGCGAGGGCAAACGTGCACACGACAGCGACAACCTTCTTCATCATAGTGAAGCATCTCCTTTTGTATACGGTTGTAACAAATGATTTAGCTCAATATGACGACGCAGAATCGTCACCGCTCAAGCCTCCACCCCTTTTAACGGACGGTGCGCACAAGGCAGAAAGGCGCCGAATTGTCCGAAACGCCCGCTTGCAGAATGGGCGCGTGGCGGTTGAGCCGCATGCATGCTAGCACGGAGAAAAGTCGTCAGGCAACGAAAAACGCACCGTGCGCGGGCAAGCGGTGCGTTTCCTCGATAAAAGACACTGTCGAAGTACCATAACGTTTCGCGGAAGCAGGCTCCGCGAAACGTCCTTACACGACACTCCCTTCGCGTTTCACCAGGCGAAATCCTCTTCTGTCGAGCTCGGCGACGACCGTTTCGACCAAAAGCGGGAGCGCCGCTTTCACACGCGGCGTCAAATCGACCGTATACTCCGACGGCGACATGTTCTCGACGCGCATTCCCAGGCAATACCCTTCGGCCGCATAGCCAAGCAGCGATGCCGCATCGAACAGGTCGACGAGCTTCAAATCGTGAAGCGACGCCATAGCCCCCGTATGGCGCGCCATGGCGTCGGGCGGAAAACGGTACACCGTCCCCGGCTCATCGTCGGTGCCGTCGACCGCGTCGACGGTGAGGATGACGTCGCAGGATTCGACATAGGGAAGCATATCGAGGCTCATGCAGCCTACGTCGAAGAGTTGCACGTTGTCCGGAATGACATAGTCGCGTTTGAGGGCGTCGAAGACCGCAGGGCCTATGCCTTCGTCGAGCATAAGGCGGTTTCCCACGCAAAATACCGCGGCGCAACGACACGAGGCGCCTTCGCCCTTCGGCGCAAACTCGTCTGCATGCGCGAAAACCGCATCTGCCATTCGATCCTCGGTCACGTTAAACCCCCATCCCCGGACGAATCACGATGTTGTAGTAGGTTGCCGCAGCGATCATAGCCACGCCCACGATCACGCACACGGCGGCCCAGATACGCTGGCGCGCAAGGTAGCGTTCCTTACTCACACCGCGTTCCGCCGCCCGATGCGCCGCCATGGGCTGGCTCACGATCGCGAAGACGACGGTAGCCGCGGTGAGCAGCGCGAAGACGATGACCGCGAAGACGATCGACAGCGCGCTCGGCGTCGAATAGGCCGCATAGAACGTATTGTCGGCGAACAGCCACAACGGATAGAACAGGATCGTGGCCCAGAAACCGTGGGCCGGCCCCCAAATAGGCGGCAGGAAAAGCGCGCCCACGTTCAGCCGCGGCACTCCGCGCAGGAATTCCTCCTCGCGGGCGATTTCCTCGTCGGTCAATTCCCGAGCCATGCCGTCACTTCCCTTTTCTCCTCAACCGAATCAGACAAAAAGGGCCCGCCTTTCGCAGACGGGCCCTTGAACGGAAGCTTTAGTGCTTCTTGGATTCGCCCAGATCGTCTTCGCCGACGATAGTGTGCGTATCCGGATCGTACACCAGTCCGCCATGCTCCTTCCAGAAGAACATGAGCTTCGTGGGGGCGATGCCTTCGATGTTCGCCAGGTACACGTGGATGAACATGAAGATGATGAAGATGTACATCATGAAGTAGTGGATGATGCGCATCGACATGAGGCCGCCGACCAGGCTCGTGCCCGCCGCGAAGAAGGGCAGGTCCATGGTGGGGACCCACAGGCACATGCCGGTGTAGAACATGACGATGATCAGCACCGGGATGAGCAGGTAGGAAATCTTCTGGGGCACGCCGAGCTTCGCGCCGAGCGGATGATCCTTTTTCAGGAACAGGTAGTACTTGACCCAGATGAGGCCCTGATGGCGGTTATCCTTTTGCGGCAACCAGGTCTTGTAGTCGGTGACCTGCTTGCGGGTGCCGCCCGTGGGAGCCGTCTTCACGAAGAACGCGGCGATGATGCGGAACACGCAGTTCAGGAACAGCACGAAGCCGAAGAACACGTGCATGCCGCGGGCCATGCTCTCGAAGTAGGGCCAGAACGGGAAATGGATGCAGAAACCGGTGACGATCAGGACGATCATCGCGATGAGGTTGATCCAGTGGGTGATGACGAAGACGAGAGGATGCGCCTCGCGATAGTGTGCAAGATGCGCCATCTTACTTCACCCCCCAAGGATTGGTGACGGTTTCGAAGTGCTTGCCGGTCGCAGGCTCGCTCACGTGCACGGAGCAAGCGGTGCACGGGTCGAAGCTGTGGACGGTGCGCAGCGCGTTGATCGGCTTCTCGATGTCGCCGACCGGCACGCCGATGAGCGCCTGCTCGAGCGGGCCGTACTCGCCGCTCTCGTTGTGCGGAGCGAGGTTCCACGTGGACGGGATGATGATCTGATAACCCTTGATGCGGCCGTTCTCGACCTTCTCGGCGTGATAGAGAGCGCCGCGCGGGGCCTCCCACATACCGACGCCTTCGCCGGTGGTGCGCATCGGCTCGCGGAAGTACTCGCTGTCGCCGCTCTTCACGGCCTCGATGAGCTCGTCGACCCAGTCCTTCATGAGACCGGCGATGTAGAGCGTCTCGACCTGGCGAATCGCGGTACGGCCAAGCGTGGACGCGAGGGCGTTGAGGTTGCCCGGAGCGCCGAGAGCCTCAAGCACGGCGTCGACGTGCTTGACGATGAACGGCACGTTGCGCTTGTAGGCGACGAGGATACGGGACAGCGACGTGGCCTCCATCGGCTTTCCGTCGTAGCCCGGGCACTTGACCCAGGAGTAGCGGTCGTTGACCGTGTCGGAGTTGTCCTTGTAGTACTGGGTGAACTCGGGCTCGGTCGTGTAGTCCGGCGCCTGATAGGTTCCTTCACCCTTGTACCAGGAATGGCCCACGTACTCGGAGATCTTGGACGGGTCCGCGTCTTCGAGCTTGAGGCCGTCCTGCAGGACGCCGGCCGGCAGGTAGCGGTCGTTCATGAGCATGCTCTTGTTCTCGAACACGCCCCATGCGATATAGCGACCGGGACCCTTGCCCCAGTTCAGAGCATCCTTGTAGTACGGCGCGATGGCAAGCACGTCGGGAAGCATCGTCGCTTCGACCCAGTTGTACAGCTCGTCGACGAGGTACTTCAAATCGTCGAGCTTTTGGGAAGTCGGCACGAACGCGGTGCCGCCCGGGACGATGGTCATGACATGCGGCATCTTGCCGCCGAGCAGCGCGGAGATCTCGCTGGCCTTCGCCTGCATCTTGAGCGCCTCGAGGTAGTGGGCGGTGCAGATGAGGTCGAGCTCGGCCGGAAGCTTGAAGCCCGTGCCGTCCTCGGCGTCGAACCAGTTGCCGGAGAAGATGGACAGCTGGCCGTTGTTCGCGAACTTCGACAGGTGCTCCTTCAGCGCGTACAGGTCGCTCGAGGTGGACGCACCGGCAGACGCGGCGAGATCGTAGGCATCGCCGACGTTCGCCTTCAGGGCGTTCAACGGGTTGATGTAGTCGAGACCGGCCAGATTGTAGAACCACAGGATATGACTGTGCAGGAACTGGGCGCCCTCGATGAGGTTGCGGATGATGCGCGCGTTGTTGGAAATCTCGATGCCGTAAGCATCCTCAGCGGCCTTCGAGGAGGCATGCGCATGGGAAACCGGGCACACGCCGCAGATGCGCTCGACGATCTGAGCCGCATCTTCGGGGGTGCGGTTCTCAACGACGAGCTCGATGCCGCGGAAGCAGCCGCCCGACACCCACGCGTCGGACACCTTGCCGTTCTCGACTTCCATCTCGACGCGAAGATGGCCTTCGATACGGGTGATCGGGTCGATGATCGAACGTGTCATTTACTCCTGGCCTCCTTTCGTGTCGTCTTTCTTGATGTCGGGGCGAACGCCGAGGGAATCGTAGAGACGTTCCTTCTGAGACACGTTGCCGGAGTTCTCCTTGCAGGCCTGCGCCTTCTCCTCGTCGGTGAGGTCGTAGGTGCCGATTGCCTGGTCGGGATGGTTTTCGTCCCACTTGCGGATGGTTTCGAAGTCCGCGCCGCCGTCCATACGTCCGGTAGCCTTCATGCCGAAGCCGTGCACGACGAGCGCTGCGGCCACCAAGCCGGTGAGCGTGAGCGCGATGGTGCCGGGCTGAACCATGAAGTCGCCGATGCGCAGGTCGCGATGGCGCTTGTAGAACGGGGTGTTCACCTCGACCCAGTTGTCGCCCGGGTCGTTGGGGTTTGCCTCGCAGCAGCCGATGCAGGGGGAACCCGCCTGCACGCACCAGCTGCGGCGGTTGTTCCACATGGTGACGCCGCAGTTCGACTTGGTCTGCGGTCCGCGGCAGCCGAGCGGGTACAGGCAGTAGCCCTTGGCCTCTTCCTCGGAACCGAACTTGTAGACGAACTCGCCGTTCTCGAAGTGGCCGCGACGCTCGCAGTTGTCATGGATCGTCTGGCCGAAGATGCCCTGGGGCTTGTTGTCGGACGTGAGCTTGAGCTGCTTGCCGTCCATCATGATGACGTCGACGAGCACGGACACGAGCCACTCCGGGTTCGCCGGGCAGCCGGGAACGTTGATGACCTGGGTGTCGATGCCGTTCTTCTTCAAGAATTGCTCGACGCCGAGCGCGCCAGCCGAATTGGGATGAGCCCCCATCCAGCCGCCGTTCACCGCGCAGGAACCGAGCGCGACGACCGCGTTCGCCTTCTCGGCGGCCTCGATAAGATGCTCGGTGCCGGGCTTGCCGGCGACGCGGAGCGCTTGGCCGCCCCAGCCCTCGAGAACCGCGCCTTCGTACACAAGGATGTAGTTGCCAGCGGCGATGGTCTGTTCCTTAGCTTCTTCCATCGACCAACCCGCCGCGGCGGACAGCGTCTCGGAGTAGTTAAGGGACAGAAGATCGAGCACGACCTCGCCGGCGTCCGGGGTCTCGCTCTGGGCGAACGATTCCGTGCAGCCCGTGCACGACGCACCCTCGATCCAGATCACGGGGTACAGGCTTCCTTTGGTTGCACCGATAACCGATTCCTCAAGCGCCTGCGCGACGCGCGGTGCGGCGAGCTCGGACAGACCGGCTGCGACCGCGACGGTCCCGCACAGCTTCATGAAGCTGCGGCGCGTAACCCCCCGCGCCTCAAGCGTGCTGAAGAAATCCGAAGCAGTAGCTTCGTTTACCATGTGCACACCTCCTTTTCCTCTCAAAAGTGGTCATGTCGGCAGCGCGATTCCGCGTAAGAACACAGCGCTTCCGAGTCTTCCGAATTGAAGCTTACACATTGTAGGCATATTGATTTGCAGAAAAAAGGCGTTGTGCGCAAATAACGTTTGACTGTCCCAAAAATGTTACGCGCGCAAGATTCAGTAACATATATTGTGCCTGATAAAGTAGCAATTATCGTAAACATAAGTTGACTGAAACGGCTTAGCAGAATGTCACCGCTTCGCTACCATATCGCGAATTCGAACGAAAAACAAGGCAACGAATCATACTCGTCATTCAGCGGCTCGATGCAAGCCGTTACAATACGAAGCTGTCGCATATTTATTGCGGGTATGCGAAAGACGAAGACTGCGAACAGGAGCATCGACACCTTATGAACTCACCCGATAACGCACTTGCATATCTCGGCCCCGCCGGCACCTATTCCCACGAGGCGACGCTCGCCTTCGCCGAGCGCCTCGGCATCGACGAGCCCGAGCTCGTCGAATGCACGTCGTTCGGCGAGGTGTTCGACTGCGTCGATCGCGGAAGGTGCGAGTACGGCGTGGTCGCCAAGGAGAACTCCATCGAAGGACCCGTCACGGCAACGCTCGACGGCTTCGCGCTGAACAGCTCCTCGGTGATCCTGGGGGAAACCGTGGTCGACATCCACCATTGCCTCGTCACAGCCCCCGACGTCCCGCTCGAGGACATCGAGACCGTGGCGAGCCACGCGCAGGGACTCGCCCAGTGCCGCCGCTTCCTTTCCGAGAAGCTGCCCGGGCGCGCGAGCATCACCACCTCGTCGACCGCGGAAAGCGCGCGGCTTGCGGCCGAGAATCCGCACGTTGCCGGCATCGCGAACGCGCTTGCGGCGAAGTTGCACGGCGCCGAGGTCCGCGCCACCGACATCGAGGACCACTTCGGCAACCAGACCGTGTTCGCGCTCGTCGGACGCCAGGGGCACGCTCCCGTGTTCACGGGGAAGCGCTACAAGACGTCGGTCGTGCTGTTCTTGAACATGGACCGCGCAGGCACCCTGAACATGATCCTATCTGAATTCGCCTACGCTGGCGTGAACCTGTCGCTCATCCAGTCGCGTCCCACCAAGCAGGCGCTCGGCGACTACATGTTCTTCATCGAGTTCGAAGGCAATGCGAACGAGCCGAACATCCAAACCGCCCTGAATTGCCTGCGCCTGAAGCTGCGCGAGGTGAAGGTGCTCGGAAGCTACCCGATCGAATAACGTCGCTATAGCGCAATGATTCCTAGGTGCTCGAGGAGGATCTTGAGCCCGATCAGGATGAGCACGACACCGCCCACGACGGTCGCGCCCTTCTCGTAAC
>CAKUIV010000017.1 GCA_934661105.1 uncultured Ellagibacter sp. | reverse complement strand
CTGAAAGCAAGCTGAAAGCGGCCTCCTTCTTTCAGAATCATTTCAGGATAGGGCTCTATAGTGCACGCCAAGGCGGGCGAAAGAACGACAGCGCGCAACCCATTTCGTCAGTACCCCTCCCCCCCTGCGCGCCTCCCGGGAAACCTGAAACCCTTTGCGCCGCCTTGAAGAACCGACGCTTAAGGAGGCTACCATGAAAACCGATCCCATCATCGACGCCGAGGTCGTGTCCGCCGAAAACTCCCGCACGGGGAAAAACGCCGGGACGGACGCCCAGCGCGACGCTCAGGCTGCCCGCCTGCGCGAGCGATTCTCCCCTCTGAGCAAGAAGGCCTGCTCGCTTGCCCTTTCCGCCGCGCTCGTCACGGGAATGCTCGTGCCCACGCTGGCGCTCGCTTCCGAATCGGCTTCCCCGAAGTCGAACGCCACGGCGCAGCAGGGAGCTTCCGGTGCTCCCGACGCCCCCGATATGCCGAGCGGCGACTCCCCCGGCGCGCCTCCTGACGGCGGCGTGGATGCCCCAGGCGGCGGCGCGAACACGCAGTCATTCGACTACACGGGAACCTACTCCGCAACGCTCACCACCGACGGGTGCGACGTGTCCTCGAGCGGGGAAAGCGTCGAGGCGACGGAGTCCTCCCAGAACGCCGCGCTCGCGCAGAACGGCGGAACCCTCACGATCGAGAACGATTCGCTTTCCAAGTCGGGCGATTTGGACGACGGCGACTCCTGCAACTTCTACGGCGTGAACTCCATCGTGCTCGGCGTCGGCGACGGGTCGCAGGCGTACCTGACGAATTCGCAGCTTTCCGCCACGTCCGAAGGCTCGAATGGCATCTTCGCCACCGACAACGCGACCGTTTTCGCGCGCGGCGTGCAGATTTCGACGACCGCCGGCAACTCGCGCGGCCTCGACTCCACCTACGGGGGAACGATCGTCGCAGGCGATATGGACATCTCGACCCAAGGCGACCACTGCGCCGCCTTCGCCACCGACCGAGGCGGCGGGTACATCTCGGTGAACGACGCCGACGTGTCGACTGCGGGAAGCGGCTCGCCCCTGCTTTACTCGACCGGTGCCATCGAGGTCGCAAACGTGGCGGGCACCGCCACGGGATCGCAGCTCGCGGGCATGGAGGGGTTGAACTCCATCCGCATCTACGACTCGGAGCTTTCGAGCACCATCACGAGCAAAACGGCCTCCGACCCCATCGCCAACGGCGTCATCATCTACCAGAGCACATCGGGCGACGCCGACACCTCGACGGGCGACGCGGCGCTTTTCCAGGCGGTCGATTCATCGCTTTCGAGCGCCATCACCTCCGGCTCGATGTTCTACCTGACGAACACCTCCGCGAACGTGGTGCTTGAAAACACGGCGCTCGACTTCAACAGCGAGAACGCTAACCTCGTCCTCGCCGCCGGCAACGATTCCAACAACTGGGGCAGCGCCGGGAAGAACGGCGCGACCGTCACCTTCACCGGCATCGACCAGGAGCTTTCCGGCGCCGTCGAGGCGGACACGATCAGCTCGGTCGACCTGTACCTGACCGCCGGAACGACCTGGACCGGCTATGCGGTCATTTCCGACAACGAGGCGGCGACGAGCGACACGGCGACGGAAAGCCCCATCACCGTGAACGTTGACGCGACCTCGAGCTGGGTCGTCACCAAAAGCTGCACGGTTTCGAACCTCAACGTGGCAGCGGGCGGCAAGGTTGTCGATGAATCCGGCAACGCCGTCACCATCAAGGACGCGAGCGGCCAGATCTTGGAACAGGGGTCGAGCAACGTCGTGGTGACCGTCGAGAACGCGTTCTCGACCGACGTCGAGACGACGGACTCCCAGGAGGTATCAGACCCGACGATCGACCGCGCCGACTACGACGCGTACTACGCGACGAGCACCGCGCTCGATAGCGGAAGCGCCGCAACGACGACGAGCGCCGCGGTGAGCTCCACCGTGGCGAGCGCCGCGAGCGCTTCGACCGCCGAGGAGAAGAACTCCGAAGGCTTCGACGTCTTCGCCTGGATCGCTGACGTGTGGAACTCGATCTTCAACGCGGCGTAAGCTGGAAAGACGACAAGGCGAGCCCCCCTGCGGAGGAGCTCGCCTTGCGTTACCAGCCCGATCGATCGGTCGTGCGCGCTACAGCTGCACGAGCACCGCGCCGCTCGTGAACCCGCCGCCGAATGCCACGAGGATCACTTTGTCGCCCTTCTGCACGCGTCCGCTCTCAAGCGCATCGGAAAGCGCCATGGGAACGCAGGCCGACGAGGCGTTACCGCGCTCGGCGATGGAAACCTGGAAACGCTCGAGGGGAAGGCCGCAGCGCTTCGCCGCGAACTTGATGATGCGCTCGTTCGCCTGGTGGGGAACGATGCATTTCACGTCGTCGACCGAGATGCCCGCGCGGCGGCACACCTCGTCGATAGCATTGCCCATGGCGTCGGCCGCGAATTTGAACACCTTCTGGCCATGCATGAAAAGCGCCTGGCGCGGACGGCCTGCCTCGACGAGCTCGGTCACGCCGAGCTCCGCGTCGATGCGCGCGTTGCCCGGGTCGCCCGCCTTCGCGGCTTCCTTCGAGATTCCGTTCTCGTCGAACGGCTGCGGCGCGTCGAACGCCATGGGGCACGTAAGCGCGTTCGTGTCGTCATCGTCGTTCACGAAATAGCTCGAGAGAACGCCGGCTCGATTTTCGTCCCATTCCACGACCGCCGCACCGCCGCCGTCGCCGAAGAGCACGCACGTGGCGCGATCGGTCCAGTCGGTGATGCGCGTCAGGCGCTCGGAGCCGACCACGAGCGCGCGGCGGATCTTGTTGCGGCCGGCAGCACCGGGAGCGCCCGCCGAGCACGCGGCCATAAGCCCGTCAACGACGCTCATGCCGTACACGAACCCCGAACATGCCGCGTTGATGTCGAACGCCGCGGCGTTCGAAAGTCCCAACCGGCGGCGAAGAAGCGCCGCGCATGAAGGGACCATCGCGTCAGGCGTGCAGGTGGAGTACACGATAAGATCGATCGATTCCGGGTCGATGCGACCGCACGACCAACCGCCTTCGGCCCAGCCGAGCGCCTGGCGGGACGCCCCTTCGGCCAGATCGACGTTGGTCTCGCTGACCGCGATGCGGCGCGACTTGATGCCCGTGCGCGTGGTGATCCACTCGTCGCTCGTGTCGACGAGCTGAGTAAGGTCGTCGTTCGCGACGGCGAGGGCGGGAAGCGATTTCCCGCAACCGATGACTGCGCAGCCCATGTTTTCGCTCCTCAACAGAAAGCGCAGGCGAAACCGCCTGCGCATACGTAACGTGTTTCTTTGAGATTATAGCACGCGTCCTTTTCGGCACTCGCGCACGAGCCCCTAGCGGACGGCAGCCTTCACCGCGCGCGCACAAGCCACGGCGGCGAGCACCTTCAGCACGTCGACGACGACGAACGGCGCGATGCCGGTCAAGAAGGCCGCTTCGGGAGAGAGGCCCATGACAAGCATCAGCTGGAGCCATCCGCAGAAATAGGCGACCGCCGTGAACACGAGGCCGGCGGCGATTTCAGCGGACGCGTTCTTGAGGAACTCCGCGACGCCGCGCTGAGATTCGACCGCATCCTTGATGGCGCCCGCGTTGAGACCCATGTGACGGCGAAGCAGGTACAGAAGACCGACAGCTGCGGCTACGCCGAAGATATAGCCCCAAAGGAAGCCGCCGGTCGGGCCCATGAGCTTGGCGATGCCGCCGGACATTCCCGAGAACACCGGTGCGCCGAGCGCGCCGAGCGCGAGATACAAGACGATGGCCGCCATGCATTCCTTCGGAGAGAGCATCACAATGGCGAACGTGATGGCGAACATCTGCAACGTGAACGGAACCGGACCGAGCGGCACGGTAACCCAGGCCGACACAGCCATGATAGCAACGGTGAGGCCCACAAACGCGACCGAACGCGTGCGAGACGCCGTAGACGCGCTCTTCTTGACTTGCTCCACTTGCTTCCCCTTCCGGGTCGACGACAATAACGTGCATCATCCTACCCCACAGAGGCACACGGTTTGTTACAAAACGGAAAATGCGCGGCAAGATGAACTGATTGTCCCGTTTTAGGGACAAGGAAGCGCCCGAAACCTCGCGGGGCCGGGCGCTTGGGAAATCGGATATGCTCGACGGCCTAGTAGTTCGCGGTCACTTCCCCGCGTTCGACCTTGCCGAGACGACGCATTTCCACGGCGATGAAGACAGCCGTGACGAAAATGGAGAGGAAGTCGGCGACAGGCGTCGCGATATAGAGGGCATCCAAGCCAGTGAACTGGGAAAACCACGTAGGAAGCACCTCGGGCAGCCAGAACATGAGCGGCAGGAGGAACAGTACCTGGCGCGTGAGCGACAGGATGGTCGACTTGGCCGGCTGACCCGTTGCCTGGAAGTAGTTCGAACCGACGATCTGGAAACCGACAAACGGAAGCATAAGCAGCTGGATCTTGAGCGCGAAGATGGTGAAGTCGGTAAGGTCGGGGTTCGTGATGCCGAACAGGTTGACGATGGGACCCGGGAACAAGTGCACGGCCGCCCACATGATGACCGCGAGCGACGTCGCGAAGGCGACGCCGAGCCACAGCGCCTTGCGCACGCGCGCGATCTTCTTCGCGCCGTAGTTGAAGCCGAGCAACGGCTGCAGAGCCACCGATACGCCGATGAGCGGCATCACCGTGAACATGGCGATGCGCTGCACGACGCCGATCGAGGCAAGCGCTCCCTCGGCGCCGACTGCACTCACGCTGCCGTACTTCACCAGCAGGAAGTTGACGGCGAAGTTGACCACTGCGGCGCCGGCCTGAACGGCGAAGCTCGCAAGGCCGAGCGAGAGAATGGACCGGATGATCTTCGCGTGCGGGCGCATGCAATGCCAACGAAGCTTGATCGGCGCGTTCTTCGTGAAGACGAAGAACCACAGCACCGACACGCACGACGCCGCCTGACCGACGAGCGTGGCGAGCGCGCTGCCCTCGACGCCCCAACCAAGCTTCAGGACGAACAGGTAGTTGAAGATGGTGCAAACCACCGCGCCGATGACCATGGTCACGAGCGCACGATTCGGGGCGCCCGCGGTACGGATGAAGTTGTTCACGCCCATGCCGATGATCTGCAACCCGAAGCCCAGGCTCAGAATGCGGATAAACGAGGCGGCGTAGGGACGTACGTCGTCGGTTGCGCTCGAGAACGTGAGGAACGCGTCGAGCAGCGCCGGGACGGACGCGACGATAGCGACGATGATCCACAGCACGATGGCGAGCGTCACCGTGTTGCCGAGGCTCGTTTCCGCATCGCTTTTGCGGCCTTCTCCCAAACGGAGCGCGGCGAGTGCGTTTCCGCCGTTGCCAACAAGCATGGCAAGCGCCATGAACACGATCATGAGCGGCGAGGCAACCGTCACGGCCGAAAGGCCGATTTCGCCCATCGCCTGCCCCAAGAAGATCGAGTCGATCAGATTGTAGGCGGCATTCACGAGCATGCCGATGATCGCGGGAATGGCGAACTCGGTAAGCAGGCGCGGAAGCGATGCCGTGCCCATACGGGACACCTTGTCGTTGCCCGAGGGCTTGCCGCCCGGGCCCGCAGGCCCCTGCGATGAACCCGTACTCGAATTTTGAATGGATGAGGGTTTGGCGGAGGATTCGCCGTTCGCGGCGCCGGGCGCCGCCGTTTTCGTTTCTTGCTGTGCCGTCATGTGTTTACCTCGTGCTCTGACTTAGTCGTTTGCCTTTTGCGTAACGAGATATTGTAGGCACTCATGACGCGAAAACGCGACAGGCAAAGGAGTATTCGGGCACAGGGAACGGTAAAAGGGACACACTACGCCGAAAAAAGCAAGGGGTCGAATCATTAACACAAACGCTTAAAGAAGATGGACTTCTCCCGACGCAGCGGCGATCGTCGAACCCCGACCGTCTACGAGAAGCAAACGCCCCGCAGCGTCGACGCCTTGCACCGTCCCTTCGCAGACAACGTCGCCCATCTGGTTCGCCATACGAACGAATCGCCCCTCGAGCATGGAATGCTCGGCGAATTCGGACGCGAGCGCCCCGAAGCCGCCTTCGCACCACCGGCGGTACAGCGGCTCGAATTCCCGCAGAATCGCATCCCCCACGGCGTTCACCGCGGCTTCATGCTCGCAGGTGAAGCCGAAACCGAGGTCGGTCAGGTAGGCGGGGGCGTTTTTGCCGCTTACCTCGATGCGCTCGCTCGGCGGCTCCACGTTCACCCCGACGCCGACGCACACGCCTCCGGCATGGACTTCCGAGGAAATGCCGGCAAGCTTGGAGTAGAGGTTCTTCACGCTTGGGGCGCCGTCATGCGCCGCAGCCCCCTCTTCCACCAGCACGACGTCGTTGGGCCATTTGATGCAGATGCGGCGAGCCTGCTCCTCCACCACCAGGCTCGCAAGCGCCCGACGAACCGCAGGCGCGACCACGAGCGCGAGCGTGGGCAGCTCGCGCATGTCGACCTCCGGGCGCAGAAGAACCGACTCGTACATGCCGCCGCGGGGGCTTTCCCAGGCTCGACCCTGCCTGCCGTAGCCGCCGGTTTGGCAGTACGCGCGCACGGCAAGCCCTTCCGGCTCACCGTTCTCGATTGCGCGCTTGATCACTTCGTTCGTCGAGTCAACCGATTCCAGAACCTGCAAGCGAAACACCGTGAAAGCCTCCCGTCACGTCGATAGCGTCATAGTGCATTATGCACGAATGCGCCTGCACCGCGGCGGGTATAATACCACCCATGGGAAACCGCAGCGAAATACTCCACGAGCTTCTGAACATGGGCGACATCATGCTCACCGCGGGAGCCGAGGTGAGCCGCGTCGAGAGCACGCTTTCGACACTCGGACATGCCTACGGCGCCTCGACTATGAACGTGTTCGCCATCACCGCAACGCTCGTCGTTACCATGGAGTTTCCCGACGGGGAGCGCCTCACCCAGACGCGCCGCATCTGGGGGCCGGGCGTCACCGACTACCGCATCGTCGCCGCGTGCCACAAGCTCGCGAGGCGCTGCGCCGAAAACCCGCTCGACGTCGCCGACCTCGCCCGGGAAATCGAGGCCTGCAAACGGCAGCCCGCCGACCGCGTCACCTTCTACCTGGGAAGCATCGCCGCAGCGGCCGGGTTCGCGGTGTTCTTCGGGGGGTCGCTCGTCGACGCCGCGTTCGCAGCGGTCTTCGCCGTGCTCATCTGCCTTTTGCAGGAGCACATGGCCCCACGCTGTCCGAACACCCTCATCTTCGACCTTCTCTGCTCGCTTATCGCCGGAATCGGAACGTGCGCGGCCATCGCGGCGTGCGAAACCGCGATGGGGGCGCTGTTCGGGTTCGGCGTCGGAGCGACCGAGGCACTGCGCGGCGGAAGCGCGCTCATCCACCTCGACAAGATCCTCATCGGGGAGGTCATGCTGCTCATCCCCGGCATCTACATGACGAACGCCATCCGCGACATGATCGTCGGCGACACGGTATCGGGGACGATGCGCTTCGTGGAGACGATGCTGTGGGCCATAGCGCTTGCCGGCGGCTTCATGACGGCGCTCTTCATCTTCGACGGAAGCCACAGCGTAGGACCGGGGCTCGGCCTTGATGCCATGGGGATTGCCGCTCAGCTCGCCGCGGCGTTCTTCGGGGCAGCGGGATTCGCGATGATTTTCCATCTTCCAAGGAAGCACCTGCTTGCAGCCTCGATTGGCGGCATCTTGAGCTGGGCGATCTATCTCGCCGTGGGCGCCGTCGCAGGCGGCATCTTCCTTCCCGCCCTCGTCGCGAGCGCGTTTTCCGCGTTCTACGCCGAGGCCCTCGCCCGCTGGCGCGATGTGCCCTCGTTGCTCTTCGTCATCCCCACGGTGGTACCGCTCATCCCTGGCGCGCCGCTGTACTACATGATGAGCTTCGCAGTGGCCTACGACTGGCCGCAGGTCGTCGAATATGCCTTGAGAACCGGGCAGTTCGCGCTCGGAATCGCCGCCGGCATGTGCGCAACCTGGGTAGTCGCCAGCCTCCTAAAGCCCCGACAACGTTAGAAGCTTGCGCGTCGACAACGCAAAAAAGTGCGGAAATCGTACTTTTCGCCGTTTCAAAAAGTGCGGAAATCGGTAAAATCACGCTATAGAAAAGTGCGGAAATCTGCGAGGCGACCAATGTTCAAGCGAAAAATCTATGATGACCTGCTTCAATGGAAGAAAACGCAAGCCGGAAAAACCGCCTTACTCATCGAGGGCGCTCGGCGCATCGGGAAATCCACGGTCGTCGAAGCCTTCGCCCGAAGCGAGTATCGTTCTTACCTGCTGATCGATTTCTCCAGAGCATCCTCTGCCACAAAGAGCCTCTTCGACGACACATCGGATCTCAACTACCTGTTCCTTCAACTTCAGCTTCAGTATTCCGTACAGCTCCACGAACGAGAGTCTCTCATCATATTCGATGAGGTGCAGCTTTGCCCGCGAGCTCGTCAGGCGATCAAGCAGCTTGTCGCCGATGGGCGCTATGATTACATAGAGACGGGCTCCCTCATATCCATCAGGAAAAACACCGCCGATATCTTGATTCCAAGCGAAGAAGTGAAGATTCAGATGCGCCCGATGGATTTCGAGGAGTTCAAGTGGGCTCAGGAAGATTACGCGACGATCCCGCTACTCGAGAAGACTTTCGCGTCGAAAGCGCAGCTCGGTGATCAGGTTAATCGCAAGTTGATGAGGGACTTCAGGCTCTACATGCTCGTCGGCGGGATGCCGCAGGCAGTCGATGCATACCTTCAAACAAACAATCTGCAAGAGGTCGACAAGGTCAAGCGAACCATCCTCGGCCTCTATGAAGAGGATTTTTACAAGATCAGCCCATCCGGGGCCGTCTCCATGCTCTTCGACGCCATCCCCGCTCAGCTCGCGAAAAAAGCTTCGAGGTACCAGGTGTCAAGTGTCCTCGCCAATCGCCAATCGTCGTCCATCCTTGAGGAGATCGCGGAGCTGAGAGAGTCGAAAACCGTTCTCGTCGCCCACCACGTCAACGACCCAAACGCGGGTATGTCGGCAAGCATCGACCTGGAAAAATTCAAGCTTTACTTAGCAGATACGGGGCTATTCGTAACGCTCGCTTTCAAGGATTCCGACTTTACCGAAAACGTGATTTACGGGCAGCTGCTCTCCGACAGGCTTCCTGTCAATTTAGGAGCCGTCTACGAAAACATCGTCGCGCAAGAACTGGTAGCCAGAGGACGGAATCTCTTCTACCACACATGGGAAAAAGAAGGCGCCCACCGCAACTACGAGATAGATTTCATTATCCCAGACGGCAAGAAAATCGACCCTATCGAAGTTAAATCGTCGCGTTATAAAACCCATGCCTCTCTTGACGCATTTGCTAAAAAATACTCGGACAGAATCGGAAAGCAATATCTGATCTACACCAAAGACCTCCAACGCGACGGCATAGTGACCTGTATCCCAACATATCTGACCAGGTTTCTGTAAGTTTGCGTTTTGCGTTGATGATGCGCACAACTATTATGAAAGCGTACCCCCAAGGAGGAACTATGGGTTCGATAACCGCGACGGCGGAACGCACTACGACGGCATCGTGAAAGTCGTCAGAATGTGGACGCATTACGAAAAGCTATAGCAGCCCGCATTGAAAAGCAGCATGCCGTGATCAGCGCATAGCAGCAAACAGAAAACCCCACTTCCGTGGGTGTTCGGAAGCGGGGCTTGGTGGGATCGGGGCGGTTACAGCTTCACGGCGTGGCCGACGCGCTCTTCTTCCGGCACGCTCGCCACGGGCATGCCGTCGGCGAGAATGTGGTTCGGGGAAATCTCGAGCAGCGGCTTCACCACAAAATCGCGCTCGCAGATGCGCGGATGCGGCAGGGTGAGCACATCGGTATCCACCACGTAGAGCTGGTAGTCGAGGATGTCGATGTCGCAGGTGCGCGGCCCGTTCTCGATCTCGCGCACGCGCCCCAGGCTGTTCTCGATGGCATGCAGGTACTCGAGCAGCTCCTTCGGAGCCACGCCCGTGCGCATGAGCACGACGGCGTTCACGAACGGCTCCTGGTCAAGGTAGTACGCGGGCTCGCTCTCGTAATAGCTCGACACGTCGATGATCTGCGAATCGGGAATCATGCAGAGCTGCCCGATGGCGTGTTCGATCTGCGCGATCTTGCCCTCGCGCTCCTCGCCTTCGTCGGCCACGAGCGCGACGTTGCAGCCAAGCCCCAGATAGCAGTACGGGCGCAAATCTTGAAGCGCCTTCACCGTTTCTTCCACGTTGTGCGCACGCACCACGCCCGCACCGAGCTCGCAAGCCATAAGCGCCTCGGCAGCCGAGGCGCGATCGCGATCGTGCGGGTCGTCGATGCCGTATGCCTTGCCGATGTAGCTCTTGCGCGAAACCGCCACCATCGAGGTGTATCCCAGACGCGCGATTTCGTGGAAGTTGCGCATGAGCTCCATGGTCTGCGATGCGGTCTTGCCGAAGCCGGGGCCAGGGTCGACGCAGATGCGGTCATGCGCAATGCCGACAGCTTCCAGTTCGGCCGCGCGCTTCGCCAGATAATCGCGCACTTCAACCACAACGTCGTCGTAATGCGGGTCGTCTTGCATCGTACCCGGCTCGCCCTTCATGTGCATGACGACGAGGCCGGCGTCGCATGATTTCGCGACCTCGACCATGGCGGGGTCGCGGAATCCTGACACGTCGTTGATGATGGCGGCGCCAGCATCGACGCACGCACGTGCAACCTCGGCGTGGCGCGTGTCGATGCTCACGCACACGCCGGCGGCCGCAAGATCGCGCACCACCGAAACCGTGCGCGCAAGTTCCTCTTCGATCGAGATCTCGGCCGATCCTGGTCGCGTGGACTCGCCCCCCACATCGATGATCTTCGCACCCGCATCGAGCATGCTCTTCGCGAACGAGATAGCCTCGTCATGGGTGTTGTGCTCTCCCCCGTCGGAGAACGAATCAGGCGTGACATTCAAGATGCCCATCACGATGGGCATCTTGGTGTCGAAGCTATACGAGGCGCAATGCCAATCCAATATATGCTCCTTTAGTTCTTGCTGTCCTTATCATTGGAATCGTTGCCATGCGCGATGTCGCGGAAGCCCTGCTCCAAATCGCTGAGGATGCCACGCGGAGCAAACGAATCGACATGTTGGGCGGTCTGCGTGGGCGCACCGTCGATGCCGTCGGGGCCGTTGCCTCCCATCTGGTCGCCGTTCCAGTTCGGATCGGCGAGCTTGGCGTCGCGGGCACGCGCTTCGGCTTCCTCACGTTGCTTCGCGGCGATGATATCGTCTTCACGCTCAAGGTATTCGCTCCAGCGGTTGTCGAGCAGCGCCTGGCAGGCTTCGCCGTCGACCGTTTCGCGCTCCAAAAGCACGCTTGCCATAAGATCCATCTGGTCGCGATGCGAGCTCAGGATCTCGTAGGCGCGGTCGTGCGCTTCCTTCATGATGCGAGCGACCTCGTCGTCGATGCGGCGAGCGGTCTCCTCGGAGTAATCCTGCGTGTTGCCGTAATCGCGACCGAGGAACACCTCGTGGTTCGGCTGGCCGAACACCTGCGTGCCCAAAGCCGTCGACATGCCGTACTGGGTCACCATCGCGCGCGCCATCTTCGTCGCGCGCTCGAGGTCGTTGCTCGCACCCGTGGTCACATCGTCGCAGAAGATTTCCTCCGCCACTCGACCGCCCATGAACACCGCAAGCTCGTCGAGCATCTCGCCCACCGTGTTCAGGACCTTGTCTTCCTTCGGGATGCTCAAGGTGTAACCGAGCGCACGCCCACGGGAAATGATCGAGATCTTGTGCACCGGGTCGGCATGCGGCAACGTGTGGCCCACAAGCGCATGGCCCGACTCGTGGTAGGCGATGGTGTGCTTGGTCTGCTCGTCCATCACGCGGCCCTTGCGTTCGGGGCCGGCGATCACGCGTTCCATCGACTCGTTGACTTCGCGCATGGTGATGATCTTCTTGCCGCGGCGAGCGGTGAGAAGAGCGGACTCGTTCATGAGGTTCATGAGGTCGGCGCCGGTGAAACCGGGCGTGAGCTTGGCGATGGTCGACAGGTCGACGTCGCTGCCGAGCGGCTTGTCCTTCGCATGGACCTGCAGGATCTTCTCGCGACCGCGAACGTCGGGGGCGTCGACCACGATCTGGCGGTCGAAGCGGCCCGGACGCAGAAGCGCGGGATCGAGCACGTCGGCGCGGTTCGTCGCGGCGATGAGGATGACAGACTCGTTCGACTCGAAGCCGTCCATCTCGACGAGCAGCTGGTTCAACGTTTGCTCGCGCTCGTCGTGACCGCCGCCGAGACCTGTGCCGCGCTGGCGGCCGACCGCGTCGATTTCGTCGATGAAGATGATGGAAGGCGCCGCTTCCTTCGCCTGCTGGAACAAGTCGCGCACGCGGCTCGCGCCCACGCCCACGAACATCTCGACGAAGTCGGAACCCGAAATGCTGAAGAACGGAACGCCCGCTTCACCTGCAACCGCGCGGGCGAGCAGCGTCTTGCCCGTGCCCGGAGGGCCGACGAGCAGGCAACCGCGAGGAACCTTCGCGCCCATCGACTGATACTTCGCGGGATTCGACAGGAAGTCCTTGATTTCCTGCATTTCCTCCACAGCCTCGTCGACGCCGGCGACGTCGGAGAACTTGACGTCCGGGCGCTCCTCGGCCGCCTTCTTGGTCTTCGCCTTGCCGAAGTTCATCTGCGAATTGGTGGACTTCTGCATCTGGTTGAAGAAGAAGAACAGAAGCGCGCCGATGAGGATGATGGGCAGAAGCGAGCTCAGGATGCTGATCCACTCAGACGGCAACGTGACCTGGTACGAGATGTTGGGATGGTCCTTCAGAAGCTCGGACAGCGAGTCCTGTCCCACGAACGTGGAGGTGTAGCCGCGCTCCGAGCCGAGCGTGGTCGAGTCGATCGAGGAGGTGCCGATGCCGGCGAGCACCGAGCCCTGCGGGTTCTTTTCCGTGGCCATACGGGCGTTCATCGCGTCGAACGCCGCGTTGAACGCGTCGGCCGCGGTGGAGCCTGCGGTGATAGCCGGATAATACGTGCCCGTCACCTTGTAATCGCCCGCAGAGTACACGACCTTGGTCACGCGATCCTGCTCGACAGCCTGGGTGAATTCCGAGGTGATGAGCGAATCGGTCGGCGTCGAGCTCGCATTGGACATGACCATGAACTGCTGCCCGACGAAAAACGCCACGACGAGGAACAGCAGCACCGAGATGATGGTGACGCGAGGATTCGGTTGCTGCGGGGACTGTTGTTTCTTCTGTTGCGCCATGTATCAGCTGCCTTTTCTGGTTGCATTCATCGGAAAACGGCGCCTGGTCGGCGCCGCTTCGATGCTATTCGTAGATTTCCGGTTTCAGAACGCCGATGTAGGGAAGGTTTCGATATCGTTCGGCGTAATCGAGGCCGTACCCCACGATGAACTGGTCGGGGCATTCGAAGCCGACATAGCGGCAATCGACGTCGGCCTGGGACTTCGTCTTCTTGCGCAGAAGCGTCGCCACGGTAAGCGACGCGGGGTTGCGCGAGCTCAGGTTCTTCAGAAGGTAGGTGAGCGTGAGCCCCGAGTCGAGGATGTCCTCGGCGATGACGACGTGGCGTCCTTCGATGTGCGATGACAGATCCTTCAGGATGCGGACGACGCCCGAGCTTTTCACGCCGTTGCCGTACGAAGAGATGGCCATGTAATCCATCTCGCAGGGGATCTTGATCTCGCGAGCGAGGTCGGCCATGAAGATCGCAGCGCCGCGCAGCACCGAGATGAGGATGATGCCGTCCTTGCCGGCCACATCCTTGAAGTCGCGCGTGATCGCCGCGCCGATTTCGGCTACGCGATTATGGATTTCCTCTTCCGTGAACAGAATTTCGCTAACGTCGCTATGCACTTGCATTCCCTTTTCGATGAGGCGCCGCGCGAAAATGCTCAGGCGCCGATATGGTTGTTCCAATTTGCAAAGTGTACCGCAAAGGCGCCAGGGTTAGTCGACGATACGGTAACGACACATAACTAAACCAGGTCGGGGAATTCCTTCACCAGGCGCTCGACGGGAAGGCCGATAACCGTGCTCTTGTAGCCCTCGATGCGGGAAACGAGCTTCCCGCCCTCACCCTGTATCGCGTACGCTCCCGCCTTGTCGAACGACTCGCCGCAGGCGAGGTACTCGCGAATGCGCTCGTCGGAAAGCTCGTGGAACGTGACGCGCGTCGTGTCGCAGAAGGTGCGAAAGCCGAGCGACACGTTGCCGGACTCGCCTTCGGAAGCGTTCTCGTCCACCGGGTCGGCCTTCACCATCCACACCGAGACCGCGGTCATGACCTCGTGCGTCGCACCCGACAGGCAACGCAGCATATGCGTCGCGTCGCTTGCGCTTTTCGGCTTGCCGAAGATCGCGCCGTCTTTCACGACCATCGTGTCCGACCCGATGACGATGAGCATGCCCGAGTACTCAGGGTCCGAAAGGATTTCCTGCACGACGGCGCCCGCCTTGCGCTCAGCGAGCTTCTTGCATGCCTCGGGAGGGTTCGAAAGCAAGTCGTCGTCGAGCGATTCGTCCACTTCCGACGCATGAACGTCGAAGACGACGCCCGCATCGTGCAGAAGCTGGGCACGGCGCGGGCTCGCGCTCGCAAGCACGACCTTGAACGGCTTCGCCTGCGCCGACGCCTGCCCGGCGCCTTCGGCAACAGCGGCATCTTCGCCGGAAGCAGGTGTTTGGTTCTCACTCATCGTTTCTTCCTCCTTGCGCGAAACGCGCTCATGGGCTCCACCAACACGCCGCGCTTGTTCGCGCTCACGGCGATGTCGCCCTGGATATTCGTTACGTAGCCGCTGACCGGTCGACCTTCCTCGAAGGCGGAAAGCACCGCTTCGATCGACGCCGTCTCGATACGCGCGTCGGCGCCGAGCATGCTCTGCAGCGCCCTCGCGACGACGCGCCGCGCGATGGGGCGCGCCACCCGGCCGAACGTCGGCAAGAGGCGGAACCCCTCCCGCCATTGCGGATCGCACCCCGACGCGCAGCCCACCCACTCAAGATGCTCGCGAGCCGATGCCGCCGCCACGCCTTCGAGGTAGTCGTCCTCGTCGGCGATGAGGTTCATCGTACGCCCGAGCGTATCGAGCAGATGAGGATTGCGCTCCTTCGCGCGCGGCACGATCTCGTGGCGCACGAACGCGCGGAAACGGTCGGTATGCGCATTGGTCGCGTCCTCACGCCAAAGACGCCCTTCGGCGTCGACCGCGCACGGCACGCCTTCCCGCTCACGTTCCCGCAGATAGTCGCGCAATTCTTCGCGACCGACATCGAGTAAGGGACGCACCACGGGGCCGTTTTCGTAGCGCATCGAGCGGAAGCCGCCCGGCCCCGTTCCCACGATCGAGCGCATGTAGAAGCTCTCGACGCGGTCGTCGGCGGTATGCGCGGTGAAGATGCGGCCGCTCGCGATGGGCGCGCCCGCATGGCGGCAAAGGCTTTCGAGCGCCTCGTTCGCGGCCAGATAGCGCTCGCTGCGCGCGACCGCCTCCATGTTGCCGCCCGTCCGCTCCACCTGCGCGGCGACATCGACCTCGCACATGAACAGCGGGATCGAGAGCAGACTCGCCAGGCTTTCGACGAAGCGCGCGTCGCCGTCGGAGTCCTCGCCGCGCAGGCAGTGGTTCACGTGCAGCATGGCGAGCATGCCGAGCTTTCCCGCTTGGGCGAGATCGGCCGCGAGATAGGCGAGCGCCGTGGAATCCGACCCGCCCGACACCATGAGGAGCACCGGGGTGTCGGCTCCCGCCAGTCCGCGCGCCGCGATCGCACCGCGCATGCGGTCGAGAACGCCTTCGCTCATCGCGAAAGCCCCTCATCAGGAGAAGCATCGTCGTCAGTCAGCTCGAGGGCATCGACGTCTTCCCCTTCGGCATCTTCCACCTCGACGCCTGCGGCGCCGGCCGCGCCATCATCTTCCTCGTCTTCGTCCGCCGCAAGACGCTTCGCCGCAGGGGAATCGGCCGGCTCGAGCGCGACGACGCACTCGATGTGGTCGGTATGCGGAAACATATCGACGGGTTGCACCGCAACGACGCGATACCCCAGGTCGTACAGAAGCTCGACGTCGCGCTCCTGCGTTTCGGGATTGCACGACACGTAGACGATGCGCGCAGGCTTAAGCGACGCCGCCGCACGAAGGAAGCGCTCCGTCGACCCGGCACGCGGCGGGTCCATGAGAATGACCAGGTCGCCAGCGTCTTCCGGCAGGCCGTCGCGCGCGAGGTCCTCCATGAACGCAGTCGCGTCGGCTGCGACGAACTCGGCGTTGTCGACGCCGTTGTGGCGTGCGTTCTGCTGCGCGTCGCGGATGGCAGCCTCCACGCTGTCGACGCCGATCACACGCGCGGCGCCGCTCTTCGCGGCCACAAGCCCGATGGTCCCCGTCCCGCAGTACGCGTCGATCGCGGTCTGCGTGCCATCAAAGCGCGCAAGGTCCATGGCGCAGCGGTACAAAACCTCCGTCTGCGCGGCGTTCACCTGGTAAAACGACTTCGATGAAATGCGGAAGCTCAACCCGCACAGCTCGTCTAGGATGAACCCGGGGCCGTACAGCACGCGCTCCTTGTCGCCTAAGATGACGTTCGTCTGGCGCTCGTTCACGTTCTGCACGACGGTCGTCACCTGGGGGCAGCGATGGATAAGCTCGCGGCAGAACGACTTCGACGAGGGGAACTCGTCGCTGTTGGTGACGAGCGTGACCAGCACTTCCCCGCTCGCATGTCCCACGCGCACCACGGCATGGCGCATGAAGCCCGTGCCCGTGCTTTCGCGGTACGCCGAGATACCGTGCTTTCTCATGATGTCGCGCACGGCCAGCGTGACCTTCTTCGCGACCTCGTTCTCGATGAGGCAGCGGTCGGTCGGCACGAGGTCGTGCGTGCCAGCGGCATACATGCCGGTCAGGATCTCGTAGCGCGCTGGCAGATGCTTGCCCTTCGAGGCCGCCTTGCCCTTGGCATCCTTCGCCGGTGCAGGCGAGAGCTTCTTGCCCGGCGCGAAGGGGGAAATCACCTTGTTGCGGTAATGGTACGGGTCCTTCATGCCCTTGATGACGGAAAACGTGCGCTCGTCGGCGATGCCGTCGAAGAGGCGCTCGATGGCGACCTGCTTGCGCACGAGCTGCAGCTTGTAGGGGACGGCCAGGTTCCTGCACCCGCCGCATCGCGCATCAACCGGGCAAGGAGAATTCGACTTCGCCTGATGGAGGCCCTGCTTGGCGCCTGATTGGCGCTTTTCCCGCGTTTCAGGCCGCTGAACACGGCCGCGATCGGCGCTCCCCCGTTTCGCCTCGCCGGCAGACGAGACAGCCTTCCCTTTGCGCGGCTTGCCAGATTTGCCTGCCGCCAACTTCGTCTTTTTGCGGCCCGAACCCTTCGCAGCCTTCTTCCCGTCCTTATGAGACGCCATCTTCCCCGCCTTTTCCTTCTATTTATTACGCGCCATCGCCCGCAGTGCGCACCCGATTCGCCTGATGTTCCCCTCATTGTGTCACAAGAGAAGCCGCAGCCGGCAACCGATGCGGCATTTCCGCCGCAAAAACGAACACGCCGCCGCGCAAGGTCGAAAGCCGCGGTTCCGGGAAAAGGGGCTCGCCTTGGAGATTACAGCTCGGAATCGATTCGGGAATGAAAGCGTTTCTCCTGGTAAGCTAACGAATAATGGCTCGCGAAGGGTTGTCTTATGCAACGGAGGAGCACTCTTATCGCCATCGTCGTCATCCTCGCGTCGATCGTCGGCGCGTGCGTCTCCTACGCCCATTTCACCAACGCGAAAGTGTTTCGCGAAAGCGCGCAACATCTTGAGGAAATCTATGGGCAGATCGACAAGACCTTCACCGCGCTTGCCACCGACACTTGGAATCACCTCGATACCTGGAACGTCGCGATCGAGCAAATCGGCGCAACGACGACCTTCGGCGCGCAAAACTCGCAAGCAACCGCACGCGACGATACGCCAGATACGCCTACCGTCGCTTCGTTTCTTATGCGCGAACAGGAGAAATGGGGATTCACGTCGTTCTACTTCCTCGACGGCAACCGCTACCGCGCGCTTTCGGGAGACACTGGGGAATTCGACACTGAAGGCCAGCTCGAAGAGCTCGGATCGTCGCTCGACCACGCCATCGTCGACACGAAGCCCCATGAAAGCGGTGCGCCCACGCTGTTCGCCGTGTCCGTCGCCCCGCAGGAATACGACGGCTTCCGCTATGATGCCATCGGGATCAGCTACAACGCGGCCGACCTCACTTCCGCACTCGACGTCGGCATCTTCAACGACTCCTCGACAAGCACCGTCGTCTATCCCGACGGGCGGGTCGTCTTCACCACGAGCGAAAGCGAAGCGTATCAGACGAACCTTCTTGCCCATCTCGCGGAAAACGCCGAGTTCGCAGATGGTTCAAGCGCCGACGAGCTCGCACGCGACCTTGCTTCGGGAACGTCGAGGACGATGCGCTATCGAGAAAACGGCACCGCCTTTTACCTCACCTACCGTCCCGTCGGGTTCCAGGGCTGGATGCTCGTCGGCACCGTTCCCGCCGCGAACGTGAACGCCAACGTGAACACGATCCAGGTCACCACCATCGCCGTCGTCGCGTTCGTGCTCGCGCTGCTCGGCGGCGCGATTCTTTCGGCGCTTGTGAGCAACAACCGCCGCCGCATCGACGCGAAGTACGCCGACCATCTCAAGCAAGCGCTCGATCTGGCGAAATCGGCGAACGCCGCGAAAAGCAGCTTCCTTGCGAACATGTCGCACGACATCCGCACGCCCATAAACGCGATCATCGGCATGACGCGCATCGCGCAGGAGGATCCCACCAACCAAGAAAAGACGCGGGAATGCCTGCGCACGATCGAGGCGTCGTCGACCCATCTTCTCGGGCTCGTGAACGACGTGCTCGACGTCTCCAAAATCGAAAGCGGCGAGATCAACCTGCGCGAATCGCGCTGCTGCATCGACGACACTGTCGAGAGCGTGCTTTCGATCATCGAGCCTGAAGCCGCGAAGAAGGGAGTCACCCTCACCGTCGACACGTCCGACGTGGAGCATCGGCTCCTTTCGGCCGACGAGCTGCGCGGACGGCAGATCATGCTGAACCTGCTATCGAACGCGGTGAAGTACACACCCGAAGGCGGCACCGTTAACTTCGCCATACGCGAGATAGCGCCCTTGAACCCGCATTTCGCACGACTGCAGATCGTCGTCTCCGACACGGGAATCGGCATGTCGCCCGCGTTCATGCAGGAGCTCTTCCGCCCGTTCTCGCGCGACGAGCGCGTCATCACGAAGAACATCACCGGCACCGGGCTCGGCATGACCATCACCAAGGCGATCGTCGACGCGATGGGCGGCACCATCGACGTCGAAAGCGAGGAGGGACACGGCACCGCATTCACCGTCGAAGTCGAGCTTCCGAAAGAAGAGCCGCTCGTCCCCTTCGCGGAAGACGCACCCGCCATACGCAACGGCGATACGGGAATATCCAGCGATCAAGCCGATGCCGACGGGACGGGCAAACCAGCGAAGACGCAACCCGGAAAGCCCGATCTCGACCGCGCCTTCGCCGGCAAGCGTTTCCTCATCGCAGAAGACAATGCGATCAACCAACGCGTCCTCTCCGAGTTCATCAAGGCCCGCGGCGGCACGGTCGAATGCGCCGAGAACGGGGAAGAGGCGGTGCGCGTATTTTCCGATAATCCCCCGGGAACCTTCGACGCGTTGTTCATGGATGTTATGATGCCCGTCATGGACGGGTACGCCGCCACCCGCACGATCAGGGCGCTCCCCCGAGACGACGCCCGAAGCATCGCCATCCTCGCCGTCACGGCGAACGCCTACGCCGAGGACGTGAAGGCGGCGCTCGATGCGGGCATGGACGCCCACGTCGCGAAGCCCTTCAACATCGAAGGCATCGCACGGACGCTGCTCTCCCTCGAATCGCGCCGCGCCGGCAACGCAGACGGGCACGACGGGACCGTGTCCTCGTAAAGGAAGGTATCGAATGAATTTCATCGCACGTTGGCTCGCAACCGCCGTCGCCGTGGCAGCCGCAGCTTGGATCGTCCCCGGCGTGGAAGTCGTCGGAGGGCAAAGCTCGTGGATAGCCGTCGCGCTCTTCGCGCTCGTGTTGTCGCTTGTGAACATCGGCGTGAAACCTATCCTGCAAATCCTGAGCCTGCCCGTCACGATTCTCACGCTCGGCGTGTTCTACCTGGTCGTGAACGCACTTCTGCTCTGCCTCGCCTCGTCCCTCACCCAGGGACTGTTCGCAACGGGAATCGAGATCGACGGCTTCCTTGCGGCCATCATCGCCTCGATCGTCATCAGCATCGTGTCGTCGATCGTGAATTCGCTCATCAGCGATTAACCGGCGCAAAAAAGAACGCGCCCTGCGTCGCGTGGCCGATTCGAGCCGATGCGAGACGCAGGGCGCGCCTTTTCGCCGCCGCAATGCACTCGCAAGCGGCTTCGTTTCGCGCTTTTACAGCGCCAGGCGGTAAATCGCCTTGGCGTCTTCCATGGTGAGCTTCTTGAAGCTGCCGAACACGTCGCCTTTGTTCTTGCGCAGCGTGGGGATCATCTTCTCGATGGCATCGTCGATCTTGTCCTCGCCGATACCGAGCTCGGTCAGGCTCGTCGGCATGCCGAGCGACGCGAAGAAGCGGCGCGTTTCCCCTGCAGCCGCGAGCGCATCGGCGCAGACGTCGCCCGTCGGGGCAAGCCCGAACACCTCGCGCCCGTAGAAAGCCAGCCTACCGGGGTTTTCCTTATGGGTGTATTCCATCCAAGCGGGGAACATGCAGGCAAGCCCCGCCCCATGCGTGATCGAGGTGTCGTACGCCGAAAGCTCGTGCTCGAGTCCGTGGGTTGCCCAATCCTCATGGCGCCCCACACCGGCAAGCCCCTGGTGGCACAGCATCCCCGCCCACATGATGTTCGCGCGCGCCTCGTAATCGGTCGGGTTCGCAAGCACGCGCGGCGCCTCGGCGCGCACCGTCTTCATAAGCGAAAGATTCAGATTGTCGGTCACGGGAACCGCGCCCACGTCGTCGAAGAACCGCTCGAGCAGATGGCAGAACATATCGGTGATGCCGGCGGCCGTCTGGAAGGGCGGCAGCGTGAAGGTGAGCTCGGGGTTCATGAACGCGAGCTTCGGGCGCTGGTGCTCGTTGCCGTAACCGGTCTTCATGCCGAGCTCGTCGTTGCTCACCACGGTGTTCTTGGACGCCTCGCTGCCCGCCGCGGGAATGGTGAGCACCACGGCGATGGGGAGCACCGTGGGGTTCGGCTTCTTCGTCGCGAACAGCTCCCACACGTCCTCGTCGATGCAGGCGCCGTTCGCGATGGCCTTCGCCGAGTCGATGACCGATCCGCCGCCGACGGCCAAGACCCAGTCGACGCCTTCCTTCTTGCAGAGCGCGACGCCCTCGCGCACGAGCGTGATCTCGGGGTTCGGCCGCACGCCGCCGAGCTCCACATGCTCGATGCCCGCCTCGTCAAGCGATTCGCGCACGCGATCGAGAAGCCCGCTTCTCTGCGCACTGCGCCCGCCGAAGTGGACGAGAACCTTGCGCGCGCCTCTCTCGGCGAGCTTCGCACCCACCTTCTTCTCGGCAGCACGCCCGAACACGAACTGAGTCGGCGACATGAATTCGAAGTCTTGCATGCATTCCCCTTCTCGTAGAAAACAGCTTGGAGCGCCGAGGCGAACCCGCCCGGCACGCGTTGCCGAAACGTTGCGCAATGCGCACCAGGGCGCTACAAGCGCGACCTTACCGCCATAGTATACTTGCAACGAAAACGTTTCCCGAAAGGAGATTCTCCATGAGTTCCGACGCGAAAACCGTGCGGGGTTTAAGCATCGCCGTCGTCGTCTTATCGGCACTGAGCATTCTTGCCGTGATCCTCGGCTTCGCCGCCCTTGCCGCCTTCGGCGTGGTCGCGAACGACCCCTCTTTCGTCTCCGAGCTGAACCAAGAGCTGCAAGAAACCGCTCAAGGCAACACGAACTATTTCGATGACGATTACGCCGTCTACCAGGCGCTCAGCGAAACCGACGCCTCGACTGTCATGGGTGTCGTCTTCGGGCTGGGAGCGTTCGCCCTGGCATGGGGGCTCATCGGGTCGGTCGTGCCGCTCGTTTCGGGCATCCTCGGCATCCGCAACTGCGCACGCCGCGGGAAGCTCAACATGACGTTCGTCTGGGCGATCATCGGCGCCGTCGCATCGCTTCTCATAGGCAACCTCGTCACCATGGCGCTGCTCATCATCTCGGCCGTATACCTCAACAAGCTGAAGAAAGCGCCCGCCGAGCAGCCGCCTTACGGGTACAACGGCCAGTCTCCTTACGGCTACGGCCAGCCCTACGGCTACAACCCACAGCAGCCCTACGGCTACGGCCAGCAGCAGCCGTACGGGTACACCCAGCAGCAACCCTCGGGCAACCCCGACTCCCCCTACGGGCAGTCCCCCTATGGGCAGCAGAACCCTTACGGGCAGCAAAGCGAACCCTTCGGCCAGCAGACGGGCTCGCCCTCGCAGGCGACGCCGAGCGACGGATCTTCCCCCGATGCGAACGGCGCGAGCGAGCACGGCGGATCCGGCCGCTAGGAAATCCCCTCTTCCGAAAGGAACCGCGCCATCTCGGCAACGCAGCACGGAGAGACCGCCGAATAGCTCTCCTTGATGAACTCGATCGCTTCCGACAGCCCCTCCGACGCCTTCGCTTCGGAGACAAGGCTTGCCGACCTGGCCGGATTGGAGCTTCGCAGAAGGTATGCAAGTCCCAACATCGCCTCGACTTCGCCGCACGACAGCGCGCGCTCGTAGAGGGCCTGGGCTCTCTCGGGGTCAGATGCAACGAACATATGCGCAAGGTTGCACGGAGCGCATTCCTCGTTGCCCGCAGCCATAGCGCGCTCGAAGAGAATGATGGCACCTTCAGGGTCATCACCGCAGATAAGACACCCAAGGTTGTTCGTGGCCCAGCGCTCGTCGCCTGCGGCCATGGCGCGCTCGTACAGAGACTTTGCGCGCTCGGGATCTTCCTCGCGGAGGAGGCTGGCGAGGTTGTTCGTGGCGTAATACTCGTCGCCTGCGGCTATCGCCCGCTCGTACAGGGACTTCGCCCGTTCGGGGTCTTCCTCGCGGATCAGGTTGGCGAGGTGGTTCGTGGCCCAGCGCTCGTCGCCGGCCGCTATGGCGCGCTCGTAGAGGGACTTGGCCCG
>CAKUIV010000016.1 GCA_934661105.1 uncultured Ellagibacter sp. | reverse complement strand
GTCGGAAAGCATCGTCGTCACGATCTCCATGTTGAGCTCGTTGTCCTCGGCCACGAGCACGCGCAGGCCCGTAAGGTCGCGAACGGGCAGCTGCTTCGCTCGAGAGGCTTCGCGCGGCGTCGCGGTTCTCAGACGCAGGGTGAAGGAGAACGTGCTGCCGCGGCCCACTTCGCTTTCAAGCTCGATGCGGCTTCCCATCATGCGGACGAGGCGGTTGCAGATCGCAAGTCCCAAACCCGTCCCCTGTTGACGCGCCGACGTCGTGTCGACCTGCTCGAATTTCTGGAAAATGCGCTTCTGGTTCTCCTCGTCGATGCCGAAGCCCTCGTCTTCAACCGAGAACAGCACGTCGGAAATCCCGTCGTCGCGCGGCGTTTCATGCACCCGAAGCGTGACCGTGCTGCCAGGGTCGGAATACTTCGTGGCGTTGCCGAGGAAGTTGATGACGACCTGGTTGATGCGCAGCTCGTCGCCGTTGAACCAGGTGTGCGAAAGCCTGATGTCCTCGCGATAGACCTGGTTTTTCTCCTTGAATTTCGACTCGAGCAAAGAGCGCGTGCCCGCAAGCATCGCCGCAAGGTCGAAGTCCGCTTCGACAAGCGTCATCTTGCCGCTTTCGATCTTGCTCATGTCGAGAATATCGTTCAAAAGGCTAAGCAGATAGCGAGACGATTTGCTCACTTTCTTCAAACATTCGAGACGGCCTTCGTCGGTTTGCCCTTCCTTCAAAGCGATGTCCGTCATGCCTATAATGCCGTTCATAGGCGTGCGGATCTCATGCGACATGCGCGCGAGGAAATCCGACTTCGCCTGCGCGGATTGATCGAGATGCTCCTGGTTGACGCGATTCTGAATGATGGTCGCGACTTCCCAAAGCGCGTTCGACGCGGCCTCGTCGTGAAGCAGCGACTCGTCGACGCCGATCATCACGATGCCGCCGGCGTACACGCCCTCTTCGCTGATGGAGAAGGCGACACCCGAAGGAATCTTCCCGGAATCGGCGAAAAGGCTCTTCGCCGCAAGCGATTCGGACGTCGAGTGAAGGGTCGCAAGCGCGAGGCCGCGGCCAAGCGTCTCGAAATCGCCCTCCGAGCATCGGTAGATCGACGTCGTGTCGCCGTCGGAAACCGGATGCCACGCGTAGAGCACGGAAGTCGCAAGGTAGTCGGCGAGAAACGAGGTGACGACAAGGTTCTCCAAGCCGAAATGCGCCTGAAGGCGCCGTGAGAGCAAATCAAGCCCGGCGGTGAGCGAGAATCGACGATCGAGCAGGTTGAGCGCGAGCGACGAGAGGCTCATCTGGCGCACGTAGCCCATCGAAACGACGGGAGAGAACGCGATGGGATCGCCGCTCAGGCGGTCCGTTCCCTGGCGCACGGAAATCGAGCGGTCATCGGCGAGAGAATCGGACAGAGCCGCCTGCGCCTGCTTGATGAGAGCGTCAGTCGACTCGTTTCCCGACGAGACCGCGACACCGGCCGTGAAGCGCAGCTTGAGCACGCTTTCGCGCACAATGGCGGAGAAGTCCTTCCTGAGCGATTCGACGGCGGCAAGGGCATCGTCGGTTTGAGCACCGCCGAACCACATGAGAACGGAATCGGCGCTCGAACGCACCTTCACGACGCATGAGCACGGCACGTCTTCGGCGACCTTCGACGCGAAGGTGGAGAGATCTTCGAGCAGGACGTCACCGAACGTGATGCCGAAATCGCGCACGATATCGGAAAACGCGAGCACGTCGACAAGAACCAAAACGCCGTTCGAGCACGTTTCACGCGCGGAATCGATGGCCTCGACGCCCGCATCGAGGCGCAAGAACATCGTCAGCGGGTCGAGCGAACGCTCGCGATCGAGCTCGGCCTCCTGCTGCTTGCGCTCGGTGATGTCGCGAATATAGCCCACGATATAGCGATACCCCGCACTCTTATCGGCAAGCAGGTTCGTATGGATGCACAACCATCTCGTTTCGCCGCCATAGGCTCGCATAGGCATCTCGACGACGAGCTTTTCCGAACCCCGAGCGAAAAAGGAAAGGAGCCGCTCCCGATCGGCGGCAGAGAAATAACGTTTCACGATCTCCTCGTCGCATCGAGCAAACGACCACACGCCGTCGTGATGCTTGCTGTTCACGATTTCAATCGTCCGCTCGTCCTCGCGATAGGTGAAGAACACATCGCTCGAACTCTCGATAGCAATGCGATAGCGCTCCTTTTCCTCGCGCAGCTGATTCGTCCTCTCGATTTCCGCTTCGGTAGCGCTTTGCATCGCCGAATGAAGCTCGTCGATTTCACGAACTCGAGACGGCTTGAACGACCGAAGCCCCTCGATACCCCCGCGAACGCTCTTCATGAGGCGGCCAACGGGCGCCGTCGCCCGCCGCACGACGAGAATCATGATCGCCATACCGACAAGGAAGCACGCGACGATCGTGCTGAAAATCCCACGATAGGCGGTATCGCCCAAATCGTAAACCGACGATTCGGACACGAATCCGACGAGAACCCAGTTCGTGTCGCTGTACGGAACGTTCCCACTATAGAGCTTGAGCGGGGAGGTCACCGCGAAGATTCCCGTGTTACCCACGCTCGAATCCGCCACGCGGAAGAATCCGTCGTGGTCGGTCGCGTTGAGCTCGAACGCGCCGTTAGACCGCCTTACCGCGTCGAACAGCGCGCCAGTGCCCGCGATAGCACGATAGGTACCGTCGCCCTGATCGATCGCGAGCGAATAGCCCGCCTTCATGTTCCGATCAAGATCCTGCACGACGAAATACGAGTTCGCAAGATAGCTCGTCGAAACTTCGGTGCCGAGGATTCCGTAAACGACACCGTCGTATTCGAGAGGAACCGAATAGGTGATCATCTCGTGATTGTCGACCGTGCTGTCTTCGAGGATGAACGGGCTCGACCAGAAACCCAGATTAGTCGGATCGGCACTCGGGTACGCAAGCGCAGCGCAATACGGCTCGTAGAAATAATCGTCCGCCGCGCGCGTTCCCTTGCCTTGGAACGAGAACACAGGCGACCAGGAGCTGTCGAGCGTGATCCCCGACGAACGCGCAAGCGATTTATCTCCTCGCTCGAGGTAGATATCGGAATTCGTCTCGGTTTTCGACGTCGGATCGGAATCGCGCAGGAAGAAACCGCGGTTTTGCGACGGTTGGGCCCGATCGCCGTCGTTCGCGAGCACGAGGAAGGCCCCACACGAGGTGTCGCGCCTGAGGTATTCGAGCAGTTCCGCGAAGACGGCGCTCGAGTACTCGCGCTGTAAATCGGCGTTCCCGAGGAACGCTTCGACCGTCGACCCGTTCGCCTCGATGACGTTGCCGAGCATTCCGTTCAGATACGACGATTCCTTCTGGATCGAGCTCCACTGGTCGACCATCGCGCCCTCGAGCGAGACGGCGCGGTTTTCCACCATATGGCTGTCGATATCGATCGAGTTGTTCTGAAGCGTCTCGCGCGTACCGCTTGCGAGCAGCGCCGAAAACGGCAGCAGGCCCTGCACGAGCACCACGCACAGAAGGGGCACGAGCAGAAGTTGGGCGATGGTGATCGTCCTTTTCCTCATGTCCGCCCCCCTTCCTTTCGCTCGATGTGCTGCTACTTCGATTTCGCCTGGTCAAGCGCGGCAACGAAGCTGTCGTACCACGCATCGAACGCCGCATCGGTCACGTAAGGCGCCACCGCGTCGTCATGCGATGCGCCGCCCTCCATCGCGGAAACGATGGCCGCACGATCCGCTTTCGCCTTGTCCGACAGGTTGTAATCGAGCACCTTGCGCACGGCATAGCCGTTCGAGGAGGCAGTGGCGGTGTAGAACGTCGTGCCGTCGAAGGAATCGAAAACGCTCGCAAGCGTGTCGTGGGCCTTCGGGGCGATGGAGAGGTTCTGCCCGGAAACGACCTGGTCGAGCGCCGCGGTCGAGTTCGCTTCCTTCAACACCGGCAGATACGCCGAGTCGCACACGAAGCGCAGGTTGTTCTCCTTGGCGGTGAACCACTTCAAGAACTCGCACGCCGCGTATTCATGCTGGTCGTCCGATTTCGTCACGGCCATGGAAGCGCCCTGCTGAACCTGGATCCGGCTCGAACCTTCCATGACGGGCGCGGGCAGGACGAGGTAGTCGATCGCCTTCGCGCCCTCGTCATCGATGACCTGGTCGGGGAAGTACATCGCCGAAGAGGTCGATCCGGTGTAAGCGATCAGGTCGCCCGTCTTCATGTCGTCGGAACGGAACTTCCCGATGCTGGTGAAATACCCGTTCACGTACGGGACGTAGTAGCAATCCCACAGCTTCTTGATCTTGTCCTTGTCGACGTTCGTCACGGCTTTGCCGTCTTCGGCGCCGAGCAGGTCGACCCCCATCTGCTTCATGCCGATAACGAAGTAGTTCGACATGGAATCGCGCCCATAGAACGCCTTGCCATCGCCTTCGACGTCGGGCGTCTGGGCATCGGTCCATTCGTAGTAGCGTTTCGCGACGTCGGCAATGCCCTCGAACGTGGAAAGCTCGTCGGTCGTCGTCCCCGTCGCCTCGGCGAAGGGCTCCCAATCGGTTTTGTCGACCATGGTGGTCTCGGTGGATTTCGCAACGGGGAACAGGTACAGCGCGTCGTCGCCGTCGAAATAGCCCTCCTCGACGTAGCCGTCGACGTACTGGGAAAGCTCGTCGGCGCTCACGTACTGCGCGATATCGGCAAGCTGTCCGCTCTGCTCGATCGCGTAGGCGGTGTCGGCATAGGTGGAGAACACGTCGGGCAGGCTGTCGGCGCCGACATCGCCCGCCGCAGAAGCCGTCACAGCCTTTTCGAGGTCGGAAACCGAGCCTTTGCTGTAGCCTTCCACGTAAATGCCGCGATCTTTGCCTTCGGTCGCATTGAATTCCGAGACGAGCTCGTCGAACGCGGCCTGTTGGGCGCCGTTGTAGTAGTGCCAGATCGTGATCGACACCGGGTTGTTCGGGTCGAGCTTCGCCGTCTTCACCTGCGAATCCTGTTGCGTGCCACCGCCGCTCGCACATCCTGCGAGCATCGAGAGCGAAAGCGCGCCCGCAAGCGCAAGCGCGATACCTTTCTTGAGCATAATCCCCCTCCGATTGTTTGCCGGACGTCTTGCCTTGCGCGTCCGCCCAGCCGTCTTCGTTTGCTAATTGCGGCTTTCAGCCAAATAGAACAGCGCCATCGTACCCGGGCCGGAATGCGCGCCGATGACCGGGTCGACGTAGTTGATCACGATGTTCTTCACGCCGAAGCGCTCGCGCACCTTCT
The DNA here is from genome assembly GCA_934661105.1 of uncultured Ellagibacter sp. GTDB lineage: Bacteria > Actinomycetota > Coriobacteriia > Coriobacteriales > Eggerthellaceae > Ellagibacter. The sequence goes on along the minus strand of CAKUIV010000016.1, from coordinate 18,477 downwards.
CGGCGACGTAGTTCGCATCGTCGATGCAATCGCCGTGCGTGATGAACACCGTCTGCTCGGAAACCGGCTCCGTCGCCGTCTTCGCCATATGATCGATAAGCGCGTTGAGCGATTTCCTGCGCCCACGCACTTTCTCCATGGGAATAAGATGCCCCTCGTCGTCGACGTGCATGACAGGCTTGATGTTGAGCATGGTGCCGGCCCAGGCGCTCGTCTTGGAGACGCGCCCGCCGCGCCACAGGAACATGAGGTCGTCGACGGTGAACCAATGCGCGAGGCGAAGCTTGTTGTCCTCGACCCAATCGCGCACTCCCTCGATCGTGGCGCCGGCACGTGCCTTTTGAACGGCATGCCACACGAGCAACCCCTCGCCGCCCGATGCGGCGAGCGTGTCGACCGTGTAGACCTTGCGCTCGGGGAATTCAGCCGCCAGCTGCGCGCAGAGAAGCGAGATGGCCTCGTAGGTGCCGGAAAGCCCGCTTGAGAACCCGAGATAGAGCACGTCTTTGCCCGCTTCCAGAAGCCCGCGCAGAAGCGCTTCGGATTCCGCGAGGTTCGGAAGGGACGTGGTGATCACCTTGCCCTCGCGCATCATCGTGTAGAACTCCTGCAAGTCGGTGACCTGCCCCTTCAGGTAGCTTTGCCGTTGTTCGCCATCGATCATGAACGTCAAGGGCAGAATGTGCAGCCCGAAGTCTTCGACCATCTCTTCTTTGAGATTGCTGCTCGAATCGGTGACGATCTCGAAATCCATGAAAATCCCTTCCCGCAAGAGCCGTTGACGAACCGCGCGCGAGCATGCGCACGTCCAAGTATAAGCCATTTGCCGAAACGGAAAGCGCTCACTTGTAGTCGTCGGGGTTCTTCGCGCTCGTTCCGGTGGTGTTGTCGGCGTGGCGCAGCTCGCGACCGAAGCGCACGGCGTCCTCGCCGAAACGGTTGCGCAACGTGTCGGTCGCCGCAAGGAGCCTCGCGCGCTTCTCCTCGCTCGCGATAAGCGGCGGCGCGTCCTCGGCGCTCGGCGCCTCGCGCGTCACGTCGAAGAGCGTCTCCTGCACGACTTCGTCCTCCTCGAACCCGCTCATGCCGACTCCGAGCAGGCACACCGGCATGCCCTCGCGCCACACTTCGTCGATCATGCGGAAGAGTTGCGGGGTGAAAGCGAGCTCGTCGTCGCTCGGGTTTCGGAGCCGCTTCTGCACCGACCGGACCGAACGGTCGGAAAAACGCACCTTGAGGGAAAGCGTGCGGCCGGAAAGCCCCTTCTTGCGAAGGCGGCGCCCCACCTTCGCCGCCATCGTGGCGATCGCAGCCTCCACGTCGGCCCTCGTCGTCAGATCATGCGCGAAGGTCGTTTCGTTCGAGACCGACTTCGCCGGCTCCCCTCCTTCAACGGGCGCCGCGTCGCCTCCCTGCGCGCGGATGCGCATCATCGAGGCGTTCTTCCCGAAAATGCGCCGCATGAGCGATTCGTCCGCGCACGCCATGTCGCCTAAGGTTCGGATGCCATGGGACGTGAGCTCGCGTTCGGCGACGGCGCCCACCCCGCTCATGCGGCGCACGGGCAAAGGAGCGAGGAAATCGCGCTCGCGGCCGGGATAGACGACGGTAAGCCCGCGCGGTTTGTCCATGTCGGAAGCAACCTTCGCGATGGTCTTCGACGAGCCGACGCCCACCGAGCACGTCACGCCCAGTTCGGCGACGCGCCGTTGGATGCGCCTCGCTATGAGCACGGGATGCTCGGTGTTCACGCGCGTCGGGGTCACGTCCATGAACGCTTCGTCGATGCTCACCTGCTGCACGAGCGGCGTCTCGTCGCGAAGGATTCCCATGATGGCTCGCGACATCTCGCGATAGCGGCCGAAATGCCCGTGCGTCCAGATGGCATTGGGGCAGAGCCTTTTCGCGACCGCCGAAGACATGGCGCTGTGCACGCCGAACGAGCGCGCCTCGTAGGAAGCGGTCGAAACGACCCCGTGCTTGTCGGCGTCGCCCCCGACGATGACGGGCTTGCCGCGCCACGCCGGATGGTCGAGCTGCTCGACCGAGGCGAAGAACGCGTCCAAGTCGACGAGCAGGATGGCGGGACCTTCCCATGGCGCGAGGAGCGTCTGCATGTCGTCGCTCACGATTCTCGCTTTCGCCTGTTCAGCCGCTCCAGCGCGAAGAGGCCCTTGAGCGTCAGGTCCTCGACTACAGACGCATTGTGGCGCGACAGCGCGCAGAGCGCGGCCGCGTCGTCACCCGACATGATGATGTTGGTTGAGTACCCCAGCTCGTCCCAGATGCAGTCGATGAGCCCGTCGATCCGTGCGATCTCGCCGAGCACGGCGCCCGATTGCATGGCCGCCCGCGTATTGCGCCCGATGACCGTCGCGGGCGCCTTGATCTCGATCATGTTGAGTCTGGCGGCGGCTTCGGCGAGCGCCGACAGCGATAAGCGGAGCCCCGGCGCGATGATACCTCCCGCAAATGCGCCCCGCTCGTCGATGACCTCGAAATTCGTCGTGGTGCCGAAATCGACCACGACAACCGGGCCCTCGACGATCGAGCGCGCCGCAACCATATCGGCGATGCGGTCGGAGCCGACCTCGCCGGGATCGTCGAAGAGCATGCGAAGACCGGTCTTGAGCCCCGGTCCCACCACGAGGGGGCGACGACGCACGAGCGATCCGACGGCATCAACCCACACGTCGGTGAGCGCAGGCACGACCGACGAGACGATCGCGTTTGCGACCTCGAAGTCGATCGAGCGCACGGAGAAGAAATCGCGAAGGACAACGAGCGCCTCATCGGTCGTGAGGCGCTCCGGAGTCGTCGCGTCCCAGGCAGCGACGATCTCGTCGCCAAAAGCGACGCCGAGGCGCGTCGTCGTGTTCCCCACATCGACGGCGAGCACCCCGGCTTGGCGTTGATTTCCGCTTCCCCGCGTCATGGCGCACCTTCCCGCTTCGTTTCCCATATCGTTCAACGGGAACGATTATACGTGTTAGCTCTCCTTATGTCGCACCTCATAGGCGGGGTCGATACGCTGCAGATCGTCGAAGTCGTCGATTTCAACGATGTCCTCGGGGTCGCACCGCCGCACATGGATCTCGTAGTTTTCAGGGCAACGCTCGATGGCGACGTCGTCCCAGAAGATCTGCTTCGCGTCATCTCGCTCGAAGATGCGGGGGATATCGTGCGCGAGCCTGCGCCCGTCGGCGGGCATCCAAAACGACAGACCCACCATCTGCCAGCAGGGCGACTCCTTCCCCTTCGCAAGATGTTCGACCACGCCAGCATCCGTCACGTCGAAGTACCAGTCGTCGGTCCGCTCGACGGGAAACGCAAGGTAGTTGGTGCGATACTGGTACTTGCTCACAAGACTCGGGTTCGCCAGGAACAAGTCGCTCTCGAACACATAGGCCCCTTCGAAATGAGAGCATGCGGCGACCGCGGACGAGATGTTGTTCGTCTCGCCGAAAAGCGGGTTCTCAATGAACCTAATCATCGGGTACTTCGTCTTGAGCTGGTCGAACTCCTCGGCGAGATATCCCCTGACCACATAAATCTCATCGATTCCCGCAGCAAGGAGCGCATCGATGAGTCGATCGATGATGCGCACGCCGTGCACGCGCGCAAGAGGTTTCGGGGTGTTCACGGTAACGGGGAGCAGCCGGCTGCCGAACCCCGCGGCCAAAAGCACTGCGCGCCGCGCGCGATACGGTTCGAGCGCTGTCATACCCGCGATCGTCACCGAGTCGCCGTCGAGGTATCCGCGAGCCGAGAGCGACTCCACCGCCGCACGGTACGCCTCCCCGTCGACGGATTCGGGATGAACGGCCCCACGCGACGCCGCCTCAGCGCCCGCAAGGACGGTGAACTCCTCGAACGTGAGCGCATCGGCGCTTTCCCCTTGGGATCCCTCAAGCTCGATGGCCGCCTCGGCGAACTCGCTTGCGGCACGCTTCCACACGCTCGCCCATTCGCCGACGGGACTTCCCTTGCTCTCTTTGAACAGAGCCCACACGTACCAATACCAACCCACGACCGCCGTGCAGGCGATAAGATGAACCCGCTCGCGCGGCGTGGCCTCGCGCCCGAAATACCGAGCCATCGCGTCGCAGGCACGCTCGACGGTATAGCCGGAGCCCTGAGCGATGAAGTTTCCGAAGTCGCAGCCATAATCTCCCATCGCCGCGTACTCCCAGTCGATGACGCACATATCCGAACCGTGCACGAGGATGTTCGGACCGTAGAAGTCGTTATGGCAAAGCACCGGCGCCGAAGCGTCTTCCCGCATGATCTCGCAGGCGCGCGCCGCCTTGCGCTTCAGTTCGTCGTAGCCTTCGGGCAAACGCGCGCCCGAGTCGACGAGCAACTGCTCAAGCTTCGCCGACTCTTCGTGGAAGTCGAACGACCACGGGGACGTCTCCCCGCTTTCATGCAAACGCCGGATCGCCGCGAGCGCACGTCCCACCTGACGGTCGTCATCGTAGTCGAACGGGGTGCAGTCGGGAATGAAACGCGATATCTTCCACCCACGCTGCTCGTCTTCGCAGATAAACGAGGTATCGAGCCCAAGCTTCGAAGCGACGTTAAGCGCATGCGCCTCCGCAGCGCGATTGATGATCTCATCGGTGCCGACTCCGGGGTAGCGGTACACGTACCCTTCCCCTTTGCACGAGAAGGAGAACGACAGGTTGGTAAGCCCGCGCTTCAAGGGGCGGATGTCGACGATGTCGCCCCGCGCGCACCCGAGCGCCGAGCAGATGTTCACAAGCACGTCGGTTGCCATGACCTCGATGAACGTTTGGTCGAAGCCCTGCGCATGATATATCGCATCGCATATCTGATACGGCTGGATCGCCACTTTGCCCACATCGGTCAAGGTGGCGTTGTCGCGAAGGTAGCCGGCACGCATCAGGGCCGCGATCGCCTGCGACACCGCATGGCAGTCCATCGACAGCGCGCAGGCAATGTCGTCTGCACGCGCGTTCTCGTCGTCTTGAAGCGCGCAGAGCACGCGATATTCACTTTGCGTCAGCAAATCGTTCTCCTTCGGAGGGACGTGATAGTCGGCCTGCTGCGCAAACGCCTAGACAGACCTCGCTCTTAGAGTTAGGTCTGAAGTGTAGCGAATGTAAAGGATTTGTTCAAATTACGTTAAGTTACGTGGGAAATGAACGCCCAAGAGCAAGGGGCCTTGACGGAACGCTCCGCCAAGGCCCCTTGGAGAAAACCATGTGGGTGGGCACCCCCGCTCGCGCGGTTTTTCCTAGTTGAACTTGAAGATCTTCTGCGCGAGATGGTACCCCGAGATGCCGAGGTGCTTGCCGACGCTGCCGGGCAGGTTCGTGCCGACGTTGAGCACGCTGCGACGGACAGGACCGTACGCACCGGGGTTGTGCTCCTTCAAGTACTCCCAGATGGCATGGCGCTTTTCATCGGCTTCGACCGTGCCGATCATGCGACAGAAAATCGAGCAGATGCACATCATCATGGAAAGGTAGTTCAGCATGTAACGGCGAAGCTTGGGTTCGACCACGTCTTCGGGCAGCTGGACCGAGTCGATCATGAAGCGCGTGATGCGCAGCTGCTGGTCGATGCGGCCCATCATGACGCTCTCGTTCACGCTTTGATCCTCACGCCCGATGAAATAGCGGTACATGTCCACGTCGAGGTAGCGGATCGTGTCCACGAACGGCAGGGGCACGTACACGAAGATGTTGTCCACGTAAAAGCAATGCTCGGGAAGCTTCAGCCCCGTGTCGCGCAGAAGCTCGGTGCGGTAGATCGCCGAGTGCATGAGCAGGTACTGGCTCTGGCGGAAATGCCCCACGTCCTTCCAGCCGAACTCGCTATCGGTCGGGAACACGTTGAAGTAGCCCATCACCGTGCGCGTTCCCTCGTGAACCTTCTCGTACACATAGTTCGCGACCACAAGATCGGTCGCCTTCTCGCGATCCGTCTGCGAGCGCAGATACGCCATGACCTTCTTCATGGCGGCCTCGTCGAGCCAGTCGTCGGAGTCGACGACCTTGAAGTAGAGCCCCCGCGCCGCGGCGAGCCCCGTGTTCACCGCCGCGCCATGCCCGCCGTTTTCCTGATGGATCGCGCGGATGACGTCGGGATGGGCCTCCTGCCAGGCATCGGCTTTCTGGGGCGTGTCGTCTTTGGTCGACCCGTCGTCGACGATGATGATCTCGACGTCGTCGCCGCACTTCAGAAGCGATTCGATGCATGTGTCCATGTAGGCCGCGGAGTTGTAGCACGGCACCGCGAACGAGATGGTCTTCATGGCCCTATTCCTCCACGAGCTTGTCGGAAAGCTCGAGCGCGAGGCTGATGATCTTGTCCATGTTGTAGTAACGGTATTCCGCCAGACGACCGAGCGGGTAGAAGTTGGGGAGCTTCGCCGTGAGCGCGCGGTAGCGCTCATAGTGCGCGCGGTTCTCGTCGGAGAGGATGGCGTAGTAGGGCGTCTGCGTCTTCGGATCGTCGTAGGAGCGCGAGTACTCCTTCATGATGGTGGTCTTGTCGCTCGTCTGACCCGTGAGGTACTTGAACTCGGTGATGCGCGTGTAGTCCTCGGTCACCGTGAAGTTGACGGTGCCGCACGGCAGCACGTGCTCCTTGTCGTAAGTTTCGTACTTGAAGTCGAGGCTGCGGTACGGCAAGCGGCCGAAGCGCGCGAGGAACAGCTCGTCGAGCGGACCGGTGTAGACGATGGGACCATCGAACTTCTGCCCCTTGATCTTGATGGCCGAAAGAGGGGCGTCCTCCGCGTCGCTTTCGAATTCGAGCTCGAAGACGCTTTCCGCCTCGGTGTTCAGGCACACCTGGATGTTCTCGTGATCGAGCATCTCCTCGAAGAGCTTCGTGTAACCGAAGATCGGCATGCCCTGGTACTTGTCCTGGAAGTAGCGGTTGTCGCGCGAGATGAACACCGGCACGCGCGCGGTGACCGACGGGTCGACCTCTTCGGGCGTGAGGCCCCACTGCTTCTGGGTGTAGTAGAGGAACACGTTCTTGTACACGAAGTCGGCGATCTCGGCGAGCTCGGGGTCGTCCTGCTCGCGCAGTTCGTTGATCGTGACTTTGCGCTCGTCGCCGAACGTGTCGATGAGTTTCTCGATGTAATGCGCGGCCTTTTCCTCGCCGAACGCGATTTCCATCGAGTTCTTGTTGAAGGGAACGGGCATGTAGGTTCCGTACCAATCAGCGAGAACGCGGTGCTGGTAGCCCAGAAAGCCCGAGAAACGGCGCGCGTAGTCGAAGGCGCGCTTGTCGTTGGAATGGAAGATGTGCGGACCGTACTTGTGCACGAGGATGCCCGCCTCGTCCTTCTCGTCGTACATGTTGCCCGCGATGTGCGGACGCTTCTCGATGATGAGCACGCGCTTGCCGCCGCGCTCGGCGAGTTCGCGGGCGACGACGCCGCCGGCGAAGCCGCTGCCGACGACGACCGCGTCGATGTCGGCGATATCGATGTCAGAGAACTGTGTGTATTGCACGCCCATGTGAGCTTTGCCTTTCATTCGAGGTATGCGACCTGACGCGCCGCGTCGACGCGCCATCGGGCTGCGGCTTCCGAAGAACGCATCGGGAAATGGCCGCAGACGATACTATTTTACCGACTAGGCAAAGCCCTTGCAGCATCTCATACAAAAAACGTGCCTGAACTCACTACAATAACGATAGATACCGCGAGAAAGGACTTCCGCATGACGTTTTTGGAGACCATGCTCGCCCGCGCGAAGGCGGACAAGCAGACCATCGTGCTTCCCGAGGGAAACGACCCGCGCACGCTCGAAGCGGCCGAGAAGCTTCTCGGACATGACGCGTGCAACATCGTCGTCCTCGGCAACAAGGTCGAGATCGACGGCGCCGGGCGCAACCTCGAAGGCGCGCGCATCATCGACCCGAAGACGTCGGAATTGCGCGAGAGGTTCGCGACGAAGCTTTACGAACTGCGCAAACACAAGGGCATGACTCCCGACGACGCCCTCGCGAAGATGGACGACGAGCTGTACTTCGGCGTCATGATGGTGAAAAGCGGGCAGGCCGACGGCATGGTATCAGGCGCATGCCATGCAACCGCCGACGTTCTTCGCCCCTGCCTGCAAATTCTGAAAACCGCCCCCGGCGTGAAGCTCGCGAGCTCGTTCTTCGTCATGGTGGTGCCGAACTGCGATCTGGGCCAGGACGGCACGTTCATCTTCAGCGACTGCGGCCTTGAGGTGCAGCCCGACGACGAGCGCCTCGCGCACATCGCCGTGAACTCGGCACGCTCGTGGAAGTCGCTCATGGGCACCGAGCCCGCCGTGGCGATGTTATCGCATTCGAGCAAGGGTTCCGCCAAGAACGACGACGCGGCGAAGGTCGTGCGCGCCGTGGAAATCGCGCATAACCTCGCACCCGAGATCGCGCTCGACGGCGAGCTGCAACTCGATGCCGCCATCGTGCCCGCAGTCGGGGAATCGAAGGCGCCCGGGTCGCCCGTGGCGGGGCATGCCAACGTGCTCGTCTTTCCCGACCTCGACGCCGGCAACATCGGTTACAAGCTCGTGCAGCGCTTGGCGAAGGCCGAGGCGTACGGCCCGATCACCCAGGGCCTTGCTGCTCCGGTGAACGACCTGTCGCGCGGCTGCTCGGCCGACGACATCGTGGGCGTGGTCGCCATCACCTGCGTGCAAGCGCAGACGCTGAAGGACGGAAAATAATCTGCACGCTGAACGAATTCGAACGCTGAATGCGAAAAGGGCGGCCACCAGGCCGCCCTTTCTCTTTGCTCCATGGATGCGGAAATCGATTGCCGATCGCAATCCGCGTGCGCTGTCAATACGCTTCGAATTCCGCTTCTCGCAATCGATCGTCGTCGATTATGCCATGCCGCCGTCGATCTCCGCCACCATTTTCTCGTGGACGATGTCGAAGGTGTCGAGCGCGATCATGTATTCCTCGTTGGTGGGGATGATGATGATCTTCACGGCGGAGTTGTCTGCCGAGATCTCACGTTCGAAGCCGCGCTGGCGGTTCTTCTGCTCGTCTAAGATGATGCCGAGCGGCTGCAGGCCGGCGAAAATCATGCGGCGCATCTTCTCGCAGTTCTCGCCGACGCCCGCGGTGAGCACGATGGCGTCGACGCCGCCCATGACGGCAATGTAGGAACCGATGTACTTCTTCACGGAATTCGAGTACATGTCGTAAGCAAGCTGCGCGCGCTCGTTGCCGTTTTCAGACGCATCGCGTACGCTGCGCAGGTCGTTGCTCACGCCGGAGATGCCGAGCAGGCCCGACTTCTTGTTCATGAGATCGTTGATCTCTTGGGCGGACAGACCCTCGTGATCCATGAGGAACGGCACGATGGCCGGATCGATCGACCCGCAGCGCGTGCCCATCATGAGGCCGTCGAGCGGAGTCAAGCCCATCGAGGTATCGACCGCCACACCGTGGTCGATAGCGCTCATGGAGCAGCCGTTGCCCAAATGGCATGTGATGAGCTTCAAATCCTCGAGCGGTTCATCGAGTACCGCGGCCGCGCGTTGGGAGATGTAACGGTGCGACGTACCATGCGCGCCGTACTTGCGGATCGCGTACTTCTCGTACAGCTCGTACGGCAGCGGGTACATGTAAGCTTTCGGCGGCAGCGTCTGGAAAAACGAGGTATCGAACACGGCGACCATGGGAATGCCCGGCATATGGAGCTGGCACGCGTGGATGCCCATAAGCGCGGCCTTGTTGTGGAGCGGCGCAAGCTCGGCAAGCTCGTCAATCTTGGCAATGACGTCGTCGTCAATGAGGACCGAACGGTCGAAGTACTTGCCGCCCTGCACGATTCGATGCCCGATGGCGTCGATTTCGTCGAGTGAGGAAATCGGGGCGTCGGGCCCTTCGGTGAGCGATTCGAGGACAAGCGCCATCGCGGCGTTGTGGTCGGCCATCTTCGCATCGATCACGACCTCATTGTCGTCGAGGCCATGTTTGTGGAAGGAGTCGGCAGAGCCGACGCGCTCGCAAATGCCCTTCGCGATGACCGTGCGGCTTTCGACGTGGATGAGCTGGTACTTCAGAGAAGACGAACCAGCGTTAATGACCAAGACGTTCAACAGCCAACCTCCTCGTACGTTACGTGTAAGTTAAATTGTAGGCATAACGTGCAGGCGGTTTACGTGCGCTTGATTCGATTTCGGCAAGCGGCGCGGCGCAAGAGCGCCGTCACCGCAGGCAGCGCGCGCCCGCGCAAGCGACTCCCCCGCGTAGGACAGCCAGTAGCGCGGATGCGCCACGACCGTCTTACGAGAGCGTCGTGTCGCGCGTCTCGTCATCGGCGGGCTTCTCGAGTTCGCCCATAAGCACGTCGATACGTTGCTGAGCGCCGTCGACGCGCTTCTTCAAAAGCGCCACGAGTTTCACCCCGCGCTCGTATTCAGTGAGGCTCTGCTCCAGCTCGAGGGAATTGCTCTCGAGCACCCCCACGATGCGTTCTAGTTCGGACATGGCCTCGCGGAAGGTGAGTTCCTCCAAAGGCTTCTCTTCGCTCATTTCGCAACCTCCGATTCTTCCTTGTTGTTCGAATGCGCCGCCTCGACGCGGCAGGAAAGCTCGCCGTCGGAAACCTGCACGGAAAGCAGCGACCCCACGGGTGCCTGCTCGGTGCAGCTGACCACTTCACGTTTCTCGTTTCTCGAGATCGAGTACCCGCGCGCAATGACGGACAACGGCGACAAGTCGTTCAGACGCGACGCGGCGAGCCCCACTTCCGACGCGAACCGCGGCGTGATGGAGCGCCCCCGTGCCGCGAGGCTCTTCGCAAGCGCGCTAGCGTGGGAAGCATCCCCTTGCACGAGGTGCGGCCCCACGGCAGCTATACGGCTTGAAAGCGCGGAAACCTCCGCACGCGCACGCGACACGCTCGTCGGAAGAGCGCGGGCGAGCCTACCCGAAAGCGCATCGACCTGCGACTTATCCGCATCGATGCGTCCCGGCAGCGCGCGCGAGAGACGGTCGGACAGAAAGTCGAGCGTCTGCGCGTCGGAACCGATGAGGTACATGGAGTCGGTGAACACGGGACGGGTCGCCACACGCTCGATGCGAGCGCGCGACCCGTCGAGACGGCGCGAAAGGCCGTCGTGCAGCCGGCGGGCGCGCTGCGTAAGTGCCTGCGACAGCTCGGACGCGACCGGCGAGACCGCTTCCGCCGCGCCCGTCGGCGTTGACGCGCGAACATCAGCAACCAAATCGGCAATGCTCGTATCGGGCTCATGCCCGATACCCGTGACAATCGGCACGGGGCAAGCCGCGATGGCCCGGGCAAGCCCTTCGTCGTTGAAGGGCATGAGATCCTCATAAGACCCGCCGCCGCGAACAAGCAGCACCGCCTCAGCGCCGGCCGCAGCAACGCATTCGATGCCTCGAACAAGCTCGCGCGGGGCATTGGCGCCTTCAACGGGCACGCCAGCGACGAGCACGCGCGCCATGGGCCAACGGCGACGCAACGTGCGCAGCACGTCGTGGACCGCGTCGCCCCGCGGAGATGTGACAAGCCCGACCGTCTGAATGTTCGCGGGAACCGGACGCTTGCGCCGCTCGTCGCAGAGGCCTTCCGCCGCAAGCTTGCGCGCGAGGTTCGCCACTTGGACGCGCAGGTTGCCCTCGCCCGCCAGCTGAATCGAAAACACGTCGAAGTTCATGCGTCCCTTGGCGGCGTACAGCGTGAAACGACCCGTCAGTTCCACGAGCGAGCCGATTGCCATATCGACACCGCACGCACGGAAGCGGTTGTTCCACATCATGCACGGAAGGGCGGCCGACTTGTCCTTCACCGTGAAGTAAACGGCCTTGTAACCGGCTTTGTTGGACAGCTCGGAAACCTCGCCGATCACCTTCACCGTGACGCCTTCGAGCGCTCCTTTCGCGAGCGCCATCGCTCCCGAGACGGTAAGGGCGTCGGAAGACGAAGAAGCGTCGGGGGCACCCGCGTCCGAGTCGCGCCCGGTCGACCCAACGTAGTACGACGATTCGGACGCACGCGCTCGCGACGACGAGCCGGTACGGGCGGTCGCGCGGCGAGTGCGATCGAGGCTTTCCTCCCAGGGTTCCATGAAAGGGTTATTCGTCGCGCTGCTGGCCGAGCAGCCACAGAAGCTGGAGAACCGAGGTAAGGGCCGCCGCAACATAGGTGAGCGCGCAGGCGCGAAGCACCTTGTAAGCGCCACGGCTTTCCGCCGCCACGACCCCCGTTCCGTTCAGGTAGTCCATTGCGCGGTGTGAGGCGTTGAATTCAACCGGAAGCGTGACGAGCTGGAACAGCACGACCACGGCATATACCACGATGGCAAGCGCCTGCAGGCCGGCAAGCTGCATCGCGATGCCGATCATCAGGATGAAGACCCAGGCGTTCGAGGCGAAATTCACGGCCGGAACGAGCGCACCGCGAATCTTCATCGGCGCATAGTCCTCAGCGAACTGGCAGGCATGCCCCGCTTCGTGGCATGCGGTTGCGATTGCGGTGACGCTCGTGCCGCCGAACGCGTCGGGGTCGAGCGTGATCGAGTTGTCGCGCGGGTCGAAATGGTCCTCGCTCGGGCCGCCCCGCCTGATTTCCACGTTGTAGATACCGTGGTCGGCGAGCATGCGTCGAGCCATCTCCGCGCCGGTCACGCCACGCGAAGAAGGCACCCTCAGGTACTTTTTAATCTGGCTGTTCACGTAAAACTGGGCGCCCATGCCGATGATCAGCGTTGCAACGACGAGGGCGAGATAGCTTCCACTCATAAACATAAGCCCGGTTCACTCCTTAAAGGCGCGCTTGGCGCGACCGCACGGCCGCTTTTTCGTACAAATGTACTTTACCCGACGAAGCACGTCGATGCATTGCCGGCACGTCAGTCTGCGCGAAACGTTCGCAAACCGTTACCCTAAACGCTCGACGACGAGCTCCCCCTTGTTCAGGCTGAGCGCAATCCGACCCTCGATGAGATCGACGAGTTCCTCGCCGACGAGCGCACGGCGCCATCCCTTCATAAGGTCGGTGCCCTTGCAGTGTCCTCGCGCAACGGCCGCGAGATCGCCGTGGCTTGCAAGCGTCTGCATTGCGACGCCGTTTTCCTTTGCGCGAAGGCGAACAAGCGCCGTCATGAGGTCGATCGAAGCGTCGACGTTGCGTTCGTTGCGCGACGACTTGTCGAGCTCGGGCCATTGCTCCTTTGGCAATGCGCGACCGGCTTTCATGCGCTCAATGACCTCGCGGGCATCGCGTACCGGAAGCTTCTCGCGCACGCCGCGCACCATGTACAAATCGTCGATGGTCTTCGCATCGCGACGGCACGCCTCAACGATCTGCTCGTCGGTGACGAGCCACTTGCGCGGCATATCGCGCTTGCGCGCCTCTTCCTCGCGCCAGGCGGCGAACTCGCGAGCCGCGGCGAGCTGTCGCGCATCGAGCTGGTTCACGCGCTTCAACCTGCGGAAACGAAGGCGCGGATTCTCCGAGTACTTCGCCGGATCCATCATCTCCTCGAAGTCGGGCTCGAGCCAACCGAGACGTCCCTTCGATTCGAGCTTTTTCTTCATTTGGCGATACACGCGAGGAAGGTAGACGACGTCGTCGGCCGCGTAATCGATCTGGGAATCGGAAAGCGGACGCTGCGACCAATCGGTGAACGAGTCGATCTTCTTAAGCGACACACCGCATTCCGCATGGACAAGCGCGCCGTAGCCGATCTGCTGGGTATGCCCGAGAAGCGTGGCCGCAACCTGCGTATCGAAAAGCGGGCGAGGCATCGTCCCCACCTCGCGCAGTAGAATCTCGATGTCCTGCCCGCCGGCGTGGAAAAGCTTCATGGTGCGCTCATCGGAGAGCAGGGGGCTTATCGCCGTTAAATCGTCGATCGCAAGCGGGTCGACGATAGCGACTTCGTCGTCGGTTGCGAGCTGCAAAAGGCACAGACGCGGGTAGTAGGTCTTCTCCCGAAGAAACTCCGTGTCGATGGCGAGCACCGGAGAGCCCGACGCCCTTTCAACGAACGCCTCGAGAGCGGCCTGGTCGGCTATGTACAAAATGGTTTCCTTACTATATCTGGTATGCGTTGCCGTAAACGTTGCTTTACAATCTGCATATGATAGCAATCGGAGGGGATTCTGTGAAACTGCTCGTGCTGAACAATCTGGCATCCGGTTACGGAGAAGGCGCGATCTACGATTTCGTGCGTTCGTTCGCGACAGACGGCGATGAGGCCTGCCTTCGCTGCACCGACGGAACGACCGATCTGAAGGACCTGCTCGCAGATGCCGACGCCTTCGACGCCGTCGTTGCAAGCGGCGGCGACGGCACGGTCACCGCCGCAAGCCATTGCCTTGCAGGCTCCGGCATCCCGATTCTCCCCTTCCCCGCAGGAACCGCCAACCTGCTCGCACTGAATCTCGCCTCCCCCAACGAGCCGCACGCCCTCGCCAAGCTTTTGCGCGCGGGCATCACCCTCGACTTCGACTTGGCCGAAATCGAGTTCATGGGAAAAGAAGGAGAGCCGGAAACGCGCGGATTCGGCATCATGGCGGGAGCAGGCTACGACGCGGCGATCATGGCGGGGGCCCAGCCATCGAAGCGGCTTCTCGGCCCGATGGCCTACTTTTCCGCAGCCATCACGAACCCCTTGCCTCCAGTGTCGAAGATTTCCCTCGAACTCGACGGCGAAATCGTTCAAAGCGAGGGTCTCGGGGTACTGCTCGTGAACTTCTCGAAAATCCAGTTCGACATTTCCGTCACGAACAAGAACAATCCGCGCGACGGTTTGCTCGACGTCGTGGTGCTGAAGGCGGCGAACGCCTTCGGTCTCATCCCCGCCCTCCTGGCGCGCGCCATCGACCATGACAATTTCAAGGACAGTCCCGACACGATCGAGACGTTCCAGGCAAGAAACGTGGTCGTCCACGCCGAACCGCCGATGGAAATCCAGTTTGACGGCGAAGTCGCCGGCGTCACGACGCCGCTCTCGGCACGCATCCTCCCCAAAGCGGCGCGTTTCCTCGTGAGCGAGGAATGCGTCGAGCTCTTCGGCGCGGAGAGCGAAGCGGGTAAAGCCCCTTGGGCCCAAGTCGGATAAAGCCAGGGAAGGCGAGCCGGGCGATAAGGCAATCATGGGAAGCTTGTCGCCCGGCCCGTCCCTTTCATCTCGCCGATTTTCCACAGTCAACCCCCTTTATCAGGGGAAACGCATGCCCATAGCAGAGTTTCGTTAAAACGCGCATAAAATCCGGCCGAGGCGTGAAACCTACGGTAGCAAGATTGCATAGATGATTTCAGAATATGAAAAAGCCCCTCCGAAGAGGGGCTTTAACAATCGATGGTGTCGGAGGCGGGATTTGAACCCGCACACCCGTATAAGTGGGCACTAGCACCTCAAGCTAGCGTGTCTGCCGTTCCACCACTCCGACGAGTTGTTTCGTCTGCGTCAGACGCAACGTTGAATATATTAACAGACTCACAGAATCGCGCAAGGGGTAATTTCAAGTTTTTCGGATTTTTCTTCCAACCCGCCCCTCGAGCACCCCTGCATCAACCCGTCTACTTCTCGACTTTTGCCTGGTCATCCGCTTGGAGGCTTTCCTTCCAAGCCTTGAGGTTGGTGCCGTAGCGCATCTGAATCAATTCCAAGACGAAGGCGAATACCATGGCGAAGTACACCATGAGTTTCTCCATGTGCATATCGAGCACCTCGATGCCGGAGTTGATCCCGAGGGAATCAAGGAACAGCAGCACGCCGATGACGCTGATGAAGCACAGCGCGAGAATCTTCATCTCGGCGTGGCTGTTGATGAAATCGGAGATCGGATCGATGAAGGCCATCATCATGACAACCGCGATGACGACCGCCAGAATCATGATGATGAGATAGTTCGCAAGGCCAACCGCCGTGATGACCGAATCGATGGAGAACACGACGTCCATCACCATGATGGTGGCAATGGCCTGGGCAAGCCCGATCTGATGGAGTGCCTTGTGCTCCTCGGACTGCGCGGCCTTTTCCTCGGTGAGCGCGAGCACACCGCGCAACTCGTCGATACCCTTGTAGATAAGGTAGGCACCGCCAAGCAGGAGCACGATGTCGCGAACGGAGAAGCCGTGCGCGAAGAAGCCGAGGTCGATGGTGAAAAGCGGCGTCGTCATGTGCACGAGGAAGCTCGCGAAGCATAAAAAGATGCAGCGCGACACCATGGCACCCGCTAGGCCGAGCTTGCGGCCGATATGCTGCTTTTCCTTCGGCAGTCGATTCGAGGTGATGGAAATGAACACGATGTTGTCGACACCGAGCACGATTTCCAGGAAGATAAGCGTGATCAGGCTGATCCACGCTTCAGGGCTGGTAAAGATTGAAAGATCCACGTCGTCTCCTCGTCTTAGATCCGGCTTTCTTGCTTTTTCGGCGAGGCAGCAGGCGGCATGCATAAAAAAAGACTCATGGCGCAGCGGCAGTGCCGTTACGCCATGAGTCTCGTTATTTCAGACACGCCAGACCTATCGAAAGGCCATGATGTTGAACGTGCCGCGCATGCGATTGCGCCAACTACTCCCCCACGGGCGCGGAAATCGTACCACGGAGCCACGTTTTCCCACAATGCTATAATCGGCGAAACACACAAACCGTACAGGAGCGAACCCTATGGAACACGGCAACGGCGAAACGAGCCACGCGCTTCGCGAATCTGAATATTCCGATGTTGAAGGATCGGTGAAGTACCTGGACGGATCGGGGCTTTCCCGCCCGTTCGATTTTCCGCGAACGTCTTACAAGGTAGTGGGGGTACTGCTTGTCATCGCGGCGATCATCGGCGCGTTCATGCTGATGAAATACTTCGACAGCATCTTCGGAGCCCCCGCCCGCGCTGAGCAGACCGTTCAAGAAAACATCGCGCGCAACGTGAGTTACGATTTGCCCAACCTCGCCTCGCTCATGGAAAGCGACGATGCGACGATCAAGCAGGGTTTCACCGATGCCGGCTACACGATATACGAGACAACGAAGGACGGCCAATACCCCGACGGCGGCTTCGACCTCGTGAAACTTCCCGCCGATGTGAGCCTCGTCGATGCGGGAACGATGTACGCGTCGGGAATCTCGAGCTTGTCCGCGAGCGACGCATCAAGACTCCTCAAGGGTTCGTGGACGCTCACCGTGAACCGAACCGGCACGACCGACATGCGCCTTAAGTTCGCCGACTTCACCTCGGGAAGCGTTGACGAGGCAATCAACCTCGCAATGGACGCTGAAGGGCTCACCGAGGCCGCGATCGTCGACAGCGGTACCGACGACGCTGGAAACACCTACAAATCCGGTACCGTGAGCGCGAACGGGAGCACCTACACGTGGCGCATCTCGGCCATCCCCCTTTCAAGCGTCTACAAGATCAAAGGGCTGCCCGACACATCGGTTTACGTCGGTGTGCGCATGACGAAGTAAATTATTAGGTTGATCAGGCATTTTCCCGTGCAATCCCCTCCTAGCGAAATTTTTTCGAAAAAAGATGAGAAAAGGGGTTGGCAAGAATTCCAGGTCTGCTATACTATCGTCTTGTTGACGCGCAAGAGCGCAAAGGAAGTCAACAAGGACATGGGCGGTTAGCTCAGGGGGAGAGCACTACCTTGACACGGTAGGGGTCACAAGTTCAAATCTTGTATCGCCCACCATGAATCCTAAAGCCAGGTACGTTATGTGCCTGGCTTTTTTGCTTTACCGCTCAAACCTCACGACGACGGCAACCACCTCTCTCTCGAAAGGCGGAACATGAACCGATACGACGCAGTCTTCTTCGACATCGGGGGGACTCTGATTCACGCTTGCCCCGACGTTCCGGTTGCTTTCGTCGATGTCGCCCGAAAACGAGGGCACGATATCGCCCTTTCGCAGGTTCTACCCTACAGGGACGAGATCGACGCCTATTACGAAGCCGAATACCTGCGCGACGGCGACTTCTGGTGCTCGCACGAGCGGTCGCGCCAGATCTGGATCGACATGTACACCATGCTCGCGAATTTCACCGGCCTCGAGCACGACGCCCCCGGCATATCGAGTGACCTTTACCAGGCATACTTGCATGCAGACCACTGGGAGATCTATCCAGACGTCCTGAAAGCCCTCAGAACGCTCAAATACGCAGGGGTGCGACTCGGTGTCGTATCGAACTGGGATGCCTCGTTGGAGGGGCTCCTGCGGGAGCTCAAGCTGCTCCCCTATTTCGACGACGTGATTGCTTCCGCCGCTGTCGGTTATCGAAAACCCGACCACGTCGTGTTCGATCTGGCGCTTGAGCGAATGGGCGTAGACCCCGCACGCGCTCTCCATGTCGGCGATCTGCCTGAAGCGGATGGAGACGGCGCAACATCGGCAGGCATTCATCCCGTAATCATCGATCGTGCGGGAAAGCACGTCGCCTGTCCCTATCCACGCATCGCCTCGCTTGAGGATCTCGAGGGCATCGTCTGCTCTTGGAAGC
>CAKUIV010000015.1 GCA_934661105.1 uncultured Ellagibacter sp. | reverse complement strand
TCGCATCTCGGTTATGTAGTCGGCCCGCGCCGCAATATCGTCGCCCGGGGCGCGCCCGGTGAGCACCACCTCGAGCCCCGTTGCGGAGGCATCGAGCGCGCGCTCGACGAGCCGATTATCGACGAGCCTCTTCGCAAGCGCATCGAGCGCCTCGTCGAGCACGAGCAGCCCCGCATCCGCACGTTTCACCTCGGAAAGCGCGCACGTCAGGTTCCTATCATGCAATGCGCGCGTGGCGGCAAGCTCCTCGGGCGTCATCGACCAGGTGAACTTGCCCGACGCCTTGCCCGCGAACAGCGCCGCGCCGAGCCGGTCGGCGAGCATACGCGCCTCCCCGCTTTCGCCGTCTTTCAGGAATTGCACGATGACGACGGCGCGACCTGCGGCGATCATGCGCAGCGCAAGCCCCATCGCGGCCGTCGTCTTCCCTTTTCCGTCGCCGTGGTAAACGTGTATCATGCGCCCTCCTCGATGATGCGGTAGATGCGATCCATGTCGAGCGCGCCGCGCACGGCGTTCGCCAGGCGATCGAGTTCGCGGTTTCTGTACTCGGCCGCCGATGCGGCGCCAACCGCGCCCACGATGCCTTCCGGCAGCCCGCGCCGGCGCGCGAGCTCGCAGACGAGCGCGCGGGCGAGCTTCGGCTCGTCGAACAGCCCGTGAAGGTACGTGCCGAATACGTTTCCGCAGGCCGCACCTTCGGGCTTGCCGTCGATCGTTCCGGCTGCGGCGCAGTCGAGCGTCGTATGCCCGTCGTGTATCTCGTAGCCGCGCGCACACATGCCGTTCCATACGGAGAACACGCCTTCGGCGCCCGTGATGTGGAGCTCCGATCGGGATAGGTGCTTTTCAGAGGCGAAGCGCGTGCTTGCCGCGACGAGCCCGAGCCCGCGCGCGTCGCCCGACCCCTCCACGCCGTAGGGGTCGACAAGGTCGCGGCCGAGCAATTGGAACCCCCCGCATATGCCGAGCACGGGCGTGCCCTCGGCGGCAAGCGCGCGAATGCAGGCTCCCATGCCGCTCGCATCGAGCCAGCGCGCATCGGCAATCGTGCTCTTCGAACCGGGAAGGACGACGAGATCAGGCCGCCCCAAGTCACAGGCGCGCTCGACATAGCGCACGGCCGCGCCGTCCACGCGGTCGAGCGGATCGAAATCGGTGAAGTTCGACAGGCGAGGCAGGCGCACGACGGCGATGTCGACGATGCCGCGCACGCTGCGGGCCGCAAGGCGCGGCGAGAGCGAGTCCTCGTCGTCCAGGTCGAGCTTCAGGTAGGGCACGACTCCCACCACGGGGACGCCGCACATCTCTTCGAGCGGAGCGAGCCCCGGGCGCAGAATCTCGACGTCGCCGCGGAACTTGTTCACGATAAGCCCCCGCACGCGCGCGCGGTCTTCGGGAGGGAGCAGGGAAACCGTGCCGTAGAGCTGGGCGAACACGCCACCTGGATCGATGTCGCCGGCGAGCAGCACCGGTGAGCCTACCGCGCGAGCGAGCCCCATGTTCACGATGTCGTCGGCCGCGAGGTTGATTTCCGCCGGGCTGCCCGCGCCCTCGATGACGACGACGTCGACCTCGGCAGCGAGCGAATCGTACGCTTCGAGGATCTGCGGCATGAGCGCTTTCTTACGACCGAAGTAATCGCGCGCCTCGAAGGAGCCTTGCGACTTGCCGCACACGACAAGCTGGCTTTTCCGGTTGCCCTCGGGCTTGAGGAGAATCGGGTTCATGCGCACGTCGGGCTCGACGCCGCACGCCTGGGCTTGCATGATCTGCGCGCGGCCCATCTCGAGCCCATCGGCCGTGACGCCGCTGTTGAGCGCCATGTTCTGGCTTTTGAAGGGAGCCACGCGCAGGCCGTCTTGCGCAAGGACGCGGCAGATTCCCGCGGCAAGCAGGCTCTTCCCCGCGTTCGACATCGTCCCCTGGATCATGAGGGGCTTCGCCCTACCCATTCGCATCGGCCTCCTTCGTTATTCGGTGCGCAGCCCGCTGTGCGTCCGCGGCTCCTTGCGCTTCGGGCGCGGCGGTGCTTGCGGGCGCCCCTTCGCCCAGCTTGCAGGCACAGGCGTCTTCGAGCACGCGCGCAAGCGCGCAGACGAGCGTCTCGTTCTCCTTGCGCGTGCGCACGGCAACACGGTACCAGAAAGAGGACAATCCCGAAAAGGACGCGCAGGTTCGCACGAGGATCCCCCGTTCGTAGAGCCGCTTGCCAAGGTCGCTTTCCGGCGCGCGGAACAAAAGATAGTTCGCGCTCGACGGCACGACGGAAAGCCCGAGCGCCGACAGCTCGCGCGCAAGCCACGCACGCTCGCTTTCCACCACGCGCCGCGTGCGCGCAAGGTAGTCGGTGTCGAGAAGCGCCGCCGCCCCCGCGGCCTCGGCGACCGACGACACGGGCCAGATTTGCCCCACTGCGCGAACGCCTTCGAGTATGTCGGCGTTTCCGCAGATGAGATAACCCAATCGAAGGCCCGCCATGCCGTAGAACTTGGTGAAAGCCGAAAGCACCGCCACATGGCGCGACGAGCCGGCCCGTACGGCGAGGCTGCGAGAGGCCGCGTCGGGAGAGAACCCGAGGAAGCACTCGTCGACGACGAGCAGCGCGCCCGTCTTCTCGCATCGGTCCGCCACGGCGGTGAGCACGTCAGGCGCGATGAGCCGGCCGGTCGGGTTGTTCGGGCTGCAGAGGAAGGCAACGTCGCCCGGCCCCGCGATCGCGCGGGCGAAGGCGCAGGGCACGTCGAACCCGTCCTCTTCCGAAAGGGGAACCTCCTGCACATCCGCACCGAAGCGGGTTGCCGCTTCGGCGTATTCCGAGAACGTCGGCGCGCACACGATCGCGCGGCGAGGGCGCAGGGCGGCGGCAAGACGACAGATGAGGTCGGAGGCACCCGCCCCGCACACGATCGATTCCGCAGGGACGCCGTACGACGCGGCGAGGGCGCGCGTAAGGGCGCGGCTTTCGCGATCGGGGTACGCATCGATGTGCGCGAGGGCCTGCCGGGCGGCGTCGACGGCACGCGGCGAGGGGCCCAGAGGGTTCACGTTCACCGAGAAGTCGAGCACGTGCGGCGGGCGGGCGCCGTGCTCGTCCGCAAGGCCGAGCGAGCGGGCGCTTCCACCGTGCACACGCTGCGCGAGCGCATCGGCGCGCATGCGTTCGGCGCGAGAGGCGTTTTCCCCCATCACGCCACCCCCAAGGCAACGACGACGGCCGCGCGAACGACGCCGAACGCGACGAGGGCGCAAACGGATGCGGCCATCATGAGACGGTTCGCCCGTGCGATGTCGGCCCACTCGATGGCGCGCGCCGCGTCTCCGATCGTCGGCTTGTCGACGACGGTGCCGAAATACACCGCCGGCCCGGCAAGGCGCAGCCCGAGCGCGCCCGCGCACGCCGATTCGGTCTGGGCGGCGTTGGGGCTTGCATGCCGACGCCGGTCTCGGCGCCAGATGCGCCATGCCCCGCGCGCATCGAGCCCGACGAGGGGGCACGCAACCACCATGAGCAGCGCGGCGAGACGCGACGGCACCAGGTTCAGCGCATCGTCGAGTTTCGCGGAGGCGCGTCCGAAATCGAGGTAGCGGTCGTTTTTGTAGCCGACCATGCTGTCGAGCGTGTTCACGGCCTTGTACGCCATGCCCAGAGGCGCCCCGCCGATCAAGAGGTAGAAAAGCGGCGCGATGACGCCGTCGCTCGCGTTCTCGGCTACCGTTTCGACCGCCGCGCGCGCGACGCCCGCCTCGTCGAGGACGGATGTGTCGCGACCCACGATGCGCCCGACGGCCTCGCGCGCCGCGGAGAGGCCCCCTTCCGAGAACGCACGCGCGACCGCCATGCTCTGGCGGCGAAGCTCGCAGGCGGCGAGCAGCTGGTAGCTCAGCCATGCCTCGCCCACGAAGCGCGCAAACGGGTGAACCATGCCGAGCAGCTCAAGAACGCCCCAGGTCAAAAGCATGCTCACCACGGGAAGGAAAACCGCGAGCATGCATCCCGCCCTCCGCTTGCCGGCGGGCGTATCCGGAAACGCGCGGCGAAGGCGCGGTTCGGCCCACGATATGACGCGCCCCATGGCGACGACTGGATGCGGCAGCCACCGCGGGTCGCCGAGCGCAAGGTCGAGCGCGAAGCCCACGACCACGGCGAGAAGCGTCGTCATCGGGCCGTCGCCCCCGAAAGCGGGCGCACGTCCGAAAGCGCCGTTCCGTCCCATACGCCGCGCCAGGCACCGCCCGGTTCCGTGTGGACGTCGAAGTATCCCCTTTTCGGGACGGCAAGTTCGGAGAGAACGGCGCGGATCGTGCCGGCATGCACGACGAACACGACCTCGTCGCTTCCCGAAGCGGCCTCGCGCTTGCACACCTCGCGAAACGCCGCGAGAACGCGCGCGACGAAGCCATCCTCGTCCTCGCCGCCCGGGCAGCTCGGGCGGCACCATGCGTCGACCCAAGCGCGATAGCGCGCATCGCCTTCCATGTCGGCCGCGGTCTTTCCCTCGAAAGCGCCGAAGTCCATCTCGCGCAGCCCCGGGCACGTCATGATCTCGGCGTTCGGGTAGAGGATGCGCGCCGTCTGGTCGGTGCGCAGCATGCCGCTCGTGACGACGCGGCAAACGTCTTCTCGGGCAGCGATGCCGCGAAGCGCGCGTTCGCCTTCGGGCGAGAGCGGCTCGTCGGTTCCGGCACCGCTGTAGCGGTGCTCGCTTGTGCTTGCCGTGGCGCCGTGGCGTCGAAGCGTGATCGCGATCGGGCGCGCTTCGCCATGCGGCGCGGTGGCAAGGTCTCCCTTGATGACCTGGGAAATTCCGCACGTCATGCGCACGACCGCATCCGCGCGCTCGGCAAGCGCGCAGCTGAGGCGCCCAACGCGCTCGCGCCACGCTGCATCGTCGGCGCGAACGGGAACCACGCCCGAACCGACCTCGTCGATGACGACGACGTCGAACGGCGCAAGCAGCGCAAGCGCGCGGGTCTCGTCGCAGATGCGGGCAAGCTCCTCGCAGTCGACGACGACGCGCCCCTGCGGCTTGGGCGGCACCGGTTCGCATGCGTCCGCAAGACGTGCCGCATAGACGAACTCGCGCGGCGAGAACCCGAGCTCATCGCGCACGAAGGTTTTCTTTCCCGAATAGGCGCCGCCGACGATTAGGATCACAGCGCGCTCCCCACCGCGAGCACGGCGAGCATGGCGAGCTCGACCCATTGGAGGAACCACCCGGCCGCATCTCCCGTCACGCCGCCGAATCGGGACAGGGCGACATGGCGGTACCATGCGAGCACGCTAAGCGCTGCGATGACCATACATACACCGATGACCTGGAAAAACACGATCATTCCAATCGATGCCGCCACGGCGAAGACGACAAGGGGACAAACGATTCGAGGGCGTTTCTTCGCTGGGGCAAGGCTTGCCGCCATGCCATCCGCTCGCGCAGACGGCCAGCACTCAACGGCAAGGCCCGACAGCGCGCGCGAAAGCGCAAGCGAGCACATGAGCGTCAAGAACACGCCCGCCGTGAGCGGCAACGTCATGAACAGCGCGAACTGCATGACGAGGTACAGCGCAACGGCGATAGCGCCGAAGGCGCCCACGCGCGGGTCGTGCATGATCTCGAGCTTCTTCTCGCGCGGGGCATAGCTCGAAAGCGCGTCGGACGTGTCGGCGAGCCCGTCGAGATGGATGCCTCCCGTCACCGCCACGGGAAGCGCCGTGAGCACGCAGGCCACGATGGGCGCGGGCAGCCCGATGAGGTTCGCAACATGCCCCCAAGCGGCCATGAGGAAACCTTCGACAAGTCCCACCAGGGGAAACGCTGCCAGCGCATGCGTCGTCCCCGCTTCTGTCCATACCGATTTCGGGACAGGGATACGAGAAAACGTGCCGAACGCCGCACCGATCGCCTCTGTTACCTTCACCGTTTCGCACCTTCGCCTTTCACCCAGAGGGGAATCCCGCATACCACTTCGACCACCCGATCGGCACATGCCGCCGCCCGCGCGTTCACCTGCGCGACGGCGCGCCGCCATGTTTCGGTCCCCTCATCGTAGCGCACGCCGTCGCGAAACGTATCGACGGTGACCACCACCGCGTCGCGCGACGCGGCGACAAGCGCGTCGATGCCGCGCCACGCCTCCTGCGCTGCCCGCTCGGCGTCGCCTGCGCATGGAGAGTCACCGGCGAACAGCTCGTTCGCCACGAGATTGCCGACGTCTTCGAGGAGAAGGGTGCAGCCCTTGGGCACGTGCGAGACGAGCGCGTCGATGCCGCGCGGACGCTCGAGCGTTTCGAACCCCTTCCCCTCGCGCAGCGCACGGTGCCGCGCCACGCGGATGCCGCCCGCGTCCCCGAAAGCATCCATCGTCGCCACGTAGACGCGAGGGCCCGTGCATTCCATACAGAGCGACTCGGCGAACGCGCTTTTACCGCTCGCGGCGCCGCCTATGACGAGCGTCGTCGTCATGCCTTCTCCCCGAAGCGCTCGTAGGCCGCCATTCCCGTTGCGGAAAACGTCTTGCCGTCTCGATATACGCAGAGCGCGGAATCGATCAGGGGGAGAAACGCGCATGCGCCCGCGCCTTCGCCCAGATGCATGCCCGCCTGAAGGGGCGCGTCGAGCCCGAGCGCACCCAGAAGCAGGCGCGCCGCCGGCTCGGAGGAGGCGTGGCTGCCGATGAGGGCGTCTGTCGCATGCGGGGCGAGGCGGCTCGCCGCGAGCGCCGCCGTGCACGAGATGACCCCGTCGAGAACCGCCGGCACGCGGCACGCCGCGGCGCCGAGGTAGAACCCGGCAAGCGCGGCGATGTCGAGACCACCCACCTTCGCGATCGCGTCGACGGGGTCTGCGGCATCGGGAGCGTTCAGGGCGCACGCCCGTTCCACCGCCGCCCGCTTGCGTGCAAGCGCCGCGTCGTCGAGTCCGGCGCCGCGGCCGACAAGATCGGCTGCGGGATGCCCGAGGAGCACTGCGGCCACCGCGGCCGACGTCGTCGTGTTGCCGATGCCCATCTCGCCCGCAGCGAGGAGGCGCGCGCCTGCCCGGGCAAGACCGCGTGCGCAAGCGATGCCGGCTTCCATGGCGCGAAGGGCCTCGTTGCGCGCCATGGCAGGGCCGCACGCGATGTTCCCGCTGCCGCGGCGGACGTTCGCGCAGATCATGCGCTCGTCTTTGGCGGGAGCGGCCATTCCCACGTCGACGGGCACGACCGCGCATCCGGCGAAGGCGGCCATGCGGCACGCGCTCGTCGAGCCCTCGCACATGTTGCGCGCCACGGCGAGCGTGACCTCTTGCCCGCTTTGGGACACGCCTTCGGCCACGACGCCGTTGTCGGCGAAGAACACGGCGAGTGCGCGAGGGAACGCCTCGACGTCGGCGCTTCCCTGGACCGCGGCGATGCGCGCGACGGCGTCCTCCATCGTCCCGAGCCCGCCTAAGGGGTGAGCGACGGAGTCCCACTGCGCGTATGCCGCCGCGCGCGCCGTCTCGTCCGCAGGCGCGATGCCCGCGACCGTGCGCGCAAGCTCCTCGCCGGGCCGCAAAGCTCCGACGCGGGCGACTTCCTCCCGTACGCGCATCCTCATGGTCTCGCTATTCATGCCGCACCCTCTTCGCGTACCTCGCCGCAGCCTCGACGAACGCGCGGGCGGCATCGGGCGCCGCGGGGTAGTACACGTGCGGGTAGCCCGCCGCGAGCGAAGGCGTGGTTTCCATGCACGGCCAGCCCTTGTCGCGTCGCGGTTTCTGCGCCCAGAAAGCATCGCCCTCGCAGGTGGAATGCCAGTAGTGGAACTCGTGGGCGCGAATGCGCGTGCCGGCTGGCCCGTAGAGCCCCGCGTGGCGCGCTTCGAGCTCGATGTACCCGAAATGGGACAGCCTCCCCGTGTTCTCGCACGAACCGGGAAGGGCCGCCGCCATCGGCCAACGCGTGCCGTCCTCGTCGGCGAGTTCCTGCTGCAGGTACATGAACCCGCCGCATTCCGCCACGCACGGCATGCCAGCCGAAACGGCGTCGCGCACCGCAGCGCGCAGGGCGGCGTTCCCCGAAAGCTCGCGCGCGTGCAGCTCGGGGTAGCCGCCGCCCAGGTAAAGCCCGCTTGCGCCCTCGGGCAAGGCGCTATCGGAAAGCGGGCTGAAAAACGCGAGGCGCGCGCCTAAGTCCTCGAGCGCGCGGAGGTTTTCCTGGTAGTAGAACGAGAACGCCTCGTCGCGGGCGACCGCGATGGAAACGGGCGTTTCGGGGACGGGGGCCAAGCGATAAGGTTCCTCGGAGATTTCCGGCGCGGTGCGCGCGATGCCGAGCAGACGGCCGACATCGACCGTCTGCTCGATCGCATCCGCCATCGCATCGAGGCGCGCAGACAGCTCCAGCACCTCGTCTGCCGTGACGAGGCCGAGATGCCGGCTTTCGAGCGCGAACGCCTCGTCGGGCGGAACGTATCCGAGCACGGCGACGCCGGCGTGCTCTTCGATCGCGCGCGCCGCGTACGAGTAGGCAGCGCGCGAGGTGCGGTTCAAAATGACGCCGCGCACGTTGGCCCGCGGGAGGAACCCCGCGATGCCGCGCACCACGGCTGCGAGCGTGAACGACGCGCCTTTGCCGTCGACCACGAGCACGACGGGCGTACCGGTATCGCGCGCGACCTGGTAGCTGCTCGCGTCGGCCGCGCCGGGCGCCATGCCGTCGTAGAAGCCCATAACGCCTTCGAGCACGGCGACGTCGGCGTCCTCGGCGCCGCGCGCGAGCAAAGCGCGCATCGTCGGCGCGTCAGTGAAGAACCCGTCCAAGTTCCCTGCACGCACGCCGACGACGCGGCGATGGAACAAGGGGTCGATGTAATCGGGGCCGCATTTGAACGCCGCGGGAACAAGGCCACGGCGCGAAAGCGCCCGCAGAAGCGCGCACGTGACGACGGTCTTGCCGCTTGCGCTTTTCGGGGCGGCAACCATGAAGCGAGGGATGGCCGCGCTCACGATGCGTCCCCTTCCCCGAAGACCGCCTCATGAGCGGAAGCGCCCGCGACGGTGCAGGCCGCCTGCGCAAGGACGCGCACGTTGCGGTCTGCATCGCCTTCGAGCGGATTCGCGCCCCGTGCGCTGACGAGGAACACCGGGTTCTGCGCGCGCATCAGGTGATGCGAACCCGTTTCCTCGGCGCGGGCGACGCTTACCTGGCATACCTCGAAGCTCTCGAAGGCATCTCCCGAGAAGACCTCGCACGCCTGCCCGAGCGTCTCGACGGTGACGCAGGGCACGCAGAAGCGGGCGCGCGGGTTCTTCGACCGGGCCGCCTGGACGATGGCGGCGAGGCGCCCCGAGCTGCCGCCGACGAACACGGCGTCGGGAGCGGGAAGCTTGGCGAGCGCGTAGGGCGCCTCACCTTCGACTGCGAACACGTTTCCGCAGCCGAAACGCTCCGCGTTCTCCTTGATGAGCGCGATGCCCTCGCGCTTGCGCTCGACCGACCAGACCGCTCCGGCGCGCGCGACGAGCGCCGCCTCGACCGAAACGCTTCCCGTGCCGGCGCCGACGTCCCACACGGTGTCGGTCGATGCGAGGCGAAGCTTCGAGAGCGCCACCGCGCGCACCTCCGCCTTCGTCATGGGAACCCCGCCGCGGGCGAAGAGCTCATCGGGAATGCCCGACGACGCGTACGGCCACGCCGTCTGCGGAGCAGGCGCCACCTTCCCGTTTTCGTCATTACGCGAAAGGGCGGACGCGCCCTGAGCGCGTTCGTCCGAGGAGGCCGGCGCTTTCGGCGCACCTGCCGAAGCGGGCGCGCTATGGGCCTGCCCGAAATCGAACAGCATCACGTTGAGGTCGTCGAACTCGCGGCCCGCGATCTCGCCAGCCCGCGCGCACGTGATGCGCTCGTCGGGATACGACAGGCGCTCTCCGACCACGATTCCCGTGTCGGGAAGGCCGGCTTCCACGAGCGCGCGAGCGAACTGCGCCGGCGCCGCGCCGTCCGACGTCACGAGGAAAAGCTCGCCGCCCTGCGCCGCCTCCTCGACGATGTCGCACGCCGTGCCGTGCGCGCTCGCGAAACGCCAGGTCTGCCAGGCGCGCCCCAAACGCGCCGCCAGATACGACGCGGAGCTCACCCCGGGAATCACGCGCACCTCGAGATCGGCCACGGCGCCGAGCTCCCCGACAAGGCGCTTCGCGCCGCTGAACAGCCCCGTGTCGCCCGTCATCACGACGACGGCGCGCTGCCAGGACGCCTCCCCGGTAAGCGCCCTCACGATGTCGTCCGTTCGCACGAGCTCGCATTCGACCACGTCAGGCGAAAGGTCGATGCCCGAAAGCGCGCGGTGCGCCCCGATGACGACGTCCGCGATGTCGAGCGCGTTGCGTGCGGCGGTTGGCAGCAGGTCGGGGTTTCCCGGTCCCGCGCCGATGATCGTTACTTTTCGCATGGGATCTCCCGGTACCCGCGCGGCGTGACCATGCGGCCGCCTGCGCGTTTGGTGTTCGCGTTGCCGACGAACACGGTGGTGAACATGTCGGCCTTAAGCCCGCCGAGCTCCGACAGGGGCAAAAGCCCCGATTCCTGACCCTCGCGCCCGATGTTGCGCACCCAACCGCAGAGCGTGTCGGGGGCCTTCCATCTCAGCATGATGTCGGCCGCCCGCGCCAGGCGGTCGGCGCGCTTCTTGCTGCGCGGGTTGTACAGGCACAGGCAGAAGTCGGCGCTCGCGGCGGCGGAGAGCCTGCGCTCGATGACGTCCCAGGGCGTGAGCAGGTCGGACAGCGACACGACGGCGAAATCGTGCGCGAGCGGCGCACCGAGCGCCGCAGACCCGCTTTGGGCCGCGCTGACGCCGGCGATCACCTCCACATCGACGTTCGGATACTCGTCGGCCAGCTCGAGCACCGGGCTCGCCATGCCGTAGACGCCCGCGTCCCCGCTGCACACGAACGCGACCGTGCCGCCCTCCTCGGCGCGCGAAAGCGCGAGCCGGCAGCGTTCCACCTCGCGCATCATCGGCGTCGCGAGCCGTTCCGTTTTCGGGACGACCGGAGCCACGAGCTCGACGTACTTCGTGTACCCGACCACGACGTCGGCCGCCTCGAGCGCGGCACGCGCCGAATACGTCATGCCCGCAGCATCCCCAGGTCCGATTCCCACCACGAAGAGCTTGCCCATGCTATGCGCCTTTCTCGAACGAAACGTCGACTTCCACCTGGGCGAACGCAACGGTGACGCCGCCATGCGCGAACTTCGGCAGCACGAGGGTCCCGCCTTCTGCCAAGGCCGCGCGTTCGCACACGTTGTCGACGCCGACGGTGTCGACAACGAACGCCGATGGGGACACGCTGCCTGCGACGAGCGCAAGCTCGTCGGCAGGATAGGTGCGAAACGGCAGGTCGTGCGCTTCGCAGAACGCAAGGAGCCCCGCCTCATGCGCCTTCACGTCGATCGAGGCGACCCGAGCGACGGCGGCGGGGAAGATCCCCGCACGATCGCAAGCGAGCGAGAAGGCCTCTTCCACCGCGCCCGCCGCGATACCGCGTCGGCACCCGATGCCGCACGCGATCGAGCGGGGCACGAGGCGAAGCGGCTCCGCTCGCACGCCCGCCGGCCCTCCCGCCGCGCCCGCCGGTGAGGACGCGACCTCGCCCG
Organism: uncultured Ellagibacter sp.; assembly: GCA_934661105.1. Taxonomy (GTDB): domain Bacteria; phylum Actinomycetota; class Coriobacteriia; order Coriobacteriales; family Eggerthellaceae; genus Ellagibacter. The sequence continues at coordinate 12,521 of CAKUIV010000015.1, read as the reverse complement.
CCTCCGCCGCATGGACGGATGCGCCTGCGCCCACGAAGGGCGACACGACGACGTCGGCCGCGACCCAATCGCCCGCGACGTCGACGCCTTCCGGCGGCTGTCCCGAAATCGGCACGTCGGAATAGAGCGCCGCGCGCCCGCCCGCGAGCAGCCGCGCCGACACGCGCTTGATCGCCTCGGGGTTCGAAACGGCAAGCCCCGCGCGGCGCGCCCACGTGTCCACCGCCCATACGCCGCGGGCGTCGGTCGCCGTGGTGACGACGGGGATGGCCCCTGCCGCACGGGCCACGGCAAGCGCGAAGTCGTTGGCGCCGCCCAAATGCCCCGACAGGAGCGCCACGGAGAAGCGGCCCGCCTCGTCGACCGCCACGACCGCGGGATCGCTCGCCTTCGAGGCGACATGCGGCGCCACGGCGCGCACCGCGATGCCCACGGCGCCCACGAACAGAAGCGCGTCCGACGCCTCCCACGCGCGCGCCGCCCACGAAGCGAGGGAGACCTTCCCCTCGCCGAAGCCACGCGAGACGGAAACGTCCCAGGCAGAAGCCCCCTCGCCCTCCGACGAGCAGCCAGAGAGCGCATGCGCGATGCGGCCCGCCAGGGCATACCCCCTCTCGGTGAATGCGATGCAGGAAACCCTCATCTAGCGCACCACCATCGTCGAGAAGTAGCTGCCCTCGTCGGGCACCTCGGCAAGCGAGCGGAACACGCGCTCGCCCGCAAGCCCGCAGTCCTGCACGAGCTCCGCGTCGTCGAAGGAGCCCGCCGCGCGAAGCGCCCGCTTGGTGGCGGCAAGGTCGCGGCGCGCCTTCATGACGACCTTCGTCCCCGGCCACGAAAGCGCGTCAGCGACGTCGCCGTAACCGCCCGGCACGACATGCAGGGGAGCCGCCATATCGGGCGTGAGGTCGCGCTCGAGCGCCGCCGCCACCGCGCAGAAGCTCGGCACGCCGGGAACGGCGTGCGCTTCGAAACCGCGCGAGCGCACATCGGGCGCGATGCGCTGGAAGGTCGCGTAGATGCTCGCGTCGCCCAGGTTCAGAAGCGCCACGTCGCGCCCGGCGCCCAAATGCCCGCAGATCGCGTCCACGACCGCTTCGTGCTCCGCGGCGCGGCGGGCGGCGTCGCGCGTCATGGAGAAGCGCACGGAAAGCACGTCCTTCCCGGAAAGATCGCATGCCGCCCGCGCGATATCGAGCGCGGTCGCGGCCCCGTCGGCCGTTTGCGGCGCGGCGATGACGGGGCACGCCGCGATCACGCGAGCGGCTTTGAGCGTGATGAGCTCCGGGTCCCCCGGGCCCACGCCCACACCGTACAGCATTCCCTTACTCATACACCGCTCCTAACGCCTCGATGACCTTGCCTGCGCCGGCGGTGCGGAAAAGCTCGCGGCGCTCGGCATCGAACACGACCGCTGCGACCTCGCAGGCGCCCGCGGCGCGTCGGGCGAGCCTGTCGTCGAGCGCTTCGGCGAGCGACGCGCGGACGGCCGCTCCCACGCCGGCGGCCTCGATCGCGCCGAGCGCCGCGGCCGTCGTGATCGACGACATGACATCCCGCACGACGCCTTGGCCCGCACCGGCCATGGCAGCATGGGCGGCGAGGATCTCGGCACGGCAGTCGGCGGTGCGCGAATGGGTGTCCATGATGCCGCCCGCCACCTTCACCAGCTTGCCGATATGCCCCACAACAAGGACATGCGCAAACCCTTCGCGCGCGCAGCAATCGAGCGCATCCCCGACGAAGTTGGAGATAACGACCACTGGCACGCCGTGCAGCCTGAAGTGATCGGCGATGAATTGCTCGCCGTAGTTGCCGGGCGTGAGAACGATCCCACGCGCGCCCAGCGCCGCATGCTGGCGTATCTCGAGCTCGATGCTGTCGCGCAATGCGGCGAGGCTGCGCGGCTCGACGATGCCCGTCGTCCCCAGGATGGAGATGCCGCCCTCGATCCCCAGATGCGGATTGAAGGTCTTCGCGGCGAGAGCGGCGCCTTCGGGTACCGAAATCGTCACGGCCATGTTTCCCGAAAACCCCTCGGCCTCGCATACGTCGCGCACCGCGCGCTCGATCATCGCACGGGGAGTCGCGTTGATGGCGGCGGCTCCCACCGGTTGCTCGAGCCCGGGCAGCGTCACGCGCCCCACGCCCTCGCCGCCGTCGACGGAAACCTCCTGCCCGGACGCGCTACCGTCGCCCGCAGCGTCTGCGCCCGACCTCGCGAACTCCACACGCGCGTACACGAGCGCGCCGTCGGTCACATCGGCGTCGTCTCCGGCGTCCTTCCGCACGGCGCACTCGGCGCAGCCCTCGTCGAAAGACGCATCGACCACGTCCACCTCGACGGGAAGACCGCTCGGCGTGACGATCGACGCTCGATCGGCGGGCGCCTGCGACAGGAGCATCCTGCACGCGGCCTGCGCCGCGAGCGCCGCGCAGCTTCCCGTGGTGTACCCGCAGCGCAGGCGTGTCGTCCCGGTATATATGTAGTGCTCGAACGCCACGCTACCTCGCGGCCTTCCGGTATCCCGTGGAAAACGCGGGGTCGTAGAGCTTGCTGCGCTCGTAGGCGCTCGCGGCCCCCTCGGGCGCGTGCGCGCCTTGCGCCCGCGCTCCGAGCACGCGCCCCACCACGACGAGCGCCGTGCGGTCGATCCCCGCTTCCCGCGCAGCCTCGGCAAGCGTGCCCACCGTGCAGCGCACGACCTTCTCTTCAGGCCAGGTCGCCTTGTACACGAGCGCCGCAGGCTCGTTCGCGGCGCGCCCCGCCGCCAAAAGCTCGGAGGAAAGCCGCTCGAGCATCCCCGAGCTCAAAAAGACGACCATCGTCGAGCCGCTTTTCGCCATGGTGGCCATATCCTCGCCTGCGGGCATGGGCGTCCTGCCCTCAAGGCGCGTGATCACGACCGATTGGCTTATGCCGGGAAGCGTGTACTCCTGGCGAAGCGCCGCGGCCGCCCCGCAGAAACTCGACACGCCCGGTACCACGTCGAAGGCGATGCCGCGCGCATCGAGCGCGTCCATCTGCTCCTGGATGGCGCCGTACAAGCACGGATCGCCCGTGTGCAGGCGCACCACCTCTTCACCGCGAGCATCGGCGGCGCACATCGCGTCGAGCACCTCTTCCAAGGTCATGTGCGCGCTGTCGTGGATGGCGCAGCCTTCCTTGCACTCGGCGAGCAGCTCGGGGTTCACAAGGCTTCCCGCCCAAACGACCACGTCGGCTTCCCGCAGAAGGCGCGCGCCGCGCAGCGTGATGAGATCTGCGGCGCCGCTTCCCGCGCCGACGAAATGGATCATGAGGCTCCTTTTCCCCTGAGAGAGAGCGCGCTTGCGCTCGCCAGGGCGTCTTTGACACGCCCCCGAACGCCCCCTATCATATACAAAGTCTTGAACGCGAGCAGAAAAACAATCGAATACAAGGAATTGGCCGCATTGCCGAAACGCGTGTTCGGCGAGAGCGGTTCGCGGAGGGAACCAGGTGGAAATCCTGGGCAAGGGACATTACTGTAAAGCCGGGGGTGCCCCCCGCGCTAAGCCAGATTGCTTCGCCTCTTCCTCACGGCATGCGCCGTGGCGCGACCCCCTTGTGAACCCCGAGGGGCGCACGCTCCCTTTTCGAAGCATCGCCGGTGCCATGCCGGCGGGGAGATGAGTGCGCCCTTCCACCGCGGAAGGGCGCACTTTTCGTATCGCCGCCAAGACAAGCGAAGGCCGGGAAAACCGGCCGCAAGGAACAAGGGAAAGGGAACCAACATGGCAGAACGGATCTCGCGCCGCAACTTCATGGGCGCGGCCGCAACGGGCGCCGTCGCGCTTGCGGGCATGGCGCTTGCGGGCTGCAGCGCAAGCAGCTCCTCGAGCGCGACCGACAAGAAGGAGGAGAAAGCCGTGAAGCCGGTCATCCTCGTCACGAGCTTCGGCACGAGCTACAACGACTCGCGCCACATCACCATCGGCGCCATCGAAGACGCCATCCGCGAGAAGTATTGGCAGGACTACGACGTCCGCCGCGCCTTCACCGCGCAGATCATCATCGACAAGCTTAAAGAACGCGATGGCATCACCATCGATAACATGACCGAGGCGCTCGACCGCTGCGTGGAAGACGGTGTGAAGACCGTCGTCGTGCAACCGACGCACCTCATGGCGGGCCTGGAATACACCGACGTGAAGGACGAGATCGACAAGTACGCCGACAAGTTCGACAAGATCGTGCTCGGCGACCCGCTGCTCACCTCCGACGACGACTATTCCAAGGTCGCCGACGCCATCAAGGAGAACATGAAGAGCTTCGACGACGGCAAGACGGCGCTGTGCCTCATGGGCCACGGCACCGAGGCCGATTCCAACGCCGACTACGCCAAGATGCAGGAGGTCTTCAAGAACAAGGGCCTCGCCCAGTTCTTCGTCGGCACGGTTGAGGCAACCCCCACCTGCGAAGACGTCATCAAGGCAGCGACGGCGGCAGGCTACACGAAGGCCGTGCTCGCGCCGTTCATGGTCGTCGCGGGCGACCACGCCAACAACGACATGGCCGACGAGACCGACCCCGAAAGCTGGGCCGCCCAGTTCGTGGCAGCCGGCTTCGAGGTCACCTGCCTGCTTCAGGGTTTGGGCCAGAACGTCGCGATCGACGACATCTACGTGTCGCACGTGGACGCGGCCATCGCCACGCTGTAGACTTCACGCGCACATGGGGCGCCCTCGTTGCGCCCCATGCTCCGGGATGCGCGCTCGATGACGGGCGAGCACCCATCCCGGAGCATCCACGCACATCGTGCCCGGTGGTCGGGCGCGGGCACCTCACTCGAAATCGAAAGGACCCTTCATGTTCAAGAAAGCCATCGCCGTAGTCGTTGCCGCCGCGCTCGGCGCGTTTACGCTCGCAGGTTGCGCAGGCTCGTCGGGCAGCGACAAGGCAGCGAGCGACGCTGCCTCCCAGGAAAAGACCGAGCAGGCCGCGTCCGACGAAGCGAGCGCCGCGTCCGAACAAGCTCCCCTCACCGCCGACAAGGTCGCCGACGGCACCTATTCCATCACCGTGCAGTCGAGTTCGAACATGTTCAAGATCGTCGACGCCCAGCTCATCGTGGAAAACGGCTCCATGCACTGCGTGATGACGCTTTCCGGCACGGGCTACGGCAAGCTCTTCATGGGCACGGGCGAGGAAGCTGCCGCCGCGACCGATGTCGACTGCATCCCCTACGTGGAAAACGCCGAGGGCAAATACACCTACGACGTGCCCGTCCAAGCGCTCGATGCGGACACCGCCTGCGCCGCATGGAGCATCAAGAAGGAGAAATGGTACGACCGCACGCTCGTGTTCGAATCCGCAGGCGTGACCCTGCGCGCTGACGCGTTGAAGTAGTGCCATGCATTCGATTCCCAAGAAAACGAGCGCACAGAACGGCATCATCATGCGTGCGCTCGCCGTCGTCCTCGCCGCCCTGATCGCGCTTCCTTTCGCGGGGTGCAGCGCGAACACGGGCGCGTCGGGCGGCGACAAGGCGGCCTCCACCGAATACACCATCGCCGTCTCGCTTTCCGGCGGGTCGGGGCGCGCGAGCATCGAGTCGCCCACCGCGATCGCGAAAGACGGCGATTCGTATACCGCCACCATCGTCTGGTCGAGCTCGAGCTACGACAAGATGACCGTCGACGGCACCGACTACGCGCCAGTGAGCAGCGACGGGAATTCCACCTTCGAGATCCCCGTCGTGCTCGACGAGGAGATGGCGGTGTCGGCTGAGACGCTCGCCATGTCGACGCCGCATACGATCGACTACACGCTTTTCTTCGACTCCTCGACTCTGAAGGAGAAGACGGATGGCGGCGCGGGCAGGGGCGAGAAGGCGGGCTCCGCGCAGACGGCGGCCGTCGCCGATTTCCATAACGCCGATCTGGGCAACGGGTGGCAGCCCACGGGCGCGTTTCAGCTCGAATACGCCGAGCATTTCACGGTCGACGAGTTCGCGGGCGGCTACCGGCTCGTCTGCATCTCGAACGGCGAGCGCTTCCTCGTCGTCCCCGACGGTGCCGAGGCGCCGGAGGGCATAAGCCCCGACATCGCCGTCATCAAGTGCCCCGCCGACAAGGTGTACCTCGTGTCGTCGTCGACGATGTGCCTCGTCGACGCCCTCGGTGCGAACGGCAACGTCCTCATGTCCGGCACGAAGGCCGAGGATTGCTCGGTCGAGGGGTTCAAGCGCGCGCTCGAGGACGGCACGATCGCCTACGGCGGCAAGTACAGCGCCCCCGACTACGAACGCATCTCGGCTTCAGGTTGCACGCTCGCGATCGAGAACACCATGATCAACCACACCCCCGACGTGAAGGAGAAGCTGCAGAAGCTCGGTCTTACCGTGCTCACCGAGCAGTCGTCGTCTGAGCCCGAAGCGCTCGGACGCGTCGAGTGGATCAAGCTCTTCGGCGTGCTGTTCGACAAGGAAGACGAGGCGGCGCGATTGTTCGACGAGCAGAAGGAACGCGTCGAGCAGGTGTCTTCGCTCGAAAGCTCGGGCAAGACCGTGGCCTACTTCTACATCAACTCGAACGGCGCCGCCGTCACGCGGCGCTCAGGCGACTACGTGGCGCAGATGATCGAGCTCGCGGGCGGCACCTATGCGCTTGACGACGAGCAGGGCAACGCGACGTCCGGGTCGTCGATGACGCTCGAGATGGAGCGGTTCTTCGCGATGGCGAAGGACGCCGACGTCATCGTCTACAACGGCACGATCGACGAATCGGTTGCGAGCATGAGCGACCTTACGGCCAAGAATTCCCTGCTATCCCAGTTCAAAGCCGTGAAGAACGGGGACGTCTGGGTGGCGCGCGCCGACATGTACCAGCAGATGACCTCGACGGCCGACATCATCGAGGAGATGCACGGGATGCTCTCGGGCGAGGACGCGAGCGGGTGCCGCTACCTGAAGAAGCTGGACTAGCACCGTGAGAAGCCGGCTTTCGATGGCATACGACGAGACGGGGCGCGCGTCGCGCTGCCGCATCGCGACGGCGGCGCTCGCGCTTCTGCTCGCGGCGCTCGTGGCGGCGAATCTCTGCATCGGAAGCGTCCTCGTTCCCGTCGACCATATCCCGTCCATCCTCTTCGGCGGCGATGCGGATGGTATGGAAAGCCAGATCATCTGGGAGATCCGCCTGCCGCGTGTGCTCACGGCGGTGCTCTTGGGAGGCGCGCTCGCGCTTTCGGGTTTTTTGCTGCAGACGTTCTTCAACAACCCCATCGCCGACCCGTTCATCCTCGGTGTGTCGTCGGGCGCGAAGTTCGTCGTCGCGCTCGTGATGATCGTGCTTTTGGGCGCGAACCAGGCCATGTCGTCGCCGGTCATGGTGACTGCGGCGTTTCTGGGCTCGCTTATCACCATAGGGTTCGTGCTCCTCATCGCGCGGCGCGTGAGCTCTATGGCGATGCTCATCGTGGCGGGCGTCATGGTGGGATACATCTGCTCGGCGGCGACGAACTTCCTCATCGCGTTCGCCGACGACCAGTCCATCGTGAACCTGCACAACTGGTCGCAAGGCAGCTTCTCGGGTTCGAGCTGGGACGACCTCGCGATCATCGCCGTCGTCGTAGTCGTTGTAAGCGCCCTCGTGTTCGCGCTGTCGAAGCCGCTTTCGGCGTTCCAGCTGGGAGAGGCCTACGCGAGAAGCGTCGGCGTGAACGTGGCACGCTTCCGTGTGGTGCTCGTGCTTCTCGCGAGCATGCTCTCCGCGTGCGTGACCGCGTTCGCCGGCCCGGTGTCGTTCGTCGGCATCGCCGTGCCGCACCTCGTGAAAACCGCGCTCAAGTCGTCGAAGCCCATCCGCGTGATCCCCGCGTGCTTCCTCGGCGGCGCCATCTTCTGCGCGGGCTGCGACCTCATCGCACGCACGCTTTTCTCGCCCGTCGAGCTTTCCATCAGCGCCGTCACGGCCGTCTTCGGCGCGCCGGTGGTTATCGCGCTCATGTTGAGAAAGCGGGTGAAGTGAATGAAGGACGGCACGACCGACGAGCGCTCGAGCAATTTGAAGCAAGAAGGAGCATCTGCTCCCGGGGTTGGTGGATGCGTTCCACGCGCAGTTCCGCACGAGCCGAAAGTGCCCTTAGGCACTTTCGCGCGAGCTCAGGACTGTTTGAGCATGGAATGCATCCCCAAACCCCGGGAGCACAGGGACGGCAGCTCCCTTTTCAGCATTCGCGACTTGTCGGTGGGGTACGACCGGAAGCTCGTGGTCGAAGGCGTGAACCTCGACGTGCGCGTAGGCGACGTCGTGGCGCTCATCGGGCCGAACGGGTCGGGGAAATCGACCATTCTCAAAACCATCGCGCGCCATTTGGCGCCGATGGGCGGCGTCGTCGAGCTCGACGGCCGCGACATCGCGACGTGGAAAGCGCCCGAACTTGCGCGCAATTTGGCCGTCATGCTGACGAACCGGCCTCAAACCGAGCTTCTCACCTGCCGCGATATCGTCGAAGCCGGACGCCATCCCTATACGGGGCGCATGGGTGTGCTCACGGTCGATGACAAGGCGCGCGTCAACGAGGCCATGCGGATCGCGCACGTTGAAGACCTCGCCGAATGCGACTTCATGCGGATAAGCGACGGGCAACGCCAACGCGTCATGCTCGCGCGCGCCATCGCGCAGGACCCGCGCGTGCTCGTGCTGGACGAGCCCACGTCGTACCTCGACATCCGCTATCAAATCGACCTGCTGCGAATCCTTCGACACCTTGCGAAAGCGAAGGGCGTCGCCGTCATCATGTCGATCCATGAGCTCGAACTCGCGCAGAAGAGCGCCGACAAGGTGATCTGCGTGAAAGACGGGCGCGTTTTCCACGCTGGGGCGCCGGAGAACGTCTTCACCCGTGAGGTCATCGGCGAGCTGTACGGAATCGAGCATGGGGCATTCAACGAGCGTTTCGGCAGCGTGGAAATGGGGCGTCCGCACGGCGAGGCGCACACGTTCGTCATCGCCGGCGGAGGCACGGGAGCAGCGACGTTTCGCCGGCTCGTGCGGCGAGGCGAGGCGTTCTGCGCGGGCGTGCTGCACGAGGGCGACGTCGATTGCGAGCTCGCGCGCAACCTTGCGGCAGACGTCGCGGTCGAGCGTGCCTTCGAGCCGATTAGCGATGCAGCGCTCTCGAGCGCAAAAAAGCTCCTCGCCCAATGCGATCGCCTCATCGTATGCCCGCCCGCCTTCGGTACCCTGAACGCCCGCAACGCAGAACTCATTGACGCGGCACAGGCATTGGGAATGGAGATCGACCGTCTCGACTATGCCGCCACGCATCCACACGCTCGATAAGCGTATCATGAAGGCGAACCGAAAGGAGCCTTACCGTGCCTGCGCCTATGAGCTTGAAAGAATCGCCGACCGGCTCGAACGCCGGCGAGCCCGGATGCGATACCGCCCATTCCCCCATCCTCATGCCGCTTATCGGCAGCAGTTTCCCGCTCGGGCGCGCACGCGAGCATGCCGAGTCGCTTTCCGATCCCGACGAACGCGCCATCGCGCTTTCCGAGCTCGCCTACTTCCAGGGCCGCCCCGAAGATGCGCTCGCGCTCTCCGAGCCCTACCTCGAATCGAGGGACGTGGGCCTTCGCAGCTCGGCGTGCTTCATCTCGGCCTATTCGTGTCTCCCCCTGAACCGCATCTCGAAGGCGCGAGACGCGCTTGCCATCCTGGAGCGCCAGGTCGAAAACGCACACGGGCTCGAAGCGCCCGTCGCGCTGTTCGCTCGAGACGCAGCGCTCTCGCTTCTGCATCTCGATGAGGGACGCGGCAATACCACCACGCCCCTCACCGCACCTCAGGGCTTAAGCGAAGGCGTGCGCATGTTCCTGGCGAATGTGCGTGCCCACCAGGCTTATCTCCGCGGCGACTACGGGCAATCGCTCGGCATCGTCGAGGGCGCGCTTTCCATGGCGAGCGCGCTTTTCCCCATCCCGGCGCTGTACCTGCACCTCGTCGGCTGCATGAGCGCGATGTCGTTAAAGCAGCTCGACTACGCGAAAAGCCTGTTCACCCGCGCATGGGACCTCGCGAAACCCGATGGGCTCATCCAGGGCATCGCCGAGCACCACGGGCTTTTGGGCGGTCTCATCGAGACCTGCGTGAAACCCGTCGACCCCGACGCCTACCGCCGCATCATCGACATCACCTACCGCTTTTCCGCCGGATGGCGGCGCGTGCACAACCCGCGCATGCAGGAAGAGGTCGCCGACAACCTCACCACCACCGAGTTCTCCATCGCGATGCTTCTGAATCGCGGATGGACGATCAGGGAAATCGCATCGTTTCTCAACGTGTCCGAGAACACGGTGAAAACCCATGCGCGCCACGTCTACGCGAAGCTCGGCATCAAGAACCGCCGCGAGCTTTCGCGCTTCATGCTGCGCTGACGTTTCCCTTCACCCGATTTCGTGTCGGAACGGGTGACGCCTCGCCGCTTCTGTTTTGGGAAAATACCAGCAGGAACACACGGCGAAAGCGAGGAAACTATGGGAAAAGCGAAGTGGATCGCCGCCGGCGTCGTCGCGCTTGTCGCGATCGGGGCCGTCGCCCTAGGCACTGCGTATGGCAAGCAAATCGCCACCGCGTTCTCGCTCGAGCGCGTCACATCGTACGAAGACGGCTACAACCTGTACCGCATCGATGCGACCTTTGGCTACGACCTCGACGCCATCATCGACGCCGACGTAAGCGACGACCAGGCCTACATCGACGCCGTGCTCGCCCAAGTGCTCCCCGGCGTGCCCATCGAGGTGAAGGCGCCGAAGTTCGCCTGCAGCGCCTTCCGCACGCAAACGACCGACGGCGACGTCCTCATGGGGCGCAACTACGACTTCAAAGACGACACCTCGGCGCTGCTCGTGCATACCGATCCCGCAGACGGGTACGAGTCGATCTGCTTCTCGGCGCTGAACAACCTGCGCGCGAACAGCCCCGATTCCAGCATCAAGGGCCGCATCGCGTCGCTTTTGGGCCCCTTCGCGGCACTTGACGGCATCAACGAGAAGGGCGTGTCGATCGCGGTGCTCACGCTCGACAGCGAAGCGACCGACCAGCAGACAGGCAAACCCGCGATCAACACCTCGCTCGCCATACGCCTTGTGCTCGACCGTGCGGCGAGCACGCAGCAAGCCGTCGACCTGCTCGAACGCTACGACATGCACGCCATGGCGGGACGCGACTACCACTTTTTCATAAGCGACGCCCAAGGCGACAGCCGCATCGTCGAATGGGACCCGAAAAGCGAGACGCGCCGCATGGTCGCCACCCCCGTGCGCGAGATAACGAACTACTACGCGCTCTACGCCGATGAGGTGCTTTCCAACCAGAAGAATGGCGACCTTGGGCACGGAAAAGAACGAGCGATCGCCATCGCCGATGTGCTCGATGCGAACGATGGCCTCGTCACCTGCGACGTTGCGTGGGAAGCATTGAAAGCGGCAGCACAGGACCCCAACCCCGACGACGTGACGAGCAACACCCAGTGGTCGATCGTCTACAACAACACCGACCTCACCGCCGACGTTTGCCTGAGACGAAATTGGGACGACGTCTATCGATTCAGCCTGAGTTCGTAGCAATCACCTCGCACGCTGGGCGCCGCCGCAAACGCACGCCCCTGCCCCCAATCGAAAGGAAGACCCCATGAGCCGCAACATCAAAAGACGCGATTTCGTGCGCGCCGGCTCCATCGCCGCCGCAACCGTTGCCTTCGGAGGCGTCTCGACCTGCCTTGTCGGCTGCCAACCAGGGCAAACGACAACAAGTGACGCATCGGCAAACGCCACGCCCTCGGTGAGAATCGAAGACGGGAAGTTCTACGTGAACGGCGCGAAGGAGGGAATCGCCTACACGGGCGACGCGTTGCACCTTTACCCCGACGCCGAAACAGGCAAGCTCTGCGTCGGCTACCGCGGAAACGAGGGCGCCTTCGCCTTTGAGCCTGTGTGCGACTACGGAGAGGAACTCACCGTGGACGGCACGTGCAACATGCTCACCGCCGACAACGCCGTAAGCGACGCGGTGGTTCGCATCGCGTCCTCGTCTTCGCTCGCGGTACTCGGCGTGGGCGCTGTCGGCAAGGCGAAAATCGAAGGCTCCGTCGACACCGTGCTCGTTCCCACAAGCGCCGACCTCGAAATCGAGCCGAGCGCGAAGATCGAACGCGTGGTGCTCGGCGACTCGCTCTCCGATGCCGAAATCAAGAAAGGAGCCCAGGTCAAAAGCGTGCAGGCGCCCTTCATCGAGCAATGCGCCGGCGAAGGGTTCGACTCGAGCAGCTTCGAAACCGTTGCCGAGGATGAGGCGATCAAGCTGAACGGCGATTACCTCGATATCGCGCGCGGCAAGGCGGACTCGTCGGAAGGAGCTGTGGAAAGCGCGAATCCATTCGCGCCGAAAAAAGCCTACGCGGCGGAGGCGGATGGACAGGAAGACGCGGAAGGCGACGCGGGCTCAAGCGACGAAGACATCGTCGAAGTCTACCCCGAAATCGAGCTTCCGCC
>CAKUIV010000014.1 GCA_934661105.1 uncultured Ellagibacter sp. | reverse complement strand
CGATGGCCCGTGGAGAGGATGAACGGGTACTTCTTCATGATCTCCTCGTGCGGCAGGTCGCGCTTGTGCCATTCCTTGTCGAGCTCCTCTGGGACGTACGGGTTCGCGATGAGGTGCAGGTCCTCGGGCTTCTTGTCGGGAATGCGCGGCGACATGTCGGGCTCGTAGTAGTACGGCAGCGGATCCATTCCGTTGTCGTTGAACTGCGAGGACCACAGCTCCACGCGGCCGGTCGGCGTGAGGAAGCCGGGCTGCCCGTCCGGGCGCAGCTTGCCGGTCTCGTACTTGCGGTAGTACACCTTGCGCTTGAACTTCACCAAGCCCTTGACCTCGTCGAAGGTATGACGCCCTTCGAGACGGTTCTTCTCAAGGTAATCATGGTACTCGGGGTACTTCTCATGCGCGAAGCAGGCCTTCGGGTCGTCCGGGAACATCTTGGCCATGCGCTCGGCAAGCAGGCAGTAGATCTCGAGGTCGCTCTTCGCCTCGCCGACGGTGATGGCCTTGTTGCCGCAGCCGGTGGTGATGGAAGCCGCGCCGTAGTGGGTGCGGTTCACGCCGTCGTGCTCGACCACGGTCGACAGCGGCAGGAACACGTCGCATACCGCCTGGATAGTCGGGGTGATGAAGCAGTCGGTGCCGAAGGCGAACTCGATAGAGCGCTGGAAGGCCTTGTGCCAACGGGTCGGCTCGGCGGAGTTGGTCGGCGCGAGCAGGTTGGTGTTGGCGATCCAAGCCATCTTCACCGGGTAGGGCTCGTCGGTCTCGAGGGTGTCCAAGATGCAGTCGGCCTGGCAGCCGGTGATCTGGTTGCAGTACAGCGGGTACTTGTCCATGCCGATGCACTCGGCGCGCTCCTCGTCGGTCATCTGGTACCAGCCCTCGGTGATGAACGAACGAGTGTCGGTGTTGTGCGCGGACTGGCCGGCGGCGGCATCGCCGGTGAGGTCTTCAGGCATGGAGAGGTCGGCCACGATGTTGCCGCCCGGCACGTCGAGGTTGCCGGTCATGCAGATCATCGCGAGCACGCACTGGCCAGCCTGCATGCCGTTGGTGTTCTGGTCGAACGCAAGGCCCCATGCGATGGAAGCGGGATGCGCCGCGGCGTACATGCGGGTCACGCGGTAGATGTCCTCGACGGGCACCTCGCAGATCTCGGCGGCCTTCTCCGGCGTCATGTAGGCGACGCGCTCGGCGAACTCGTCGAAGCCGTAGCACCAGCGCTCGATGAAGTCGTGGTCGTAGAGGTCTTCCTTGATGATGATGTTGCACATGGCCATCGCGAGCGCGGCGTCGGTGCCGTTGCGCAGGCGCAGCTGCACGACGGAGCGGGTGGCGAGCCAGTTGACGCGCGGGTCGATGGTGACGAGCTTCGCGCCGCGCTTCATAAGGTCGATCACGCTATGGCCGAAGAAGCCGTCGGGGTTGGACGCGAGCGGCATCTTGCCCCAGAGGATCATGAGCTCGGGCACCTGGTACTCGGGGTCGTCGTAGCCGCCTTCCAGGCCGCCGGCGTAGTCGAGCTCGGGGTAGAGCGCGCCGAGCACCATCTGCGAGGACATCATGCGCGGCTGGTAGCAGGCGTAGCCGGACTGCGTGTAGGCCAGGTTAGGCGTGCGGAAGATGGAGAGCTGGAAGTCCTGGGAGAGCATGCCGTCGCGGCCGGTGCCGACGAAGATCGCCATGGTCTTGCGTCCGTACTCGTCGGTCAGGCGCTTCCAGTTGTCCATGATGAGGTCGAGCGCCTCGTCCCAGCTGCAGCGCTCCCACGCGTCGGCGTTGCCGCGATCTTCCTTCGCGCGCTTCATCGGGTAGACGACGCGGCTCGGGTTGTACACGTAGTCCTTCAGCGCCAGGCATCTCGGGCACAGGCGGCCATGGGTGATCGGGTCGTTCTCATCGCCCTCGATGTGGTCCATGCGGCCGTCCTTGTCGACGTAGATCTTGATGCCGCATCCGACCGGATGGCATCCCGGAGGGCTCCACACCGACGAACGGTAGACCGTGAAGTCGCCGTCCTGGAACTTCCAAGGCTTGCCGAGGTCGTTTTCGAATTCCATAACCTTGCTCCTCTCGTCTTGCTTACTCGTCAAAAGCGAATCTCGAAATGTCGTCTGGATGTATCGTTTAAGCCTGCTGCTTCTTGTCGCGTGCCTTGATCACGAGAAGCAGAGCCAACGAACCGAGGAAAAGCACGATGCCGACGCCCGCGAGCAGGCCCGTGCAAGCGCCCCAGCCGGCAGCGGAGACGACCGCGCCGACGAAGGCGAACAGGATGCCGCCGACGCACTGTCCGCAGCTCATCAGCGTGGACGACACGCTTGCAAGCTCCGGGCGCGGGGCGATTTCAGCAACCATCGTGAAGAAGATCGCGGGAACGATGCCGTTGGACAGGCCGAACACGATGAGCCAGGGCGTGAGCATCGCGCCGCTGACCGTGTAGGCGAGCGCGAAGCAGATACCGAGCACCGCCGAGCTCACAACCAGGATGGCAAGGCGCCCGGTGTTGCTCTTCACGGCGTTCATCACGAAGCCGATGGCGATGCCGCCGACGACGACCGCGATGTTGGCCACGTTGAGCATGCCGTTCGCGGCAGCCTGGTCCATTCCCATGGTCTGCACCATGTAGAGCGTCTCGAAGTTCATGACGCATGCTGTGCCCAGGGCAAACGCGGCGAAAGCGATCATCGCTACCCAGCAGGACAAGCTCTTGAAGCCCTCGGAAACCTTCGGTTTCGGGGCGTTCGGGTCGGATTCCTCGGCCAGGTAAGAATGCTGCGGATTGCGCACGGCAACGGCCCAAACAACGGTGATGACGACCAGGAGGACCACGACGAACCAGAACACGTTGTGATACGTCGTCGGGTCGGCGGTATTGAAGAAGAACCCGGACGTGCCCATGATGAACATGGAGCCGAGCGGCACCCATACGGAGAAGATGCCCATCGGAACGCCGCGCTTCGACGGCGGGAACCATTCGGACACGAGCACGGGAACCACGGTGCCGATGCAGGCGTAGCCCACACCTTCGATCAGGCGGCCGACGACCAAGAGCTCATAGGATGTCGCGAACGCACTGATGACCGCGCCGACGAGCGCGCATCCCAAAACCATGAGCGTCGACTTCTTAGTGCCGAACTTCATGATGATGGTGGCCGCGACGAACGCGAGCACGAACCCGACGTAGCCGTTCAACGACATCAGCGTGCTGAGCGCGCCGGTATCGATGCCGAGCGCGGGAAGCACGAGCGATGCCGTTGCCGGTAGTTTGTTGTTGTTGACCGAGATCAAGATGGACGCGATGATCGCGATGATCGCAACAAGCCAGGCGCGGCCTGTTTGATTGATCTCGGACTTGCGAGCCTCTTCGCTCATTTTCTCAACCCCTCTTTTCCTCTCTCGGGCGGATCCTCGATCCCCGCCCTGTTAACCCCAACTCCAAAGTCCCCGCGTTTCCCTTCGACGAGGCTTCGAGCCTTTTCTTAGACCGCTCGTTTTCGATCGAGCGACACGTACTTTAACGACCATTCACCGGCGAAAAAAGACCGTTTGAGACACATCGGGCACCGTGTCCGAGCGATGAGACACTTCGACCTTCGTGTCTCGTTCTTGTGAAAAAGCCGAGAGAAAAGAGCAAGTCCCTTGGCGCTTCAGCGTCAAGGGACTTGGAAATAAGGAAGCGATGGAAAGAATATCCGCAGGTGAGGGTGCTAGTCGAGCGTGTTGGGAACGAGAGGTGCGTTCAGGCTTTGGAGCACGTTCATGAGTGCATCGTCGGGGCGGTAGCGCAGGCGCAGCGCCAGAAGCGACGAGCCCACACCGAACATGTTCGCATCGATGGCGCAGTGCATGGCATCGTCGAGCGCGTCGAGCATCACGTCGCTCGGCGACACGGGTATTCCCGCGCCCGCGAGCACTGCGTCGACCTGTTCCCGCGCAATGGGGCCCTGCCCCGTTTCCGCCATGAGCTGATGCATCTCGATCGTGCATTGCGCTAGGTAGATCGGCGAGACGATCATCGATTTCAGGTAGCAGGCGACGCCCGAAGCACTGTCGCCCGCCTTCCATTCGACGTAGGCAAGCTGGTAGTACGCCATGGCGATCTCGTCGGGAAGCGTCGCTACGTCGAGCGCGCGCTTGAGCATCCTCGCGGAGTTCGCCATATCTCCCACAAGCATATAGGCGCGCGCGGTTTGACGATACGCCGGCGAATAGGTCGGTGCTACTTGAATACAACGTTTTCCCAGTTCAAGAGCCTCATCAGCATGGTCGAACGACTCTTCGAGCAGGCGCACGGAATCGAGGTAGCACATCGCAAGCGACGTCGGCAGAAGCTCGACGCGCTTGCCCTCGTCGGGGTGCGGCCCAATAAGCCCGCACGTCCACGTTGCCGTGCCTGCGCGTTCCCGGTTGTACAGGATGCGCGATGCATACGAGTCGAACATGCGATGAACCGCTTCCGCGTTGTCGTCGAAACGGTGGCTTGCCTCCGCACGAGCGATTGCCTCGCGAAGGACCTCCGCGGCCGCATGGGCATCCGTCCGAGCGACAGCGCGCGCCCGTCCAAGCGCAATCAGGTACGGGTCGTCCCCCATGAAACAGGTCACGAGCGCGTTCTCGTCACCCGAATCGACCGAATCCTCGATGAGCGCGGTCATGAGGCGCGTGCACGCCTCGAAAACGCGCGGATCGTCCGCATCGCGCTGCTCCGTCTGGACGCAGCGGATCGCCTCGGTGGCGCTTGCTGCACGCGTCACAGAGGCTGCCACGCGCTCGGCGACGTTCCGCAGCTGAGAATCGGCGCGAATCCGCAGGTCGCGCGACGAATCTGCGCAGAACGCCTTCTTCGCGCGCGCCGTAAGCTCGGCCGCTTCGACCTCGGGAAGATCGCGACGCGTCTCTCTTACCTGCGCAGACACGACATCGTCGATCGAGCGATCGCTTCGAGCGTCTTCGCCGAAGAGGGCATCGCATGCCGAGAAAAGCAAGCGGGGGTCGTCCGACGCCGTTCGATACGCCGGCTCGCTCCCCCCGCAGAACGCCTCTCGCGAAAACGACACGCGATACAGCGGAGCCGCATCCTCGGCAGCAGCATCGAATCGAGCCGCATAGGCAACCACCTCGACGCTGCGCACCGCTGCCCCGGCGTTGAACGCCGCCGCCGCGAGCATCGCTCCCAAGCACTCGACGTAGCGAAGCGAAGACCCTTCCCGTTCTTTCTCCGACGCATCGCGCCATGTCGCGGACTTCGCGTCGAAAACGCGCGCCGGCATGAACGAACTATCGGGAGCGTCGATCTCAAAGGCGGCGATTCCCGCTTCAACATCAAGCCTGAACTGGGACGACAGGCGAACAGGCAGCCGGAAGCGTTCCATCGCCTCGCCAATCGCGCGACGAATTTCCCACTCCCCCGCCCTTTGCGCGACCGGACGCGCCTCGTCTACGGGATGCTCGGCGCACGGCGCTTGCACGGCGATGTCGGCGAACAGCTCGGCGTCGATGCGTCCGCATTCATCGGCCGACGCGAGCGCCGCATGGTCCCCCAGCTCATCCATGATAAGAAGAAACCTGTTCAATGCCGACTCGATCGCCCACACGTCCTGCTCGGGAAACTCGGTATCAGGATCGGCCTTGCCGATGTAGAACGTGTTCGAATAGCGAACGGTTCGCACAAGACGCAAAGGCGGTTGTCCTGTTTTGCCTGGTTGAGCGGCCGCCAAAACACGCTCCGCACCGACATCGTCAAGCCAGCTCGCCAACATAAGGGCAAGCGCGGGCGGGCGCATGGCGGGATCGACCGCAGCCTGCCGAATGCCGTGGACGACCTCGATGAGCGCCGCGAACGGGGCGTCGCAGTCAAGACGCTCCAATATGCCCGCAAGCCCGCGAGCGGGAATGCTAGCCCCGCCGAGCAGCGGGCGGAACGAAAAGGCGAAAAAGCAGCGAGCAAGAGCATCATCGTAAGCGAGCCCCGTCGCGTTGTCACCGAAATCGCACCAAGAGTCGAAGAGCGTGTAAGCGCCTCTTTCCCTGCGAAAACGCGCGACCTCTCGAACCCCCTGCTTGTCGCGCAACTGTACGCAACCGGAAACGGATTCGGCCCCGCGAGTATGCAAACGAGAACGCGGGTTGGACGAATCTGCCGGCTGGCCGGTCTTATGCTCCGGCGAATCCATGATAAGCACGATGTCCGCATCGCGAGCGGGCGGGGCGACAAGCGGGCGCGACGTCACGAAGGCGCGCCCATAACGGTCGGCGTATCCCCAGATGCGAAACGTATCCGGAGAAGTGAACTCGACGAGATAGGCATCGTCTTTACGCGGCGCAGGAAGAAGCGATCGAACCCACCCGTACTGGGGGAATTCTTGATTGGGCATCGTTTCGCCGGCAAATGCGCTGTGAACAGCCGGTCCCGCCGGCGAAAACGCGGCGACCGCGTTCGGCAGGACGCGAACTCGCGGCCCGAACAAACCGCCTTTCCGACGGATGCGGTAGAGCCCTTCCTTTTCTTCCACGTAATGCGCCATTAAGCTACCCTTTCTTCTTACGCTAAAGAATAGCACGGAGACGCGAATACGCCGAAGAGGGCCGTTTTTGACAAGAAAGGCGAATTTAGGGTAGGCCACCTCGCTCAGTTCCTTTTCTTCCACTAGTTATTCCACATTTTCCGCCTTATTGTTGAATAACTAAGATCAAAAAGCAAACTACAGTGAGGCCGTCTACCCTAAATTCGCCTTTTCTGGCAAAAGGGAGCCTTTCGTCGAATCCGGCAGCGGTCCGACAGAAGGCTCCCTCGCTTCCTAGTGATGATGGTTGCAGGCCTGATCAGCGGACATGATAGGTGCCTCGCCCGCCGCAACGGCGCGTGCCGCGTCGCCGACGACGGGATGCTCGGCATCGTAGTACACCGTGATGCCCGCCTGGTTGAAGCCCATGAGCGGACGCATTCCCATGCCAGCCGCCACGATGGCGTCGCAACCAGCTTCAGCGAGCAGGCCGACCGGTCGCAGGCAACCGCCCTCTTCGTGCGGCGGGTTGGCAATCATGGTCGTCTCCTCCGACACGACCCCGTTGTCGATATCGACCACGGTGAAGCAATCGCAATGCCCGAAATGACCCGAGCGTTCCGCGGCAAGTCCAGCCGCACCCATGGTCGGCACGGCAAGTTTGATGGCAGTCATCTGCGCCTTCTTTCTTCGGGAACCCCGTCCCGTCTCATCGCGAGCGCACAGCCGGGTTCAAGCCGCACGCCATCTGAAGTGATGCAGTTAAAATACTCCAAGAATCGAGTATTTACAGCATCAGCGATGTTTTGGGACAAATGGTGCGATTGCGTCTCTAAATGATTCTTAATCACTACCATTTCGATAGCCTATCGGCGGCAAAGGCAAGACGCGCCACAAGCCCCTTGATACAAGAAAACCCTCCGCGCGCGAAAGGCGCAGAGGGGTTGAAACGCAGCTAAACCGATCGAACGCAAGCCGCCCGATCCCGGCGCGTTATTCCTGTGCGCGCTGGGAGTTTTCGAACGTGAAGCGGCCCATCTTCACGCCACCGAGGATGTGGATATGGAAGTGCTTCACCGTGGTCGCGGAATCGGGACCGGTGTTCACCACCGTGCGGAAGCCGGACTCGCGCACGCCCTTGATCTCGGCGACCTTCGGCACCACGGCCATCATGTGGCCGAAAACCTCCTCGGGCACGCCGTCGCACATGTCGTCGTAGTGCTTCTTCGGCACGAGCAGCGTGTGCACCGGCGCCTCAGGCTCGATATCGTCGAACGCGAAGCAGACGTCGTCCTCGTACACCTTGTTCGTGGGAATCTCGCCCGAGATCAGTTTGCAGAACAGGCAATCCTCAGCCATGGTTCTTCCTTTCGTCGAACGCCGCGAGGCTGAACCCTCGCGGCGAAATGCGATTCGCGTCTGCAGCGGCGCGACCTACAGGTACTTCACCACCAAATCGCCCATACCGGCGCAGTTGACCACCTTGTCGGCCGGGGTGGTGGAATCCTTCAGGTCGCCCGTGCGCCAACCGTCGTTCAAGAGGTTCGTCACCGCGCGACGGATGTCGTCGGCGGCGTCGTTCATGTCGAAGCTGTAACGCAGCATCATCTCGACGGACAGAATCTGCGCGAGCGGGTTCGCGATGCCCTTGCCCGCGATGTCGGGCGCGCTGCCGTGGGACGGCTCGTAAAGCGCGGTGCCGTCGCCCAGACTGGCGGAGGCGAGCATGCCGAGCGAGCCCGTGATCTGGGCGGCTTCGTCGGACAGGATGTCGCCGAACATGTTCTCGGTCACCACGACGTCGAAATCGGCCGGGCGGTTGATGAGCTGCATGGCCGTGTTGTCGACGAGCAGGTCTTCGATCTCCACATCGGGATATTCGGTCTCGCCGATACGGTGCACGATTTCGCGCCACATGCGGCTCGTCTCGAGCACGTTGGCCTTGTCGACGCTCGTCACCTTCTTACGACGCTTGCGCGCAGCTTCGAACGCCTGGCGAGCGATGCGCTCGATTTCGTACTCGCGGTACTCGAGCGTATCGTAGGCGCGCTGGCCTTTGGCGCCGTTCGTGCCGGCGCCCTCCTCGTCGTAGAAGCGCTCGCGCTTGCCGAAGTACAAACCACCGGTGAGCTCGCGCACGATCATGAGGTCGACGCCTGCGATGACCTCGGGCTTCAACGTGGAAGCACCGGCCAAGGCATCGAAGATCTGCACGGGACGCAGGTTGGTGTACAGGCCCAAGCCCTTGCGGATGCCGAGCAGGCCCTGTTCGGGGCGCGGGGCGTTGGGGTCGGTGGTGTCCCACTTCGGGCCGCCGACGGCAGCGAGCAGAACGGCGTCCGCGGCCTTCGCAGCGTCAAGCGTGGCCTGGGGAAGCGGTTCGCCCGTCGCATCGATCGCGGCACCGCCGATGAGCGATTCCTCGCACACGAACTCGGTGTCGTACTTCGCGCCCACCGCGTTCAAAACCTTCACGCCCTCGGCGATGATTTCCGGGCCGATGCCGTCGCCGGGCAGAAGGCAGATGTTGTACTTCGTAGTCATGATTGCAAGCCTCTTTCAATGAGCGGTTTATCGCACCCGACTATATTAGCGCAGCAACAAGGCGCAAGGATGCCGCGTGCCCATTTCCTCGCGCAAACTTACGCTTCCTTGAAGAAGCGCCGCGAAGGCGCCCACTTCGCACAAGATGCGCCGAACTTCGCTCATCTCCAAAATTCCCCGCGTTCTCCCGCCCTCGCTTGAATTCCCTTGGGCCTCTTCTGTCGAAGCTCATAGCCTCCGTTGCTTCCAAATCGACGCGCCGTGGACAAAAAGAAGCGATATGCGAGCCCGGAAACATCCTCTGGACCCTCATCTTGACACTCGGCGATCCACGACCTGGTCTTTTATCGAGCTTTACGGGAAAGCAAATCAAGGGCAGAGAAGAATCCTCGCATACCGACCCTTTTTGTCCATGATGGCGAGATTCTCGAGAAGATGCGCTTGCGGCGAGTCGTTCCCAGCCGGAGAAAGCCCCGCCGAATCACGGCGAGCGATAAAGGCACCCCTATCAACGTAAGTAGGCCCGGAACGGATATCCGTTCCGGGCCTAACAATAGGCTCGGCTCGAGCCCTCTCCTTTTGTTTCGAGCAGCCGAAGCGAAACTACCGGCTCGTCGCTTCATCGCCCTCGAAGAAGCGCGAATCTAGGACTTCTCGACCGCCGATCGGCTCCTACAGCCCCAGTACCTTTTTCGTGCGGTTGATGAGGCCGCCTTCCTCGATGATCTCGCGGATGAACGGCGGGAAGGGCTGAGCCTTGAAGGTTTCACCCGTCGTGGCGTTGGTGATGACGCCCGAATCAGCGTCGACGTCGACGATGTCGCCCTGCTTAATAGCATCAACGGCCTCGGGGCATTCCATGATGGCAAGGCCCGTGTTGATCGAGTTGCGGTAGAAGATGCGCGCGAAGCTCTTCGCGATGACCACGTCCACGCCCGCCGCCTTGATGGCGATCGGCGCATGCTCGCGGGAAGAGCCGCAGCCGAAATTCTCCTCGGCAACGATGATGTCGCCCTTCTTGACCTTCTTCACGAAGTCGGCGTCAAGATCCTCCAGGCAATGCTGGGCAAGCCACTCGGGCTCGGAGGAATTCAGATAGCGGGCCGGAATGATGACGTCGGTGTCGATGTCGCGCCCATAACGATGCGCGGTACCCTTGAAATGCATAAGTGAACCTTTCCTTCCCGTTAGTCCAAATCTTCCGGCAGGCCGATGTGGCCGAGCACGGCGCTTGCAGCTGCGACAGCCGGAGACGAGAGGTAAACCTCGCTCGTCGGGTCGCCCATACGACCGACGAAGTTGCGATTGCTCGTGGAGATAGAGCGCTCGCCCGCAGCGAGGATGCCCATGTAGCCGCCCAGGCACGGACCGCAGGTCGGCGTGGAAACCGCGCAGTTCGCGTCGAGGAAGATGTCCATCAGGCCTTCAGCGATGCACTGCTTGTACACTTGCTGGGTCGCGGGGATGACGATGCAGCGGACGTCGGGGTGCACCTTGCGGCCCTTAAGGACGGCGGCAGCCTGGCGCATGTCTTCCAAGCGGCCGTTCGTGCAGCTGCCGATAACGGACTGGTCGATCTTCACATCGCGAGCCTCGGCGACCGGGCGCGTGTTCGACGGCAGATGCGGGAACGCGACCGTCGGCGGAATGTCGGATGCTTTGATTTCGTATACCTTCGCGTACACGGCGTCGGCGTCGGAGTGGTATTCGGTATAAGGGCGCTCGGTACGGCCGTCCAGATAGGCGCGCGTGATGTCGTCGACCTCGATAAGGCCCGCCTTGCCACCCGCTTCGATCGCCATGTTGGAAATGGAAAGACGCTGATCCATCGACAGGCTGTGGATGGCGCTGCCCGTGAACTCCATCGCCTTGTAGAGCGCGCCGTCGACGCCGATCATGCCGATGATGTAGAGGATGATGTCTTTGCCCGTGACCCCCGGGTTAAGCTCGCCGTCGATCTTGAACAGCAGCGTTTCGGGCACCTTGAACCAGGCTTTGCCCGTGGCGTAGCCGACCGCCGCATCGGTTGAGCCCACGCCCGTGGAGAACGCGCCGAGCGCACCGTACGTGCAGGTGTGGCTGTCGGCACCGATGATGAGATCGCCCGCGCCCACAACGCCCTGCTCGGGCAGAAGCGCATGCTCAACGCCCATGCAGCCGACCTCGTAGTAGTGCGTGATGCCCTGCTCGCGGGCGAATTCACGCACCTGCTTGGCCTGCTCGGCGCTCTTGATGTCCTTGTTCGGGACGTAATGGTCGGGGACAAGGGCGATCTTGGTGGGATCGAACACCTTCTCCACGCCGATCTTCTTGAAGTTCTTGATCGCGATGGGCGACGTGATGTCGTTGGAAAGCACGAGGTCGAGATCGCATTCGATCAGCTGCCCCGGTTCCACTTCATCGAGATGCGCATGGGCGGCCAGGATCTTTTCCGCCATGGTCATGGGACGTGCCATGTTGACTCCCTCTTTCGTGCAATTGAACCGTCTGGATAAACTCGAATATTGTAGCACCGACGGAACGCAAGCAAAACCGCGCGCAGGAGCCGACAAGCAAGCGCCAGAAAACGGTGCAAAGGAAAGCCTCTTACGGACCCGCGGAAACGGGAGAATCGGGACAAGCGCGTAAACCAAGGAAAGCCGCACGCAAACGGCCTTCCCACTCATCGCATTCGGTTGTCGCGAAAACGCGCCCAGCGAGCGAAGCGCCCCCCTTACGAAAGCGCCGAGCAGAGCGCGTCGAGCAAGCTGATGGCGAAATGCTGCGCGCTTCGACCCTCGCCGGCATCTTCCCACACTTTGCCGGGAAGCTCGATCGCGATACGCTGAGGCGACGTTTTGCGAGCTGCGGCGATAGCCTGTTCCAAGCGGATCGCCAGCGTCGATTCATCCTCGAAGGTGACACGCGGCACATTCTGCACGGCGTCTTCATCGGGAAGAACGATATGGACGAGCAGCATGGAGTCGTCAGGCGCCACCAAGAGCGAATCGGCCGACAGGATCTTGGACTGCGGGTTGGTCGCAAGCGACAGGTTCGACATGCGCGACGCGACGCTGCGCGTGAAGTCTTCGGTTCCGAACAGGCAGAGCGCGTTGCGCTCGAGCACATCCGCCGCACGGGCGAACCCGAGATGGATAACCTCATGGATGGCGGCCTTGCCCTCCCATGAATGGTGAAGGTTGCGAATCGCCGCATACGTGTACGCGCCGGCGATGCCGTCGCTCGGGAGACCCAGATTCAGCTGGAACTTGCGCAACGCGTCTTCGGTATGCGCCCCGAAGATCCCGTCGACAACGCCGCATGCGAACCCCAACGCCGAAAGTACCTGCTGGAGTTCGTGCACGTCACGCCCGTGGAAATGGGGCATGCGCAAGTACAACGTGCGATCGCCCAGAGAAAACGTCGCATCGACGAGCGCCGACCACACTTTCTCGTCAACCTCGTACGCAGCAGGCATACCCGCCTTCGCGCAAAACGCGCCGAGCGCGGCGACCGTCGCATCGTCAAACGTGCCAGACACCGCTTCCTTCGCCAGGCATCCCGCAAGCACGAGACGCTGCTGAACATCTTCAACCGCGGCCCCTGTGTCGTTTCGTTTGATCGTATCCATAACCGTCACCTTATTTCAAACGATTAACGAACCAGTCAGCCATAGAAATCAGCATATCGCGAGAGTCGGACGGCTCAAGTGCCTCGGAGAGACGCTTCGTCGCGCGAGTCGTCAGAGTTTCCGCGTAATCACGGGCGTACTCGATCGACCCAGATTCGACCATGATGTCGACGGCTTCGGCGAGAACAGCCGGATCCTTTTCCTTCGACGACAGAATCTCGATGAGACGCTCGCGCTTATCCGAATGCTTCAGCGCATGCACGACCATGAGCGTGCGCTTGCCTTCGGTGATGTCGCTGCGGAAATCCTTCTTCGTGCTTTCCTCGGAGCCGATGAGGTTGAGAAGGTCGTCCTGAATCTGGAACGCGAGGCCCGTGTCAAGACCGTAGGCGCGAAGCTCTTCGATCTGCTCTTCGGAGCCGCCGCCGACGATCGCCCCCACCGCAAGGGGAACCGCGCCGGAATAGTGGGCGGTTTTGTGCGTCGCCATGACAAGATAGTCCTCCGGAGTGATGTCGTAGCGCCCGTCGCGCGCCCAGCCGATATCGAGCGCCTGCCCTTCGATGGTCCGCCGCGTCATTTCGATGAGCTCGCCGACAACGCGCACCTTCACCGAGTCGCTCAGAATCGGGTCGTTGATAACGGTTCCGTTGACCAGGGACAACGCCAAATCGCCCATATTAATCGCCAACCCCAACCCCTCGGTGAGGTGAAGGCACGGCTCGCCACGGCGAAGCTCCGCTTCGTCGGCGATGTCGTCATGAATAAGAGCCGCGGTATGAAAATGCTCAATCGCCGCAGCGGCGCTTGTCGCGCGATCCATGTCGCCGCCGACCGCGCGGCACGCCGCGAAGCAGATAAGCGGACGATGGCGCTTGCCGCCGTTCTCGCTGTAGCGCTTGAGCGGCGCATACAGGTAACGGTCCATGTCGGGGTGGGTACCCTCAGGAATATAGGAATTGATAAGACCGCCGATCTTCGGGGCGAAGCAGTTCAGGTACTCCTCGAACGTCGCGGGCGGCTTGTCGATCGAAGCAATGATGTCGTTGATGGTTTCCATGAGGGTTGTTTGATCGCCTGTCTTTGTTCTATTTCATTCCGACCTGGTAGGGGCGGTGGGACTCGCGCGCTCGCTACGCGGCCGCGCAACCTTCCCTCGCAAGCTCGGTCAGGCGAATTCCTAAAAACGTGCCACTGGCACATTTTCTTGACGGAATTCCACCTCATCGGTTCGAGTCCCGCTTCTCCTACGCACGGTTTACCACTGTCATATTTCATTCCGACCTGGTAGGGGCGGTGGGACTCGAACCCACATATCCGAAGATGGCGGATTTTAAGTCCGCTGCGTCTGCCAATTCCGCCACGCCCCCGCGTTTCGGCCAGTGCAAATCCTATCACAAGCCGTGTTGTCCAAAGCCCTCACGGGCAGCGGCGAGCACAATACCATGGAGAATATCCGTTTCGCTTACCGTGAACGCGTCGGCATGCACTGCATCCAGAACGGATTGGAGGATCAGAAGGCCCGCAACCATCACCGGCGCGCGCTTCGGGTCGAGCCCGACGACCCGCTCGCGCTCGCGAAGCGGCAGCGCCTTGAGCATGTCATAAATCCTCGCAAGATCGTCCCGGGAAACACGCGCGCCATGGACGCGCTTCGAGTCGTAGCGCTCCATTTCCTCGCGGATGCTCACCACCGTCGTCGCCGTTCCCGCGACTGCAACGACTCGATCGATCGAGGCCACACGTTCGACCTGCTCAGCGAACCAGCGCGAGAAAGCATCGTCGACCCACCGGCGTGCCCGTTCGATCTCGTCTGCGGCCGGCGGATCCGACTCGAGGAATTTCTCGGTTACCCGACGACACCCGACGTTGAAAGAATGCCCGCATAAGGGTCCTTCCCCTCCAACGCCGAACACGGTTTCGGTCGACCCACCGCCGACGTCGACCACCAACAAGTTCTCGCCGGGAAAATCAAGCGAGGCACCTGAAAACGAGAGGGCGGCTTCGCGCTCGCCCGGGATAACCGAAAGATCGACGCCGTGAGACTTCAGCAACTCGACGAAATCGGCAGAGTTTCGCGCATCGCGTGCGGCAGACGTCGCCACGGCGATTGTGCCCTTAAGAGGGTTCGTCGAGGCTGAAAGCCCATTTCGAACAGCAAGGAACCCATCGATCGCGGAAGCTACGCGCTCCATTGCGGAAGGCGCAAGGCTGCCCGTCGCGTCAACCCCTTCGCCGAGGTTGGTGATAGCGTACTCGCGGGCAAGTTCATGCACGCCCACTTCATCAACATCGGCAACGAGCATGCGGCACGTGACCGTGCCGATGTCGAGCGCCGCGTAACGACCGGGGACGAGCATGGCTACTCCTCCCCGAAAATCGGTCCGAACAGCTTGGAATACCATGTCTCAGGCGCGGGAACGCTTCCCGGGACGACGCTTGCGGTGAACGTCGAGTCGTCGTCGATGTCGAGCCCGTACACGGTCACGGCGTTTTCACCCTTCGACACCCAACCGTATTCCTGATGAGCGCGATCCTCTATGCCTGCATCGGTCGAAAGCGAGTCGACCGTTGACTGAATCGCCTCATTGCGCTGTTCGATCGCCGCATACTCGGCCTGAAGCTGGTCGCGTTCGCGTGTCGAATGGTAAAGCTGAGCCGCAGAGGGGTATAAGAAGGCGGCAGTCAAGACAATGCATGCAGCAGCGCCCGCCGTCGCGATGAACCAAGGGCGCTTCATAAATTTAGGGACGCGCGACGCAGGGGTTCGACCTGCATCTCCGCGCGACGAGGTTGCTTTTTCGTCCTGCATTCGCGAGGCGCGCCTGTGGGCCTGCCCCATTTCCCCCTTGTAAACCGCAGCTCTCGGACCCGAGTCGGATGCCCCCGACGTGCGATCGTCCCCACCGTACTGGCGGTTGAACGCCCTATCGGCCTTGCTCTTCGAGACGCTGCGTTTGAAGCGCTCGAGACGCGACGGGGACTTCCCAGGCGTCGACTCCTCTTCCGCTTGGTCGTCTTCCTCACTGTAGGCAAGACGGCTCGCCGCATAGGCCTCGTCGTTCAAGCGGGTCTGTCGGCGGGAATCGCCCCTGCGCTCGCTCGCCCGCGAGGAGGATGAAACCGCACGCGTCCGGCCGGAAGCCGCCGCTCGCGTCCCATGCGCGGCATGGGAATAAGAGCTACGAGGCGATTCGCTATGCGAGGAATGGACGGCATAGCCGCGCTCTTCCGAGCGCACGGAATGGGACGGGTGCTCGCCATGCGCCGTGCGCGCACGTCGAGCCTCGTCAAACGAGAGAATCTTCGCTTGCTGAGTCAACGAAAAGGCCCCTTTAAGCATCGTGGTTCGTATAAGGTGTGGGTAATGCCAGAAGCGCTTCAAAGGATACCACATCGACCAAGCCGCGTGCCGGTCCGAAGCAGCGGCCGACAACGCGGTTACCCGATGGAAACATAAGGCCGCAGCCTGCGAAAACGCGCTTAGTCGCGCGGTTTGGCAAACTGCGGCCGCATTTTAGATATCAAGCTTTTTGATATAGGAATTCCACTTCTCGAAAGACTCGTCGCTTATCGCGTGCTCCATAAGGCACGCTTCCTTTTCGGCTGTCTCCTCGGGAATGCCCAAAGCCTTCGTGAGGAACTTAAGCAGAAGCTCATGGCGCTCGAGCACCGAAGAACCGTATTTGTAGCCATCGTCGGTCAACGTGACGTCGCCGTAGTACGGCTGATCAGCGAAACCCTTTTCCTTCAATGCGTTCATCGCTTTATTAACCGAGGCCTTCGAAACCCCCAGTTTGTTCGCGATGTCGACCGAACGGACGGAGTTTTCCGTCGTTCCCCCCAGCATGACGATCGCTTCGAGGTAGTCCTCGTGGGATGTGGAGATCTTTTCCATGAGTGTTCCTCCTTTGTAGACGCACATGGAATATGCGTCATCCTCCATAGTAGCGCAACTTCTCGTTGTTTCCCCATGAAAGAAACAACGCCCAGCGTTGAAAAGAGAAAAGCGCCGAGGCGCTTTTCGAATCGATGGAGAGGAGGCCCGCGGGAGCGAGGGGGGGGGTGAGCTCCCGCGGGCTTATGTGATGGACGGCCAGACGAGAGGAGCCTCCACCACCGGGTCAGCGCGATAAAGAGGAAACGCTTACGTTCAGGTTTGTTCGAGCTTGAGAGAGGGGGTTTAATTCGCTCGACCCGTTCTGCTGACATTTGTTATCTTAGGTTAACCTTGCTGGTCAGTCAACGAGTTTGCTTTGGTTTACATTTTCTACACAATTCGATTTGCCGCTGCTGGGCAAATGCGGGAAGCACAGCGCGCCAAGGCTGAGGGCTCGCGCGCCTGAGCGCCGCGGCCCCGTCTCGCCCCTACCCCATGCGAGGCTATCGCCCCCATAAACGCAAAAGGGCCGGATGCTCTCGCATCCGGCCCTTCATCGGGAAAAGCGGTCGCTATCTCAGCGCCTTGTCCATATCGGCGACCATGCAGTCGGCGGCATTGCAGCCCGAGCACCCATGGCACCCCGAGCATCCGCCCGACGAGCTATCGCCGCAATGGTCGTTGCAGTCGCACAATCCGCGCGTCGCGATGCGATGCACGGCAAGAACGGCGAGCACCGCGATAACCGCAAGAACCACGACCGTTGACGGCGTCCAAACCAAACCCATCGAACCCGCCTCCTTTCATTTCGCCTTGCAGACGCCGGATCTGAAAGCCACTCGAACCCGGCGCCAACCGGGACCGCGCAACGAACGCGGTCCCCGGGTTGCCTTTCCTTTACTTTACGCCGCTTCGCCTTCGGCCTCAAGCTTGCCGGCAGACTTCTTTTCCTCGTCGTACTTCGGCATAGGACGGAAGATCTGGAACAGCATGAGGACAGCGATCACGATGGCGACCACGGTCCAGATGCCGAAGCTCACCTCGCCCAGGGCAAGGCCCACGAACTGGTAGAGCATGCAGCCGACGCACCAGGCGAAGCCGCACATATAGCCGATGGTGAGCCAGAACCACTTAGCGGAGCGCTGCTGCTGGCGAATGGTGCCGATAGCCGCAAAGCACGGGGCGCACAGCAAGTTGAACGCACAGAAGGCGACGATCGCAGCGGTCGACCCGCCGAGCATCTGAGCGAAGCCGTACCACAGCTGCGGGTCGGCCTCGCCGAAGTCGGCGAGCTGGGTGATGATGCCCACGGTAGCGACGACGTTCTCCTTCGCGACGAGGCCGGTGACGGCGGTCGCGGTGGCCTGCCAGTTGGCGAAGCCGAGCGGAGCGAAGATCCAGGCAAGCAGGTTGCCAAGACCAGCCATGAGGCTGTACTCCATGTAATCGGGATCCTCGGAATCGAGCAGACCGAAGCCAGAGCCCGCATCGCCGAAGTTCATGAGGAACCAAATGACGATCGTGGACAGGAAGATGATGGTACCGGCTTTGATGATGTAGCCCTTAACACGCTCCCACATCGAAAGCAGGATGTTCTTCACGCCCGGCATATGGTACTGCGGAAGTTCCATGATGAACGGCGTAGTCTCGCCGGCGAAGAGCTTGGTCTTCTTCAGCATGATTCCGGAGATGATGATGGCGATGACGCCCATGAAGTAGAACATCGGGGCGACGTACCAGGTCGCGTCGGAGTTGCCCGAGGCAATGGCACCGAACACGAGTGCGATGATCGGCATCTTCGCACCGCAGGGGATCATGGTGGTGGTCATGATCGTCATGCGGCGATCCTTCTCGTTCTCGATGGTCTTCGTCGCCATGACGGCGGGCACGCCGCAACCGGAAGCGATGAGCATCGGGATGAAGGACTTACCGGACAGGCCGAACTTGCGGAAGATGCGGTCCATGATGAACGCAACGCGCGACATGTAGCCGCACAGCTCCAGGAAGCCGAGCAGCAGGAAGAGGATGATCATCTGCGGGATGAAGCCGATGACCGCGCCGACGCCGGCGACGATACCGTCGTTGACGAGGGACTGCAGCCACGGGGCGACGTCGGCGGCTTCGAGAGCATCGCCGATGATTGCGCCGAGACCCGGGATCCAAAGACCCCACGTGCCGTCGGACGCATCAGGCTCTTCGACCTCAAGCGCTGCCTGGTAGTCGGCGAAGGTGATTTCCTGCTCCTCGACCGCTCCGTCGTCGCCTTCGACTTCCATCGTGGCGACAGCGTGCTTGGCCTGGGCCTCTTCGTCGAACGCGGCTACCGTGGCCTGAGCATCCTCGTACTCGGCAACGGCGTCTTTGTATTCCGCCATCGCGTCAGCGTCGGAGGCGTCTTCGGGCTCTTCGGGCTCCGCGACGGCCAGGGCATCAAGCACTTCTTGGGACTCGTCGGAGGGAAGGCCCGACGTTTCGTCTTCGCCGAGAATGTTCTCGACATAGGCCGTGATCTGGGATTGAGCGTCTTCGTATTCGGCAGTCGCCTCATCGAAGGCTTCGGTGCCGGTATAGAGCCAACCATCGCCGGAGATGCCGTCGTTGGCCCAGTCGGTCACGACGCCGCCGCCGACGGAGACAGCGAGCCAGTACACGAAGAACATGATGACGATGAAGATCGGCAGGCCGAGGATGCGGTTGGTGACCACGCGGTCGATCTTCTGCGTGGTGGTCATGCCCTTGGTCGACTTCTTCACCGTGCCGTCGACGATGTCGGAGATCTCGTCGTAGCGGGCAGACGTGATGATGGACTCGGCGTCGTCATCGAGCGAATCCTCGACGGCGGTACGAATCGCCTCAACGGATTTGAGGTCGGCAGCCGAAAGCTTCAGCTGCTCGATCGTGCGATCCTCGTTCTCGAACACCTTGATCGCGTACCAACGCGCCGTTTCGGGCGTCACGCGGGAGCCGAGCACGTCGATGACCTTGGCAAGCGCGGTTTCGATCTCGTCGGCGAAGCGCGCCGTCGGAGCGGCGGGCACGCCCTTCTTCGCAAGGTCGATCGCGGTCTTCATGAGCTCGTCCATGCCGCGACCCTTGAGCGCCGAGGTGGGAACGATCGGGCAGCCGAGCTCCTTGGAGAGCTTGTCGACGTCGATCTTGTCGCCGTTCTTCTCGACGAGGTCCATCATGTTGAGCGCAATGACGACCGGAATGCCGGTATCGATGATCTGCGTGGTGAGATAGAGGTTGCGCTCCAGGTTCGTCGCGTCGATCAGGTTGACGACGACGTCCGGGTCGCCGTCGAGCAGGTAGTCGCGCGCGACGATTTCTTCGGGTGAATAAGGGGAAAGCGAGTAGATGCCAGGGAGGTCGGTAACGGTGATGTCCTTGTCCTTGGTGTACTTGCCTTCCTTCTTTTCAACGGTCACGCCGGGCCAGTTGCCAACGTATTGGTTGGCGCCGGTGAGGTCGTTGAACATGGTTGTCTTGCCGCAGTTCGGGTTGCCGGCAAGAGCAATGCGAATTCCCATGATCTGCCTTTCCAAATCCTTAACCATTCACTTTGCTGCTTCGCCGAAACGACGGCGCCACGAGGGCGGTGCGGTCGCTTCGATAAGTTAGCGATTGCTAACCGCTACGCAAAGAAAAAGGGCCATCAGCCCAGTTCCGCGCTAGAGAACGAGCACGCTTTCCGCTTCGCTCTTGCGCAGCGAAAGCTCGTAGCCGCGCACGGTAACCTCGATGGGGTCGCCGAGGGGGGCTACCTTGCGAACGTAAACTTCCACGCCCTTCGTGATGCCCATGTCCATGATGTGGCGTTTAAGAGCGCCTTCGCCGGTAAGGCGGCGCACCGTGGCCGTCTCGCCCACGGCAACATCGCGCAGCGTCTTGTTCGCGCCTGCTTCAGCCATGTTCCCTTCCTTTCTCCTAATTTGTCCGTTTTCGTCCTATCACGCGCTCAAGTCTTATGTCGATTTGAGCGCAAACCACCCGTAAAAGGGAGTGATTCCTTTTGTTAAAGCTGCCGTTTTGGCAGGTCAAATATGTTTTCAGCTTATCGGGTAACGATTCGGGAAGCAACCTGCTTGTTCAGGGCAACCTGCGCGCCCTTGATCTCGACGATGAAGTTCCCACCTTGCTCGGAGACCACCTTCACCTGAGCGCCGTCAACGAAACCGAGGTTTTCCAGATGGTGAAGCACATCGCCCTTCTCGCGAATTTTCGCGACCGTGGCCACTTCGCCCGTTTTCAGGAAGGAAAGCGGCATCTGGCTCATTCGGGGAGCCGCGCCCGTCGTTCGGGAAGCCGTTCCCGCATCGACTGCCATTGCGTCTTGCATTTTCCACCTCATCTTTTGATAACCGTGGTTAACAACATTTCATCTTACGGGAAAAGCCGTTCAGATGAAAGCCGTTGCAAACTTTTTTGTTCCCTTAAGCTAATTTTTCACAAATTCACCACGGTTAATTCTTGATCGTAGATCGAAATCGCGCCAACGATGCGAAACGGACCCGCCGCCTTGGCCCCGATCGCACCGGCAGAACCAGTAAAGAACATCGCCGTTCACGCCTTATTCACATCGAAGCTTACCGCTCCACTGCGCATTGCATGGAATAGAAGATAATTGTCCGCGCATCATTTTCGCAGGTAGTATAGTGATTGCGAAATATCCGGAAAGAAGGGTTGCAACATGGCTGACAACATTGGGGCCACAACGGTCCTCACGAGCAACGAATACTCCGACACGCGAGGACTCTGCGGCGATCCCGTGCCTTTCACTCAGGCGGTCATCAACGGCCTCGCGCATGGCGGAGGACTCTACGTCCCGGTCAAGTTGCCCACCCTTTCGCTCGACGACATCTGCGGCCTCGCCAAGCTTCCGTACGCGAAACGCGCCGCTTTCGTGTATCGCGCATTCGGCGTCGATTTGCCGAGCGAGCGCATCGAGAGCCTGATGGAAAGCGCCTACGGGAAGCAATTCGACGACGACGATATCTGCCCCATCACCTCGCTCGACGACAAAACCCACGTGCTCGAGCTATGGCACGGACCCACAAGCGCGTTCAAGGACATGGCGCTCCAATGCCTACCGCGCTTCTTCTCCGCAAGCGCCGAAAAACTCGCTGCGGAAGGAAAGCTCGACCACGATTTCCTTATCCTCGTCGCCACTTCGGGCGACACCGGCAAAGCGGCGCTCGAAGGGTTCAAAGACGCCGATCACGTTCGAATCGGCGTGCTGTACCCTGACGGCGGCACAAGCGACATCCAGCGCAAGCAGATGATCACCCAAGAAGGCGAAAACGTGCAGGTCTGGGGCGTTCGCGGCAACTTCGACGACTGCCAAACGGGCGTGAAGAACGCCTTCTCCGACGAGACGTTCGCCGCGAAACTGCTTGCCGAGCACAACGTCACGCTTTCGAGCGCGAATTCCATCAACTGGGGGCGCCTCATGCCCCAGATCGTGTACTACCTTTCCAGCTACGCAAAGCTCGTCGAAGCCGGTAAGGTGAAGGCGGGCGACCCGATCGACGTATGCGTTCCCACGGGCAACTTCGGCAACATCCTCGCAGCTTGGTACGCTAAACGCATGGGATGCCCAATCGACATGCTCTTCTGCGCGAGCAACGAGAACCGCGTCCTCACCGATTTCATCAACACCGGCACGTACGACATCGCCGATCGCGCGTTCAAGCTCACGCCTTCGCCCTCCATGGACATCCTCGTTTCGTCGAATCTCGAGCGCTTGCTCTTCGAGCTTTCCGGGCGCAATGCGCAGTCCATCCGCACATGGATGGACGACCTGCGCAGCAAAAAGGCCTTCAAGGTCGATGCCGAGACGTTCGCGGCGGTGCGCGCCGAGTTCTCTGCCGACTCGGTCGATAACGAAACCTGTCTGCGCACCATTAAAGAGGTGCTCGATAAACACGACTACCTCATCGACCCGCATACCGCTGTCGCATACAAAGTCGCCGAGAACCTTCGCGGCGAGAACCCCGTTCTTATCGCAAGCACCGCCCATTGGGCGAAATTCGGCAACAATGTGTACCGCGCGCTTCACGGCATGACTTCGAAAGAAGCGCTCCCCACCGACGTCGCCGCGCTTTCAGGATGCGAGCTCAACGAGCTCGTGGCAAGCGAAACGGGCAAACACAACGTCCCCCGCAACCTCGCCGTGCTCGACGACGCAACCGTGCGCTTTGAAGGCGTTATCGACAACCGAACCGCCGACATCGAAGAAGCTGCCGAAATCTTTCTCAGCAAAACCGATCGATAAACGTGAGACAATGATGCGCAGCAAGACAGCAAAGGGGAAACAATGAGTCAATTGACCAAGCTCACACCAACCATCAGGCTTTCCATCAAGAACCCCGACTCTGAAAGCGGCTCTCTCTTCGGCCGGGGCATTGCCGACCTGTGCCTTGGCGTGCGCGAAAAGGGTTCGCTGAATGCCGCCGCTAAGAGCATCGGCATGGCATACAGCAAAGCATGGCGCATCATCAAGGAAACGGAATCGGCTCTCGGCATCCAACTGCTCAACCGAGACGGAGCCCACGGCAGCAGCCTCACCGAAGAGGGCGACGTCCTTCTCGACTCGTATCTGGAAATCGCCAACCGCGTTCAAGCTGCTGCCGAAGAGGAATACAAGCGTCTAATCGGCTAAACCCTCCCCTTTGTCGATTCGCACGTGGGAGTCGCGTAAGATATCGAAATCAACGGCGACTCTCACGCCCTTCACCTCCTGGGGAAGCGGCACATTGATGACGAAAACCCTCTCATCGTTAAAGTCCGTTTCCGCACGTTCCTTATTCTGCACTTCGCATTTCGCCCCTTTCGCCTCTTGAACGAGGCAATCGTTCTCCCGTTCCATAGCTGAAGCGCGTTTCGATCTCGCTTCGACATCACCACCCGGAGCCGACCCTACACCGTCAGGATTCGACGAGGGCCGTTTTTCGCCGAATCGGTAAAGGCATCCGTAACAGACATCCATGTCATCAAACGTCTTCGCATTGCATATCGGACACGTTTTCATCGCTAAGCCTTCCTTCCTCCAAAGTTCCGTCTCTCCGGCATAACGCCGATCCCAATCCTGTCCCCACGGCCGAACCACGGTCCCTGTTCGGAAAAACGCTCAATCGTCGCAACAGCGTCTCGACATCGAATCCTCTTCATAGGGCCAACGTCGCGATAGACCTCGACGACCGTACCGTCAGCATCGACAAACGCGATATCCAGGTCGTAGCGCATGCCGACGGTATGGACATCACTGCACGGCGCAAGCAAAAGCACTTCCGAGTGCATAGGCGAGAACAGCAGCCCGCGCATCCGTTTCATCCAACTCGTAGCAATGCGCAAGCGCGCCTGCGCCACCCCGGAACCCCCGATTACGTTCGGTCGACGACGCATCTGACCACCACGCTCGTCGCGCTTCCCACTGGAACGCACGAAACCATCGCCCATCGGCATACCCCTTCCTCTTTCGCAAAAACAGAGCATCCGTCGATTCCCGTCCCCGATTCCATCCATCCGCCTCGCTGAAGCACCGTCCGAAAACGAGCCAATAGGTCTTCCCCGTCGAGGGAGGCGACGAAACCGATGACGTCCCCTGCGCCAGACACTCGGATATCCCTCATCCCATCAAGGGAGAAAAGCTCTTGCGCAAACCACGGCGGCACCGCCTCGAGACCGGTTGCTTCGCCCGCAAGCGAGACGCCCGACGAATCACCCGCAAGCTGCGCATCGGTCGCGTCGGACCTCGAAAAAGCATCGAACCACCTCGATTCTTCCCCCGCATCGGATAGGCATAATGCCTTGCTCGCGGTATTCGCGCCTATCGCCCATTCGAATACCGCTCCCGATACGGCGATGGCCAAGATCGCAAGGACGATTCCCGCCGTTGCGCGCATCGCACGCGTCCTTTGCCCCACCATCAGAGCACCATCCCCGGGCGATAAGGCTCGACAACGAGCTCGGTCGCATGTTCGATCCTCGGAAGGGGCACCCCGAAAATCGACGATTTCAATCCCATGCCGAACAATGTCGGCGCGAACAGAAGCGTCGCCCGAAAGGAGTTTTTTCCGTCAGCTCGCCCCGAGACCGAAACAGCCAGGTCAAGGTATTCCTTTTCCGAAAGCCGCATCGCGTCATCAATCGTCTGTTCCACAAGCGAAGCGCTCTTCGCCGCATCCTGCCCATAGGAGGGAGATGCCGCCTGGATGCGAATCGCATTGCATGCGATTCGGTCGAACGCCGCGCACTCCGAGAAGAACGTGACGATGTTCACCGCCATCACGGCAACAATGATGAGCACAGGCATCATTACGGCAAGTTCGACCATCATCTGACCGCTTTCAGACGAAAACGCGCGTCGCATCCTTCCCATCGTCATCTCCACTCCTTAAGCCCCGTAGCACTCGACACCGCCGAGCGCACGGCATCTGCTATCTCCTCGATCGCTCCCGCCGAAGCTTTGCCGATGCAATCGGGAAGCGTTATCGAAAGAGGAATGCGAACCCCGCCAACAGGAAATTCGATTTCCACGATTTCGATCACCCCGTCCTTCCCCGATAAAGCTTCCAAAGCTCCACTCTCGACTTTGTCGACAAGCGACGAGAAAAGGCTCGACGACGGCCCCGAAGCCGAAAGAGCCGCGCTTTTCACTGATTTGTAACGCGCTGAGAAAGCGCCCGCATCGGAATCGGCGACAAGCGACGTGTTCACGAGCACCGC
>CAKUIV010000013.1 GCA_934661105.1 uncultured Ellagibacter sp. | reverse complement strand
GTCGCATACCACTACAACAAAATCCAGCGCGGCTTCTCTCATCTGATCGACATCTGGGGCGCCGACCACCATGGATACGTGAAGCGCTGTCAGGCCATGCTTGCAGCGTGGGGCTATGAGGGTGCACTCGAGGTTGTGCTTGGGCAACTCGTCAACCTGTTCCGCGACGGGCATGCTGTTCGCATGTCGAAGCGCACGGGCGAGATGGTCACGTTCGAAGAGCTTATCGACGAGGTCGGTGTCGACGCTACCCGCTATCTCATGCTTTCCCGCTCATCCGACCAACCCATTGACTTCGATATCGAGGTTGCGAAGAAGAAAGATGCGACGAATCCCGTTTATTATGTCCAATACGCGCATGCGCGAATCTGCTCGATTATCCGCAAGGCTGCAACCGATTCCGATCGACAGGCCCATGAGGCTGGGGGTTTGACGTTCGACGAGCTTTCGAAGCGCGTTGTGGGCGAAAACGTCGATCTTTCCCCGTTGGGCGCGGAGTCTGAGCTCGCGCTTATGCGGAAGATGGGCGACTTTGCCGACATGATCGCTCAGGCCGCAGCGGATCGCGCGCCGTTCCGATTGACCCATTACGCGCAGGATCTGGCGGCGCTTTTCCATCAGTTCTATACCAATTGCCACGTGCTTGATGACGACGAGTCCGTTCGCCGAGCTCGCTTGGCGCTGTGCGACGCATCGCGCATCGTCTTGGCTTTGACGCTTTCGCTTCTCGGCGTGAGCGCGCCTGAAAGGATGTAGGGAGCGCTTTTGCCCTTGCCTTCGAATGCCCCGTGCGTGCGCGGGGCATTTTTCTTTCGCACCTCTTATGTTTGAGCCATTCGATTCGAGATTGAGCGAAAGCGGGGAAGAACGGTTCGGGTACAATGAAAGCACTTGAACCAACGATGCCCGATTTCGGGCGCCTTGGAAGGAGAGTCTATCGGTGCAAGCCCTTACCCTTGCCATGCTGCTGCTCGCGGCCGTCCTCGTCTCTTCGGTTATCGATCAGATCGTGCCGAAAGTGTCGCTGCCGCTTGTCCAGATCGGGTTGGGGCTTCTTATCGCCGTGTTCGCATCCTCGCAGATCAAGGTGACGCTCGACCCGGAGCTTTTCCTTGTTCTCTTCATCGCTCCGCTTCTTTACGACGAAGCGAAATCGGCTGACAAGACGGCGCTTTGGCATCATAAGCGTCCGGTGCTCTCGCTTGCGATCGGGCTTGTTGTGGCGACGACGCTCGTCATCGGGTTTGCGGTCCACGCTGTCATTCCCTCGATCGGGCTTGCTGCGGCGTTCGCCCTCGGTGCGGCGCTTGGCCCGACTGACGCTGTCGCCGTGACGTCGCTTGCCAAGCAGGTCGATATCCCCGAGCGACAAGGAAGCATCCTGAAGGGCGAGCTGCTCTTGAACGATGCAAGCGGCATCGTGTCGTTCCAGTTCGCGATTGCCGCGGCGGTGACAGGGTCGTTTTCCCTTCTCAGCGCGACGCAGAATTTCCTGATCGAGTTCTTCGGCGGTATCGCGGTCGGCGCGGTGCTCGCCTACCTGGGCAAACTCATCGTGAACAAGGCACGTTCGCTCGGTGTCGAGAACACGACGTTCCATGTGCTGTTCGAAGTGCTGACCCCGTTGCTTGTGTACTCGATCGCCGGCGCCGTGCATGTGAGCGGCATCATCTCGGTGGTCACGGCGGGACTCATCAACGTCATCTCGCCTCGCGCTATCGGCCCGTCCATCTCGAGGATGAACATCGTCTCGTCGAGCGTATGGCGCGTGCTCACGTTTGCGCTGAACGGCTTCGTCTTCGTGCTTTTGGGTACGCAGCTTCCCCAGGCGATGGTCCATACGTGGGACGATGTGACCATCGGGAACGTGACGCTTATCGGCTACATCGTCGGCCTGACGCTCCTTCTGTATCTTGTGCGTTTCATCTGGGTGTTTGCGAGTGACTGCCTTTACCTGCGCCGGCGTGGCAAAAAGCATGGAACGAAGTATCCGCTCGATGCTCGAAAGAGCCTCATCACCACGCTCTGCGGGGCGAAGGGCACGATCACGCTCTCGATTCTGTTCACCATCCCGTATTACATCGACGGCGCACGCTTCCCGCAGCGCGACCTCATCATTTTCCTTGCGTGCGGCGTCATCGTGTGCACGTTGCTCGTGGCGACGTTCGTGGTGCCCCTTATCGCGCCGAAGCGCGAGAAGGAAAGCGTTCAGGCGGCGCGTGAGCGCGAGGCGGAGTTGAAGGTGGAGATACTTCGCAACGTCGTCGAGGAACTCACGGCGCGGCAAACTGACGAGACGCGTCGGGCGACGCGCACCGTCGTGCGTTCGTATAACGACCGCATCGACCGTATCAAGGAAGCGCACGGGTTCGACGAGGACGACGACGAATACGCAAAGGAGCTACGCCTTCGTGCCATCACGT
The DNA here is from genome assembly GCA_934661105.1 of uncultured Ellagibacter sp. Taxonomy (GTDB): domain Bacteria; phylum Actinomycetota; class Coriobacteriia; order Coriobacteriales; family Eggerthellaceae; genus Ellagibacter. Next base: position 23,835 of record CAKUIV010000013.1, on the reverse strand, counting down.
GGGAGCGGGAGTTCGTGAAGAAGCTCGCCCAGCATGACGACGTCGACAGCGAGCAAGCGCTGAAGTACCTCAAACGCTTGAAGAGCATCGAGGAGCTGCGCAAGCATAGTTCCGGCAGGTGGTCCATCCAGAATCTCTATCTCATGCTGCGCACGTTCCTGCGTCGCGCGAAGAACGCGACGATCCGCCGCGTTTCGGAGATGTCGTCTTCGGGCATCACCGCGGCCGATGAGATGGCGGAGATGCGCAAAATCCAGATGATGGCGGGCGAGCATGTCGTCGCGAAGCTCGACGAGATGCTCTCGAACCCTGATTGCGATATCCCGACTGAGCGCGTGAGCTCTCTTCTCGTGGAGTACCAGCGCAGCGTCGCCATGTTGTCGGCGGGCACCGAGACGCCGTCCGCCACTGCGATCATGCGCGCAAGCGATAAAGCCGAGGACGTGAAGAGGCTCGGGCTCATGCTCGAGTTGGAGCAGATCCAGTCGTTCTACGAAGACGGGAAGCTGTCGCGCACGGCGGCAAAGCGCATGAGGGATTCCACCCAGCTGATGCTCATGGACGTTGACGACAACGTTTGATCTGCTCCCTGACGCTTAAGGTGCTTACTCCTTGAGAGACGAGACCATGGTCATCTGAAGAGCGGTGCCGAAGATCTTGCCTCCGCCGTTCTTGCAGGCGAACTTCGCGGCCTCCGCGTCGGCGACGACGCTTCCGGCAAGCGTCTCGACGCCCCACTCGAACAGATACGGCGTCATGACGACGCTTGGCCCGACCATGCATACCGCGGCGTTCCTCGCCAAATCGAGCAGGCGCGGGGCGGTTTTGTTGATGAGCGTGACGCCGGTGATGAAGGCGTAGTCGGCCTGGGGTATGACGTATTCGCAGGCGGGGTCGGGCGTGTCCCATTCGTCGCGGCAGGAACGCTCGAGCACGGTGAGCTTTGCGTATTCGGCGATGTTCTCGACATGGGGGAAATGCCCGACCACGACGACATGGGCGTCGCCGTCAGCGCGTTCGATACGGGGACGGTACATCTCGAAGGCGTCTTTCTGCGACGAGCCGCCGCGCTTGCCGACTTCCGTATCGTCTGCGGTGTCGTAGGTCGCCCCGAGCGGGTCGAGCAGCTCCTTGCGTGCGTACCAGGCGTTTAAGGCGGCGATGCCGAGGGTCGCCTCTTCGAAGCACCACGACTTCGCGAGCTCGGCGATCTCGCGCAGGGGTTTTCCGCGCAAGTCGTTTTTGCAGGTGCGCTTCGCGCCGTTGCGCGTCGTGAATGCCACGCCGCAGCCGCAGTCTGCCTCGACGTAGGACCAATGGACGCCGAGGCAGTAGTCGCGGACGTACACGTCGTCGGGAATCTGTCCGATCAGGTGGTCGTAGAGCCTCCATGGCGATTCGCGTTCGTCGTTGGTTTTGGGAAGGCAGGTGGCGGGGGATGATGTTTTGGCGTTCATGGCGATCCTTTCGCGTGTTCCTAACGGGCATGCAGGAAAAGCTTCTCGATTCAGTATAGTTGCTGCGCGCCGTTTCACAAGGAGCTCGCGTTTTGTTGAGTGCCCCGATTCGTCGATTTAATGCGCTTCGCTCGAGGTCGATCGACGCTTTGCTACAATAATGGGTCGTTTACTGATGAGATTTCGAAGGGAAGAAGAAACGGTCATGCTCGTATCGAAGATCGAATTCGCAGAATCCAACGACTATCTATCGGAGCGCATGAAGAAAGCGTACGCCTTCTTGCGAGACAGCGACCTTGCGGAGCTTTCGTGCGGGCGCCATGACATCGACGGCGACGACGTGTACGCGAATGTCATGGAATACGATACGGTTCCTTCTTCCGAGAAAAAGCTCGAGGCGCATAAGCGCTACTACGATGTTCAGTGCGTCGCCTCCGGCTGCGAGCGCGTCGAGGTTGCGTCACTTGAGGGGCTCGATGCTGCGACCGAGTACGATGAAGCGGACGACTTCGCGCTGTACGAGACGCCCGAGGTCGTGACTTCCGTCGTGCTCCATGCGGGCGAGATTGCCGTTTTGCCTCCCGAAGACGCGCACAAGCCCGGTTGTCAGGCGGCGGGCGAGCCCGTGCATGTGAAAAAGGTCGTCGTCAAGGTGCGCGCGTAGCGCGATTGCGCGCATGCGGTGCGCATAAGGTTTCAGGCGGAAAAGCCGCGGTGGCCCGTCGACACGAGTGTTAGGTTTGGTTCCCATGAAACGAGAAGAGAAGACGATCGCGAAGAATCGCCGCGCATTCCACGAATACGAGGTCGTTGAGACGTTCGAGGCCGGCGTGGAGCTCTCCGGCACCGAGGTGCGTTCGCTTCGCGAGAACAACTGCCAACTCACCGACTGCTTCGCCTTGGTGCGCAACGGGGAAGTTTGGATGCATAACGTGCACATCACCCCGTTTTCGCATGGCACTATCTACAACCCCGACCCCGATCGCAAACGCAAGCTGCTGCTTCACAAGAAGCAGATTCGCTACCTGCAGGAAAAGACGCGCGAGAAGGGCATGGCGCTCGTTCCCCTGAAAATGTATTTCAAGGAAAACGGTTTGGTAAAAGTCGAACTCGCGGTTTGTCGAGGCAAGAAGCTCTACGACAAACGCGCGAGCATGAAGGAGCGCGACACCAAACGCGAGATCGATCGAGCGTTGAAATCGCGTTCGCGCTAAAGCCTTTTGAGTGGAAGGACGACCCTTATGGCAGAAGAAGAGCTGTTCGACGAGGACGCGCAAGAGGTGCGGGAAGACGATGGCGCTGATTGCGCTGACGATATCCCGGCAGGGACCGAGGATGAAACGCCCGTATGCGAGGAGGAGAACGTCGCCGACGACGAGGCGCCCGAATCCGATGGAGACGGTGAAGGGCCGGAAGATGGCGAAAAGTACGAAGAAGTCGAGATCGAGTTCGACGAGGACGACATCGAGGCGTACATCGTCGACGAGGATGATAACGAGATCGGCTTCATCATGCTCGACGAGGACGGCAACGAGGTGGAGTACTACTACACCGACGACGCCGACGATGAGGAGCCCGAAGAGGACAACCCCTACGATTTGGGGATCACGCGCGAAGGCGTTGCCGAGGCCACGAGCGATATGAACGACATCTACCGCGACGGCATCGCGATTGCGAGCGAGCTCAAAGAGGCGCTCACCGACATCCAGGATGCTCTCGACTTTTCCGATATCCTTCCTGGGAAAAAGAAGAAGTAGGGAATACGTCGCACTGACGGCGATAGCGAAAACGGCTGGTAGAGATGCGTCCCCACCAGCCGTTTTCGCGTTTGAGAGCGTGTTCGCTCGGCGTTACTTCGCGCTTGCCGCGTGGGCGAGCCGCGTCGCCGCTTCGATGACGATGGATCGGGGGCAGGCGATGTTGAACCGCACGAACCCTTCTCCGCCTGTCCCGAAAATGGTTCCCATATCGAGCCAGAGTCGCGCCTTCTTCTCGACAAGGTCGACAAGTCCGGCGCTGTCGAGACCGAGAGCGCGGCAATCGACCCAGGGAAGGTACGTGCTTTCGAGCGGGGCGACTTTGAGAGCCGGCGCTTCGGATTCGAAGATGCCTCGCAGCGTTTCGTAATTGCCCGCAAGGTAGCGCTTGAGCTCGACGAGCCAGGGCGCCCCGAAGTTGTAACATGCCTCGACGGCTGCAAGGCCGATCGCGCTCGGTTCATCGTACCCTGTTTGGGCGATGGCCTGCTTGAACGACGTTTTCAATTGCGCGTTGGCGATGAAGATGTTCGAAATCTGCAGTCCTGCGATGTTGAACGTCTTGCTCGGGGACGTGCAGATGATCGAACGGGCCAGAACATCGTCGCCGAGCAGTGCGAGCGAGGCGTGGGCGTGTCCCTCTTGCGCGAAGTCGGCATGGATCTCGTCGGACACGATGAGCACGTCGTTTTCGAGGCAGATCGCGGCGATACGCGAGAGCTCCTCTTTCGTCCAGGCGCGCCCGACGGGGTTCGCGGGGTTGCAGAGGATGAAGAGCTTGGGCTCGCGCGCTTTCACGACGTGCTCGAACGCGTCGAAGTCGATGCGGTAGCGAAGCTCTTCCTTGTCGTCGTAGGCGCACGAAAGCGGTGCCTCGATCACGACCCTGCCGTTGTTCTCGATGATGTTCTTGAACGGGTAGTACACGGGCGGCTGGATGAGGACGCCGTCGCCTTCGTGCGTGAAGGCGCGTACCGCCGCCGAGAGGGCGAACACCACGCCCGGGGTGGTGACGAACCAGCTGCGCTTCGGGGTGAAGCCGTGGTGGTGCGCAAACCAGTTTTGCACCGCCTCGTAATAGGACGGTTTCGCCATGCTGTACCCGAAGATGCCCTCGTCGATGCGCGCGTGGAGCGCGTCGAGCACCTCGGGCGGCATACGGAAATCCATGTCGGCCACCCAGAGTGAGAGGTCGTCCTCGCGATGTCCGCGTGCTGCGGCGGCGTCGTATTTGAGGCAACCGGTATGGTGTCGATCGATGACGGTGTCGAAATCGTAGGCCATGGTTCTCTCCTTCTTTCGTTAGGCGAGCGCGCGCTCGAGGTCGTCGATGAGGTCGCGCGGCGACTCGAGCCCGACCGACAGGCGAAGCATCGTGCCGTCGATGCCTTTTGCGGAAAGCTCCGCCGGGTCGACGTCGGCGTGCGTTTGCGTGAGCGGATAGGTGATGAGCGTCTCGGTCCCGCCGAGGCTTTCCGCGAAGCGGATGACGCGGACCCGTTCGAGCGCGCGGCTCGCGATGTCCTCGTTAGCCACATGAAAGGTTATCATGCCGCCGAATCCCGTTCCCTGGCGCAGGCAGAGGTCGTGCGTGGGGTGGCTTTCGAGCCCGGGGTAGCTCACCGACGTGACGTTTCCGCACTCGGTGAGCCAATGCGCGATCTTAAGCGCGTTTTGCTGGTGGCGTTCCATGCGCAGGGGCAGGGTCTTGATTCCGCGGGTGACGAGCCACGAGTCGAGTGGAGAGAGGCCCGAGCCGATGGTTTTGATGAGATAGCGAAGCCGTTCGGAGGTTTCGGGCTTGCCAGAGACAACGAAACCGCAGATAACGTCGTTATGTCCGCACAGATACTTCGTTCCGCTGTGCACGACAAGATCGGCTCCGAGGGCGAGCGGGCGCTGGAAATAGGGCGTGAGGAACGTGTTGTCGACAACGAGGAGCGCCCCGGCATCATGTGCGAGCTCGGCAAGCGCGGCGATGTCGGAGACGACCATGGTGGGGTTCGTGGGCGTTTCCACGAAAAGCATGTCGGCGCCTTTTCCGAGTGCCGCTTCGACGGCGGCGAGATCGGAAGTGTCGACCGAGTCGACGGTGATGCCGTTTTTGCGCGTGACTCCGTCGAAAAGCCTGATGGTGCCCCCGTAAAGATCCCACGAGCTCACGATGCGCGAGCCGGGGCGCAAAAGCTCGAATACGCAGGAAATCGCCGTCATGCCCGATGCGAACGCGATGCAGTCGTCGCCGCCCTCAAGCGCGCAGACCGTGCCTTCGAGGGCTTCGCGCGTGGGGTTTTGCAGGCGGGAATAATCGTAGCCGGTCGATTGCCCGACGCCCGGGTGGGCGAAGGTCGAGGTGAGGTAGATGGGATTGACGACGGCGCCGGTCGGTTCGTCGAATCGTTGGGACGGGTGGACGCAGAGCGTTTCGAAATCCATGGAAGCGGTTCCTTCTATTCTTGCATAATACGAGTTGTTAGCTAGGGATTTGTAGCCTACACAGGATATCGTCTCGGCTGCGGCAAAACAAGATTGCGCCTTATTCGAAGTTCCGAAAGCGCGCGTTCGGGTCTATCGAAAGAAAAAGCCCGACAGCGTTCGCTGCCGGGCCGATAACGTGTGGTGGAGGCGCGGAGAATCGAACTCCGGTCCATACTATATTCTCCCCGAGGCTCTACAAGCTTATTCCGTGGTCGAATTCAAGGCCGCCGCAGTCCACGGACAAACGTTGACGGCCCGGATCGGTTCGGTCTTAACCGGGGCCATACCGATTACGTGCCCCAGGCGCAGTCCCCTAAAATGACGTCGCGCCCGAGTCGGGGACAACCCGGGGTTGACGTGCCAGGTGCTGTTTAGGCAGCCATGGCGAGCGCAGGAGCGCTCTGATAGTTCTTCTTGCCAATTAACTTGACGGTACCCCTGTTTTACGTGGCGAGGAGACCACGACCTGCTCTTCGGATCAAACATACCATGTCGAAACCAGTCGCCCCCGGAAGAAGGCCGCGTGTGGCGGCGCCGTCTGGGGAAACGCATGCGTTCCACCTTGTCAATGTGCTCAAGAGCTTGGCTCTTGCGGAACCTTCATTGTAGGGGGGCGGAATCTTCCCGTCAAGTGCGGCTGTAGCTCGGCATAGGGCGAGGGAGGAAGGGGCTCGATGGTTGAGCCGTCGCCGATGCTATGTCGTTTCGTGCAACATACGCAAATGTTGGAACGCGCGTCTGCTCATGTTGGTACAATAAGTCGGCTATAAACGCGACAGAAACGGATGATTGAAGCCGTACATGAGTAACACCGACAGACAACGCAGTCAGCAGCGCGGCAAGCACGCCGCGCCCCCTTCTTCCCACACCGATGAAACGCGGCAGATGCCTCATATTCCGGAAATCGAGTCGCACGGCGTCGAACGTGCGCACCGTCGCACGGAACCCGTTCGCCCTGCCTCTTCTGGCGGTCGGAACGTTGGGGGATATTCCGCCTACCGCCCGGTAGGCGCGGGTGCTGCCGGTTCCTACGCCGTCGAGATGGAGCCCGTTCCTTCGCACGACGGGAAAAACGGCAAGCGCGCCGGCAAGATCGCGGCCATCGTTTGCGGCTCGGTTGCGGGCGTAGTCCTTGTCGCCTACCTTATCGGCGTCGCGGTCTTCTCGGGGCATTTCTGGCCCAATGCGAAAATGGGGGACACCGACATCTCGTTCAAGACGCCGGGTGAAATCACCTCGGCGCTTGAGCAGGGCGTCGAGACGTATTCTCTGCGCATCCATGGGGACGGCCTCGACGTCACGCTGTCGGCAAACGAGGCGGGCGTCGATTTCAACGCCGAGCATATCGTGTCGGGGATGTTCGAGGCTGCGAACGCGTGGGCGTGGCCGCTCGAAGCGTTCTCCGAGCACGATGAGACCGAAGCCCTCGTCGCCACGCTCGACGAAAGCGGCGTCTCCGACGAGCTCCATTCCGCGATCGACGCGGTGAATGCCGATACCAAGGCGCCGGTGAACGCGACGGTCGCCTACGACGAGTCGGCCAAGATGTTCACGGTGGTGAAGGAGCAGTACGGAACGCAGATCAACGCCGATGTGGTGATGGGCGCGATGGCGGACGCCGTGTCGACGCTCCAACGTGAAGTCGTGCTCGACGAGTCGGCTCTCTCGCAGCCGACGATCCTCTCTACCGACCAGCGCGTGATCGACGCCGCTGCCCAGGCGAACGGCATGATCTTGGTGAACGTGCAGTTCGCGCTCGCGGGCACGACCGTCACCACGCTCGACGCTTCGGTCGTCGCGCCCTGCATTGCGATCGGGGACGACTTGGCGGTAAGCCTTGACGAGGACGCGCTCGGCGAGTGGGCGGACAAGATCGCGGCGACGTATTCGACCGTCGGCAACAAGCGCACCTACACGCGCGCCGACGGCAAGCAGATAAGCGTTTCGGGCGGTTCGTATGGCTGGAAGATCGACCGTGACGCGCTACTCGACGCGGCGAAGGCCGCCATCGATGCCGACCAGACGGGGCAAGTCGACCTTCCGTGCAGCCAGACGGGCACCGCGGCTCCGAGTGCCGACGGCGGGCGCGACTGGGGCACGCGCTACATCGACGTCGACCTTTCGGCGCAGCATGCCTGGTTGTTCGACGAATCGGGCGCCGTCGCGTGGGAATCCGATATCGTGAGCGGCAAGCCGACGTCGACGTCGGGGAGCCTTACCCCTTCGGGCGTCTATGTCATCAACAGCAACTCGGGCGGGTCCACGCTCAAAGGGACCAACGATGACGGGTCGAAATACGAAACCCCGGTTACCTACTGGATGCCGTTCGTCGGCAACCTCATCGGGTTCCACGACGCGACGTGGCAATCCGCTTTCGGTGGCACGCGCTACAAAGACGGCGCGGGCTCGCACGGCTGCGTGAACCTGCCCTACAGCATGGCCGAGGCGCTCCACAACGTGTGCCGCACGGGCGACGTGGTGGTGTGCCACTGGTAAGGCCGAAGCGGGCCGTGAATCGCCAAAAGCGCCGTGCGGATGGGTGTCCGCACGGCGCTTTTGGCGTCTTGGGGTGTTTTGGCCGCGAATCCCTACACGGTGATATCGGCGTAGCGAAGCGGGATCACCCGCTCAAGGTCGCTCGGGGCGAGCTCCACCTGGCACCCGATGCGTCCTCCCGAGAACATGATCGTGTCGAAAAGCTGCGCGGTTTCGTCGATCGTGGTGGTGAAGAGCTTCTTCATGCCAACGGGCGAGCAACCACCGTGGATGTACCCGGTCAGGGGCAGAAGCTCCTTCGATTTCACCATGCTGATCGCCTTCTCGCCGACGGAGGTCGCCGCCTTCTTCAGGTCGAGCTCCTCGGCAACGGGAACCATGAACACGTAGTGCTCGCCCGACTTCGCCACCGTCACGAGCGTCTTGAACGTCTGGGCGGGGTCCTGATGGAGAAGGCTTGCCACCTCGACACCCGAAAGCGCCTCCTCGCAAGGGAAGATATGGCTTTCGTAAGCGACGCCTGCCGCTTCGATTTCCCTCATGGCGTTGGTTTTCGTTTCCTTGTGCTTTCCCATGCGCGCTCCTTTTTTCTCGATTCGGAAGGGTAGCACAACGAAGCTGTCCCAAGCCTGTTTACCGTGGTGAACAGGCTGTTTCTACGGAATTAAGTTGTCGGTAAGGCAACGAAGGCTCGTATGGTTCCCCGCAAAGGAGTAGCATAAGCGTTTCGCAAGCCGAAAAAGGGAAGGTCATCGCAACCCATGCGAATCATCAGCTACTTCAAGAACTCGAAGGCGGCGGTCCTGCTCGTCGTCTGCCTGCTCATCGTGCAGGCGGCGACCGACTTATCGCTGCCTCGGCTCACGTCCGACATCGTCGACGTCGGCATTCAGCAGTCGGGCATCGAACATGCTTCGCCCGAAGAGATGCGTTCGGGCACGCACGACGCCGTTTGCATGATGCTTTCCGCCGACGACGAAGCGGAGTTCGCGACGTATTACGCCCAGGGGGGCGACGGCGCGTACTACCTGACCGATGCGGGCTCGTCGGCGCGCGATCGCGTAGACGACCTCGTCGCCTTACCGCTCGTCGTGACGGAGAACGCATCCAAGATGGAAGGGTTCGACCTCGATGCGGCCGTCACGGCCTATCAGGCGGGCATGCTTTCGAAGAACCAGGTTTCCCAAGCGCTCGCCGCCATCACCGATTCTCTCGGCGAGAACAGCGACCTCATCATCAGGCAGCAGGGTATCGCCGCGGCGAAGGCCGAATACGAGGCGCTCGGACTCGACGTCTCCGCCATACAGATGAACTACCTGCTCCACACGGGCGCTGCGATGCTCGGGCTCGCGGCCCTCGGCATGGCCGCCGCCGTCGCGGTGGGCTTCCTCGCTTCCCGTACCGCCGCCAAGATCGGGTATACCCTGCGTGAAAAGCTGTTCTCGCGCGTTCTGTCGTTTTCCGAAGCCGACATCAACCGCTTCTCCGCCGCATCGCTTATCACGCGCGGGACGAACGACATCACGCTCATCCAGAACGTGTCCGTCATGCTGCAGCGCATGGTGCTCTATGCGCCTATCCTCGGCATCGGCGGCATCATCATGATCACGCAGACGAACGTGTCGATGGCGTGGATCATCGTCGTCGCCGTGGTCGCGGTGCTCGCGCTCGTCCTCGTGCTGTTCGCTGCTGCCATGCCGAAGTTCAAGGTCATGCAAAAGCTCATCGACCGGGTGAACCTCGTTGCGCGTGAACTGCTGACGGGCCTGCCCGTCGTGCGCGCGTTCGGCCGGGAGAAACACGAGGAGGCGCGCTTTGACGAAGCGAGCCGCAACCTTATGAAAACGCAGCTGTTCACGAACCGCGTCATGACGTTCATGATGCCGTGCATGATGCTCATCATGAACTGCGTGTCGGTCGCGATCGTGTGGTTCGGCGGCATCTGCATCGATGAAGGCACGCTTCAAACGGGCGACCTCATCGCGTTCATCACCTACGCAATGGTCATCATCATGGGATTCCTCATGATCGGCATGATCTCGATCATGCTTCCCCGTGCGAACGTCGCCGCCGAGCGCGTCGACGAGGTCATCGCGTGCGAACCTGCGATCTGCGATCCCGAAAGCCCGCGCGACGACGAGCTTTCGCGCGAAGGCGCCGCCCCAGGTGCGAAGATCGAGTTCAAGAACGTGACGTTCACGTACCGCGATGCGTCGGCTCCCGCGGTCGAGCATATAACGTTCACCGCCGAAGCGGGCAAGACCACCGCGATCATCGGTGCGACGGGGTCGGGCAAATCGACCATCGCGAAGCTCATGATGCGCTTCTACGACGTCTCCTCGGGCACGGTCTCGATCGACGGAATCGACGTGCGGGAGCTTTCCCAGCATGCCCTTCGCGCGCAGATGGGCTACGTTCCCCAAAAGGCGTTCCTGTTCTCGGGAACCGTTGAGAGCAACGTCGCCTACTCCGACGAGGACATGGGGGGCGAGCGCGTTTCCCGTGCGCTGGAAATCGCCCAGGCGGCTGATTTCGTGGGCGAGATGCCGGAAGGAGCGGCGTCTGCGATATCCCAGGGCGGCACGAATGTTTCCGGCGGCCAGCGTCAGCGCCTCGCCATCGCGCGTGCGCTCGCGGTCCCGGCGCGCGCATTCGTCTTCGACGATTCGTTCTCGGCGCTCGATTACAAGACCGACGCGACGCTTCGCCTCGCGCTGGCCGAGAAGTTGGCCGGCAGGACCGTCATCATCGTCGCCCAGCGCATCTCGACCATCATGCACGCCGACACCATCGTCGTGCTCGATGACGGGCGGATGTGCGGCGTGGGCACGCACGACGAGCTTATGGAAACGTGCGATGAATACCGAGAGATCGCGCTGTCGCAGCTGTCGGAAGAGGAACTGAAGGGGGGTGATGCGCGATGAGCGGAAACGAGAACCTGCAGCAGGGAGCGGGGGCTTCTTCGCAAGCGAGGCGTCGCGGGCCGCGCCCGCATGGGCCCATGGGACGCATGATGCCCGGCGAGAAGGCGAAAGACTTCAAGGGCACGATGCGGAAGATGCTCTCGTTCATGGGGCGCTTCAAGGTGCAGCTCGTCGTGGTGCTCCTGTTCGCCATCGGGTCGACCGTGTTCAACATCGTGGGCCCGAAGGTCCTTTCCGAAGCGACCACCGAGCTGTTCAGCGGCATCGTGGCGAAGATCGGCGGCGAGGGCGGCATCGACTTCGATCGCGTCGCGCAGATCCTCCTGTTCACGCTTTGCCTCTACCTGCTCTCGGCGGCGTGCTCCTTCGTTCAGGGCTGGATCATGAGCTCGGTGTCGCAGCGCACGTGCTATGAGCTGCGCAGGCAAATCTCCGAGAAGATCGACCGCATGCCGTTCGGCTCCTTCGACAACGCGAGCACGGGAGACGTGCTCTCGCGCATCACCAACGACGTCGACACGCTCGGGCAGAGCCTGAACCAAGGCGTGACGCAGCTCATCACGTCGAGCGTCACCATCGTCGGCGTGCTCGTCATGATGCTTTCCATCAACCCGATCATGACGCTTATCACGCTGTTCATCGTGCCGGTGTCTCTTGTGCTCATCAAGGTCGTCGTCGGGAGGTCTCAGCGCTACTTCCGCGACCAGCAGCGAACGCTCGGCGTGATCAACGGGCAGGTCGAAGAGACGTTTTCGGGGCATACGGTCGTGCGCGCCTTCGGGCAGGAGGGCCGCACCCTGAAAGCGTTCGACGACACGAACGCCCATCTGCGTGAATGCGGGTGGAAGGCCCAGTTCGTGTCGGGTCTCATGCAGCCTATCATGAACTTCGTGGGCAACGTCGGCTACGTGGCCGTCGCGCTTACCGGCTCCATCTTCGCGGTGCAGGGGATCATCACCGTGGGCGACATCCAGGCGTTCATCCAGTACGTGAAGAACTTCACGCAGCCGATCACCCAGCTCGCCCAGGTGAGCAACGTGCTCCAGCAGCTCGCCGCCGCCGCCGAGCGCATCTTCGAGTTCCTTGACGAGGAGGAGATTCCCGAGGAAGAACCGCGCGCGCTTGCGGCGAACGTCTCGAACGACGTCGAATTCGACCATGTCCGCTTCGGCTACGCGCCTGGCAAGCCCGTCATCAACGATTTCTCCGCCAAGGTGGCAGAAGGCCAGACCGTGGCCATCGTGGGCCCGACGGGCGCGGGCAAGACCACCATGGTGAAGCTGCTCATGCGCTTCTACGACGTCGACGGCGGCGCGATCCGCATCGGCGGCACCGATGTGCGCGACTTCGCTCGCTCGGACGTGCGCTCGCTGTTCGGCATGGTGTTGCAGGACACGTGGCTTTTCAGCGGGACCATCCGCGAGAACATCCGTTACGGCAAGCTCGACGCCACCGATGAGGAGGTCGAGGCCGCGGCCCGGGCTGGCAGCGCCCATCATTTCATCAGCACGCTTCCCGGCGGCTACGACTTCGTCATCAACGAGGATGCGAGCAACATAAGCCAAGGCCAGCGCCAGCTGCTCACCATCGCTCGCGCGATCCTCGCGGACAAGAGCATGCTGATCTTGGACGAGGCCACGAGTTCGGTCGATACGCGTACCGAAGAGCGCATCCAGCGCGCCATGGACGCGCTCATGGAAGGCCGCACCTCGTTCGTCATCGCGCACCGCCTCTCGACCATCCGGTCGGCCGATCTCATCCTCGTCATGCAGCACGGCGACATCGTCGAGCAGGGCACGCACGAAGAGTTGCTCGCTCGCGGCGGCTTTTACGCGGAACTCTATAATTCGCAGTTCGCCGAAGAGGAAGAATAGCTACACTCTATTCCTGCGCGGTGCATGTCTGTCCGCGCAGGAATCGCCCCGTTCTACGGGGCACGTTCGGGTTTCGCAGGAAAGGGGCCGGAGGCGATATGGGCGCTGCACATGATGCGCGGGTGCGAGATGACGATGTCGTGCGCATCGCCGCATTCGATTTCGACGGAACGTGCATTGCGGGCAATTCCCCTGTGCTTCTCGTCAGGCGCCTCATGAAACTCGGCAAGCTCGAGAAGAGCGTTCTTGCGCGCATCGGGCTTTGGGCCATCGCCTACAAGCTGCGCCTACCGCAGAATGAGAGTTGGGTGCGCGGGTTGGTGTTTCGCGCGTTCTCGGGCGAGCCCGTGCAGAAGGTCGACAAGTTCCTGCGCGACTTCTACGATTCCGACGTCGCCCCCCTGTTCAGGGAAAAGGCGGATGCCGAGCTTTCCGCGCAGCGCGCCGCAGGGCGGGTCGTCGTGGTCGTTTCGGCAACGTTCGAGCCCATCGTCGAGCGCATGATGGAGTCCCATTCGGTCGACTTCCAGCTGTCCACGCGAATGAAGACGGCCTCGGACGGCACCTACACGTGCGAGGTCGAGGGCCTTCCCGTCGAAGGTGCACAGAAGCTTGTGCGCCTGCGCGAGTTCGCCGACGCACGCTACGGGGCGGGAAAGTGGGTGCTCGACGCCGCTTACGGCGACCATCATTCCGACCGTGCGCTGCTCGCTGCGGCGCAGCATCCCGTTGCGGTCACTCCCGATCGCCCGCTTTCGCGCACTGCGAAGGCGCAGGGTTGGCGCGTCGCCGAGTGGTAGCGCCCACTCGTTCCGCTCGCTTACCCGTGTCTTCACGCGCGGCATCGCGTCCTATTGCGGAAACGTGGAATACTCACGCATTCGACCCGCTTATCCGGCCGTTGGTCTAAAATGTTATTTGAACTGTAGACATTGCCGCACACCGATGCGATGCGGAAACGAATGGAGGTGGGTCCATGTTGGAGAACGCCAACACGCCAAGCCGCGACGACGAACGCGGCGACACGTGCGCCGATTACCTCGGGCGTGCGCAGGATGCGTGCGCTGCGGGCGACGCGGTGCTCGGCATGCACCTGTACTTGACCGCCTTCGAAAAAGCTTCGGGTTCCCAGGTCGAACCGGGTGCCGAGGCGATTGACGGCCTGAAAAAGGCATGGAATCTTGCATGCAAGCTGAAGGAGCGCTCGCTCGCCGAGTATATTTTCGGGAAGCTAGAGCCGTTCTTGTCTGCCGGCGAATCGGCAGAATGCGCTGCTGAACTGCAAAAACTTGCGCTGGATAAGCTGGAGGAGTTCGGCCTTTCCAAAGACGACTTAGAAGACATGGCCGATATGATCTCGCAGGATTTCCTCGGGCTTGGCTCGAAGATCCTCAAGGTCGAGCATCTGGGCGATTTCACGCCCGACGACATCGCTTCGTGGGCGCAGGGGCGCGCCTCTCGCGAGGAGGAACCCGACGGCGCACAAGGCGAGCCTTCGAAAGAGAAGTCCTCGGCCAAGCAGGCGCCTCGCGGTCAGATGACGACGCTTTCGAAGCTTGCGGAGGGCGCGGGAATCAAGCCCGCTGACCATCACGAGCATCTCACCTACGATGATTTGGCGGGCTACGACGCCGCCGTCGCCACCATGAGGGATTTCGGCGTCGGCATGCAAGACGATGCCGACTTCAAGCAGCTCGTCGGCATGCTGAACGCCCGACACGGGCTCGATCGCATGCCCATCACCGATACGTTCCTTTTCCGATCGCCTGCGCGCGAGGATGCCTCTCGCTTCATGGAGGCGACGCTCGGCGAGCTGAAGTTGCCGGCGTTGCGCATGCGCATGGAGGAAAACCTCTCGGGGATGCCCGTGCTCTGCGTGATGAGTCAGGCCGACCCGTCGCTTAAGTTCGATTCGACGCACGGAACGTTTATGGGAAGCGGCGTGCTCATTCTCGAGGATCTCGATTTGTGGTCGGCGCCGCAGGTCGATACGGGCGACGACCTTGAAGGCTTCGTTTACGCCTCGCTTTCCCGTGGGGCGCGCGAAGCGGTGAACCTCGTCCGTTCCGCGGTCGACAATCCGGACGTGTACGTGCTCGCCTCCGCATCAAGTGAAGGCGACATCGACCCGTTCTTCCTCGATCTGCTCGAGCCCATATCGTTCATCGACATCGATGTTCCGACTGCCGAGGAGCGCGTGGAAATCTGGATGGAGATCGCGCGCGACCATCCGTCCATTCGGGCGATTCGCGTCGCCGATTTGGTGCGCTACTCCGTGAACATGCCGCGCTTCGACATCTACATGGCAGCGCGCGAGGCGATCGAGGAGGCGTACAAGGAAAGCTTGTTCGCGCGGCGCTACGTTCCGGTCACGCGAGACAACCTCTTCGACAAGCTGGCTGCTTACCAGCCGCTCGACTCGAAGGAGTATCACGAACTTGAGGAGCAGGTCGTGAGGGATTTCAGGGCCGATTTGGACCATATCGACGACTTGCTTTCGGGCCTTTAGGGGAAGGCTATAAGCTATGGACATCACACGACGTTGCGATTACGCATGCAGAATGCTTCGTGCCGCCTACCGTAACGGCGACGAGCGCATGTCGGTTGCCGAACTCGCCGAGCGCGAGGGCATTCCGTATGCGTTCGCGCGCAGTATCCAGCACGACCTGACGAAATGCGGCTTCGTGAATACGACGAGAGGCGCCCACGGCGGTTTGTGCCTCGGGTGCGATCCGGCCGTCGTGACCGTGCGCGACGTGGTCGAGGCCGTTCAGGGGCCGGTGAGCGTGTCGGAATGCGGCGCAGGCGCAGCCCCGTGCGGCAGAAGCGCAACATGCGCCTATAACAAGGTATGGCGTGGCGCTGACCGCATCTTGAGCGAGTATCTGGGGTCGATCACGCTCAAGGATCTTTTCGAACTCGGGGGCGATCATCCGTCGGTGCGCGAGGCTCTGGGTGATTCCGACGACGGTTGCTCGGCGTGCACCGGCACGTTCGGGCTGGCGCTCGAAGGCGGATGCCACGGCAAGGCATCCCATTAGCATGGCCGGTTTTTCAAGCTGTTCGCCCGACTGGCCCGAAGACGCCCCCTCTATGGGGGCGTTCGTCTCGCACGTGCGCGAAGAGGGAAAGCTCCTCTGGCGCGAATTGCCCTGGCGCAACGTCGGCGACGCCTATGCTGTGCTCGTTTCCGAGGTCATGCTGCAGCAAACCCAGGTCAAGCGCGTTTTAGGGAGATGGGAGCGCTTCCTTGCGAAGTTTCCCACGCCCGATGCGCTTGCCGCCGCGGCAACGTCGGACGTGATCATGGAATGGCAGGGGCTCGGATACAACCGCCGCGCGCTTGCGCTCAAGCGCGCATGCGAGATCTGCTCCGCCGACTTCGGCGGATCTCTTCCCCGTACAGCCGCCGAGCTCGAGAAGCTGCCCGGTATCGGGCCTGCTACTGCGGCGGGCGTGGTGGCGTTCGCCTATGACGAGCCGGCGCTCTACCTGGAGACGAACGTGCGCACTGTTTTCCTCCACGATGTGTTTCCCGGGCGCGAAGGCGTGCGGGACAAGGAGATCGCGCCGCTTGTCGCCGCGACGTGTCCTGACGAGGACGTGCGCGGCTGGTACTACGCGTTGCTCGACTACGGCGCGCATCTTAAGGCGACGGTTGCGAATCCGTCGAGGCGGAGTGCTCATTATGCGCGTCAAAGCGCGTTCGAGGGGTCGCGGCGTCAGAAGCGCGCCGAAGTGGTGCGAATCGTGCTCGCGGCCGAGGGGACGATCTCGCTCGAAGAGGTTCGCCGGCTTCTTGACGACTTCGAGCGCGGCCGCGGACGCGACAGGGTTGACGATGAGCTGTTCGACTCGATCGTGTCCGACCTTGCGGCTGAAGGGTTCTTTTCGGTAGAGGGGGATGTTGCGCGCGTTTAGCGCGGCGGGGTTCACTGGCGTCGGAGCGGGGGCTTCGGATGGCGCCGTCAAGACGAGAGGTTTCGCACGCTATGGGTTTTATCGAGCTGTTCTTGGTCGGCGTCGGCCTGTCGATGGATGCGTTCGCCGTGTCCATCTGCAAAGGGCTGGGAATGAAGCGCCTGAACATGAAGCAGGCGCTTGTGATCGGGCTGTTTTTCGGTGGCTTCCAGGCGCTCATGCCGTTTCTTGGGTGGGCGCTCGGCACGCAGCTTGCGGATCTCATCACGCCGATCGACCACTGGATCGCCTTCATCTTGCTTGCGGTGATCGGCGGCAAGATGCTCCTCGACGCCTTCCGCGGCGGCGAGGAGGAAGCGGACGAGGCGACGGACGCGAAGCTCGACCTGAAGGAGCTTTTCATGCTCGCGATCGCGACGAGCATCGACGCGCTTGCCGTGGGCATCACCTTCGCGTTTCTGGGCGTCGACATCGTGTTCGCGATCGTCGTCATCGGCGCGACCACGTTTGTCATCTCCGTCGCGGGCGTCGCCGTGGGGCATGCGTTCGGCGCGCGTTACGAGAAGGGCGCGACCGTCGTGGGCGGTGTCGTGCTCATCCTGATCGGGCTCAAGATCCTCCTCGAGCATTTGGGGATTCTCTCCTTCTAGGGCTGCGACCGCGCCGTCTTCTCGTTTCTCGCGGGAAAGGCCTCGGGAAAATGCCGCAATAAGAACTCGTCGACGTTTATGTTCAAATCCGAATCGCACATCGCAAAGATGTTTTTTCCGAGCGTCTCGACGTCGTGCGGCATAGAGACGCGCTGAAGCGACGTGCAGCGTCGAAACGCTTCCTTTCCGATGTACATCATCTGATCGGGGAGAACGATGCTTTCAAGCCCCTCGCATCCGGAGAAAGCCTGTTTCTCGATGTCGACGGCATGGTGCAAAGCGTCGACGCGTCTAAGCGATCCGCATCCGGTAAAAGCGTTGGCGCCGATGCCGAAAACGTTTTCACATCCGGTCACTTCTTCAAGAGTCGAGCATTGATTGAATGCCGACTCCGGGATGATTTCGATTCCTGCGGGGATGTCGATCGAGGTGAGGCTTGGGCAGTTGCGGAAGGTGTTTTTCCCAAGATGCCGCAATGACGCTGGGAGACTGATGCCGCGCAATGACGTACAACCCCTGAAGGCTCCATCTCCGATCGAAACGAGCCCTTCGGGCAATGTCACGTATTCAAGCTCTCTATGCATACTGAAGGCGTTGGCTTCGATTTCGATTGTTCCATCGGGCAGGATTATCTGCGTCAAATCAGTGCGTCGATATCGTCTTATCAGGAGATCGAACGTTGCCATGGAAATTTCTCCGGTTCGTCTAGCATGCTGGAGAGAAAGCCGCCAGTACGCTAAATAATTCGCTAGCTAATTTATAATTCTAATGTTACTACTAATAGAATAGTACTACTATGAGATAGTCGCCATTAGAGGCAATCGATTCACTCTGTGCGAAATGCTATCCATTCAATCGAAAGGAACATGATGTTCGAAGGTACATTCAGCTTGACGCGTCGCAACTTCGTTGCTGCTTCGGCTGCAACGGCTATGGCAACCGCCTCTGCACTCGCCCTGGGTGGGTGCAGCGGCTCCGCTGACCAGAAGAAGGAAGAGGCCGCCGCTCCTCAGCAAGTCAAAGCTCGCGAGGATTTCAATGTTGCTTTGAGCGCAACGCTTCCTTCCCTCGATCCCCTTATGACGGTTGGCAATGTCACTCAGGAAATCGCCAACTGCATTTGGGAGCCTCTCTATGCGATGGACAAGGATTACGCTCCGCAGCCGGTGCTTGCTACGGGGTGCGACGTCAGTTCCGACGGCCTTGTTTATACCTTCACGCTCAAAAGCGGTGTGAAATTCCACGATGGCAGCGACATGACAGCTGATGACGTCGTCGCTTCCATGGAGCGTTGGCGCACGCTCAACAGCCGCGCGAAGGCGCTGTTCGCGAACGCCTCTTGGAAAAAAGTTTCCGATGACAAGGTTTCCTTCACGGTCGATTCGCCGGCTTCCGACATCCTCATCATCCTTTCCAACTACCAGCAGTTCGGTGCGATCATGCCGAAGGCGGTTGTCGAGTCTGCGGGCGAGACGGGTGTTTCCGACTACATCGGAACGGGCTCCTATGCCTTTAACGAATGGGCTCAGGACCAGTACGTCCATCTGACGAAGTTCGACGATTACCATGCTTCAGAGGGCGAAACGGGAGGATACGCCGGCTTGCGCGATGCCAAGGCGACCGATTTGTACTTCCATATCGCGACCGATGCCTCCACTCGCGTGAACGCGCTTGTGAAGGGCCAGTACGACGTTATCGACAGCGTCCCCTCTTCAAGCTACGATTCCCTCGCCTCGAACAGCGATGTCGCGCTGCACACGAATACGGGCGGCTATCTTTGCGTCTACATGAACACTACGGAAAACTCCCAACTCAACCAAACGCTTCGCCAGGCTGTCGAATATTCCATCGACTGCGATGCCATGCTCAAGAGCGTGTACGGGGACGAGAAGTTCTACACGAAGGACTACGGTTTCATGAACCCCAACATGAAACAGTGGAAGGTTGATGGCGGCAAGGACTGGTACGACAAGTACGACGTCGAAAAAGCCAAGCAGCTTCTCAAGGATGGCGGCTACAACGGTGAGACCATCGTGCTTCTCACCACGGGAGACTATCAGCAAATGGCGAAAGGGACGGAATTCGTCGCTGAAGCGCTTCGCCAAATCGGCGTCGATTGCACCATCGAATCTTACGAATTCGCCAAATACATGGAGAAGAAGGCGACTTTCGCAGGTTGGGATATCTGCGTATGCACGCAGTCGTATCAGACCACGCCGCCGCAGTGCAACGTTGTGGCGCCTTCCTTCAACGGCTTGGACGATGCGCAGATTCTCGATGGGGTGAAAGCGATTCGTGCCGCGAAGACCGACGAAGCGGCAGCCGAGGAATGGTCGAAGGTTCAAGAGCGTATTTACGAATACGGTGCGGGCTACGTGGTCGGCCACAGCCTCTCCATCACCGCGACGCGCGCTGAAGTCGAAGGTTTCGAGAACTTCGTTATCCCAGTCGTTTACAACGCCTACGTGCCTGAACAGTAAACGTGTACCTTTCGAAGCCCTGCGCACCCGTTTTCGAGCGGTGCGCAGGGCTTTTCAATTCGGTTGGTGAAATGAAAAAGTATCTGTTGCAGAGAATCGCTTCGATGGCAGTCGTGCTGTTCGTGGTGACGCTGCTGGTTTTCATGATCATGCATTCGGTTCCGGGCGGGCCTGCTGCCGCGATGCTGGGAATGGATGCGACTGCCGAGGATATCGCTGCGCTCGAAAGCAAGCTCGGGCTCGACAAGCCCGTCGTCGAACAGTACCTGTCTTGGCTTGCGGCTGCTTTTCAGGGGGATTTGGGCCAATCTCTATTCTTGAAAATGCCTGTCTCGCAAGCGCTTGTCGAACATCTCGCGCCAACGCTGTCGCTTGCTTTATACGCTGAGGCCATAGCGCTTTTGATCGCGCTGCCTCTTGGCATCATGTCCGCGCGCAGGAAGGGGTCGCTTCTCGATCGCGTCATTCGCACGACGTCCTTGGCCGGTATCGCAGTGCCGTCTTTCCTTTTAGCGTTGGCGCTTGTTTACGCTCTCGCGCTCCATTTCGACCTCTTTCCCGTGTCGGGGTATATGCCTCTGAAACGCGGTATCGCAAAGCACCTGGAATACCTTACCCTGCCGGCTTTGTCTCTCGGTATCGTTCAGGCGGCGCAGATTTTGCGGATGACGCGCATGGCGGTTCTCGAGGCATATGAGCTTCCTCATGTGAAAACGGCTCGTGCCATGGGCGTAAGCGAGCGCAGGGTGCTCTGGGTCCATGTGATGAGGAATGCCGCTTTGCCGATCGTCACGGTGATAGGATCGTCGCTCGCCTCGCTTGTTGCCGGCGCCGTCGTTGTGGAGGTCATCTTCGGTATCCCCGGAATCGGACAGCTTGTCATCAATTCGGTATCGCGCCGTGATTACGCGGTCATACAAGGGGCGCTCGTCTTCATCGGATTCGCTCTTTCCGTTGTGAACCTTCTTGTCGACCTGCTCTATGGCGCCATCGATCATCGTGCGCGCGTGTGGGAGGGGTGAGGCGCTGTGGGTAACCCGTTTTCTCCAAGGAACGTCGCGATCTATTCGGGTCGGGGGCTGCATCGGGCGCCTCGCGGTCCGAAGCGTGCTCGCGCTCGCAAAACCGGCAGGGCCGAAATGGCGTTCGGCGCTGCCGTTGTCTGCCTGATGATCTTGTTCGCGTTGGTGGGTCCCCTTGTCGTAGGAGGCGATCCGTATGCGATGAACGCCGATGCCCGTCTTACCGCGCCGTGCGCCGAGCATCCTATGGGAACCGATGATTTCGGGCGCGATCTGCTCGTTCGCATCATGTACGGCGCGCAGACCTCGCTTGCGGTCGGTTTTTTGACGGCGGCTTTGTCGGCGCTGCTCGGTCTTGTTGTCGGCGTGTATGCAAGCATGTCGAAAACGCTCGATCATGTGCTTATGCGCATCTGCGACGGCCTCGCTGCAATCCCCGGCATTCTTTTGGCGATCGCACTCATGGCGGTGCTCGGGGCGGCCTGGCAGAATGTGGTGGTCGCGCTCGTCATCGTGTACACGCCCTCCACTGCGAGAATCGTAAGGTCGCGCGCGCTTGCCCTCAAGGGTCAAGCCTATATCGAGGCGCTGCGTGTGCAGGGGGCGTCTCTTGCGCGTATCGTATGGCTGCATATCGTGCCCAACGTCATTTCGCCTCTGCTTGTTCAGGCGACAACCGTGTTCGCCGAGGCTATTCTGTCCGAAGCGACGCTCAGCTTTCTGGGCCTTGGCATCAACCCGCCGCAGGCGAGCTGGGGAGGTATCCTCCAATCGGGGAAAACCCTGATCGATCAAGCGTGGTGGATGATAGCGGAACCGGGGGCGTGCATCATCGCATCTGCGTTGGGGCTTGTTTTTCTTGGCGATGGTCTGAGGGATGCGCTTGACCCCCACTCGAAGGACGGTGAGTAACCTATGGCGTCGACCGATAGCGCCTTGCTTTCGCTTCGCGATTTCGGCGTTGGTTTCGTTGAGGGCGACCGAACCCTTATGGCTGTTCGCGGCGTCGATCTGGCTCTGCGCCCCGGCGAAACCGTTGGGATCGTCGGGGAAAGCGGGTGCGGGAAAAGCGTGCTCTCCCAGTCGATATTGAGGCTTCTCGAGCACGATCAGGACATACGTTATCGAGGTCGCATCGAGTTCCACGATGTGGACATGATCGCCGCCCCGCTCGACGAAATGCGACGCATCCGTGGATCGCGCATCGCGATGGTCTTCCAAGATCCGCAATCTTCATTTGATCCGCTTTGCGGCGTCGGCTCCCAAATCGTCGAGGCGATTCGCGCGCATAAAAACGTTTCGAGAAAGGAGGCGACACGGCTTGCCGTTCGAGCGATGCGTTCGGTCGGAATCGAACAGGCGGAAAATCGCTTCAGATCTCGGCCGAACGCGTTCTCGGGAGGACAGCTCCAGCGTCTCATGATCGCGATGGCGACGGCCCTGGAGCCCGAGGTCCTCATTGCCGATGAGCCGACTACGGCGCTCGATACCACCACCCAAGCAGGCATCCTCGATCTGCTTTCGAGCCTTGTGGAGAAACGCAAGATGGCGATGTTGTTCGTCTCGCATGACTTGAACGTGGTGGCTACCATATGTGAGCGCGTAAACGTGATGTACTGCGGGAAATTCGTTGAATCGGCTCCGACCGACGACCTGTTCGACAATCCGCTCCATCCCTACACGAGGGGGCTTCTCGATGCCGCCCCTCCGCTTGAGGGCGCGTGCCCGACTCGACTTGCGGCGATTCCGGGGTCTGTTCCGTCATTGGGCGAGCTTTCTCCGGGATGCTCGTTCTCGGCACGCTGCCCCTATTCGGACAGTCGGTGCGAGAAGGCCTGCCCGCCGCTTTCCGCTTCTGAAGAAAACGGAAGCTTTCACTTGGTTGCCTGCTGGCATTGCAATGGGAAAGGACACTGACTGTGGGGGAACGAGAATCGATGCTCGTCGTGCGTGACGTATGCAAGTCTTTCCGTGTTGGAAACCCGTCTCGCGGAGCCGCATCTTGCGTGAAGGCGCTCGACCACGTCTCTTTCGATGTCTATCGCGGGGAGACGTTCGCTTTAGTGGGCGAATCGGGGTCGGGCAAGACCACGACGGGCCGCATCGTCGTGGGACTTGAGAAACAAGATTCGGGAACGGTTGCTTTCCCTGTTCTTGAAAACTCGCCGAGCAAGTTGCGCAAGGGCGCGGCGCAGCTCGTTTTTCAAGATCCTTTCGCTTCGCTCGACCCGCGCCGTACCGTGCGACAGTCCATCGAGGAGCCGCTTGTCGTGCGCGGGGCCGCATCGAAGGACGAGAGGGCTCGTCGCGTTGCTGAAATAACCGATGCGGTGGGGCTTTCGGATTCGATGCTCGAAAAGTTGCCGCATCTGCTTTCGGGCGGCCAGCGGCAAAGGGCGAATATTGCTCGCGCTCTCGTCTCGAATCCGAAGATCGTCGTTTTGGATGAACCGGTTTCGGCGCTTGATGTGAGCGTGCAGGCGCAAGTGCTCAACTTGTTGAAAGATTTGCAGGAGCGCTACGAAACGACGTATCTCTTCATCTCCCACGATATGAGCGTCGTGCGGTTCATGGCTGATAGGGTGGCCGTTATGAAGAGAGGGGCCATCGTCGAGATGGCGTGCGCCGCCGAGATCTTCGAGCATCCTTGTCATGAATACACCCAGCAGCTTCTGGCCGCCGTGCCGCGACGGGGGCCTCGCGCGTCCTAGCTGTTCAATGCCTTTTTTTGGAGAGGTCTCTTCGGGCGCGCCCGAAGAGACCTCTCCAAAAAAAG
>CAKUIV010000012.1 GCA_934661105.1 uncultured Ellagibacter sp. | reverse complement strand
ATTCGTGGTGGAGAATAGGGGGATCGAACCCCTGACCTCAGGCTTGCAAAGCCCGCGCTCTCCCAGCTGAGCTAATTCCCCAAAGGCTCTTTTTCGTGGCTTGATATTAATAAACGCTCCACCGGCTAACTCGGCTCACGGTGGAGCGTTTATCGCAAAAATGGTGGGCCCGAATGGATTTGAACCAGCGACCTCACGCTTATCAGGCGTGCGCTCTAACCAACTGAGCTACGGGCCCTCGAAAAAGTGCTCAATTATAATAACCCGCCGCCATATCCACGTCAACCCTTTTCTGATAAGATTTTTAAAAATATTTGACGCGAAGGAATAGCAATGACCCCTTTGAAAGTCCTTACCCTTATCGTCACCAACCCGAACCACCCCGCAGCCCTCGTCCTTCAGCCGATCGAGGAAACGCCCGGCAGCAAATCACGTGTCGTTCCTATCTGGGTTGGGCCCGCCGAGGCGATGCAGCTCGCCATAGCAGTCGAGCAGGTGAAAACGCCGCGGCCGATGACCCACGATCTCATGCTCGACGCCATAACGAACCTCGACGCGAGAATCGATCATGCGGTCATATGCGACGTCAAGGGAACCACATTCTTCTCGAAGCTCTTCTTGCGGCAGGGTGAGCGCCTCATCGAGCTCGATGCGCGCCCAAGCGATGCCATCGCCCTCGCCATACGGCAAGACGCGCCGCTCTACATCGAAGAAAGCGCTCTTGAACGGGGCAGCTTCCCCTATATCGTCCGTGAAAACGCCTCAGACGTCGAACTCAAGGAATTCCACAACTTCATCGAGAACATCGCACCTGAAGACTTCGAAGAGTAGCTCGCTTTGCACCGAAAACCCTAAAGAACACTAAGGGGGCCTGCGACGCATCAGCACCGCAGCCCCCCTTTTTTTCGTGGCGACGCGCTCACCTTTTGAAGCGCATCCTATTCCGCCATCGAACTAGTCGAGATCTTCTTCGCTGAGCTCAACGTTCTCTTCAAGATCGGCCTCTTCGGCGGCGTCAGGCTCTTCGTCGCCCTTCAGGGCGCGTTTCTTCTTGCCAGTGCTCGAGATGGCCACCGCAGTCACACGGTCTTTGTCGGCCACGTTCATAACGCGGACGCCCTGCGTGGAACGTCCCAGTTCGGAGATTCCGCGCACCGGAGTGCGTACGACGACGCCGTCCTCGGAGATGATCATGATCTCGTCGTTGGGATGCACGATCTTCATGCCCGAAAGCAGGCCCTTCTTCTGCGTCATCGTGATCGTGAACACGCCCTGGCCGCCACGATGGTGCTCGGGGTATTCATCGATCGAGGTGCGCTTGCCGTAACCTTTCTCGGTGATCACGAACAGGTCGGTGCCCGGAGTGGCGATTTCCATGCCGAGCACGCGAGCGTCAGGAGGCACGGTCATGCCACGCACGCCCATCGTGTCGCGGCCCATGGCGCGAACCTCGGACTCTCCCCACATGATCGCCTTACCGGCGGACGACACCAGGATAACCTTCTCCCCAACCGCCACACGACGCACTGAAATGAGCTTGTCGCCTTCCTTCAAGTTGATAGCGATAAGCCCGTCGCGGCGCGTGCGATCGTACTGGTCCATCGACGTCTTCTTCACCATGCCCTGTTCGGTCGCGAACATGAGGTAGTCTGAATCGGGGAATTCCTTCGTCGCGATGACGGCGGAAATCGTCTCGCCCTTCTGCAGCGGAAGCAGGTTCACAACCGCCGTGCCGCGAGCATGGCGGGATGCCTCGGGAATCTCGTATACTTTGAGACGGTACACCTTGCCAGCCGTGGAGAAGAAGAGCATGTACGAATGCGTCGACGCCACGAACAGGTGCTCGACGTAGTCGCTGTCCTTCAGATTCACGCCCTGCATACCCTTTCCGCCGCGTTTTTGCTGGCGGTAGGTCGAAACGGGAAGGCGCTTGATATAGCCGGCCTTCGTCATGGTCACGACCATGTTCTCCTCGGCGATGAGGTCCTCGACATCGATTTCCTTCGCCTCGGCGGTAAGCTGCGTCTTGCGCGGCGATCCGAACTTCTTCTTTATCTCCTGCAACTCGTCCTTGATGATCTGCTTGAGCAGGCCCTCGTCTTCGAGCACGCGCTTGTAGTAGGCGATCTTCTCGCGCAGATCGGCCAGTTCCTGCTCGATCTTCTCGCGTTCCAAACCGGTCAGGCGGCGCAGGCGCATCTCGAGGATGGCATCCGTCTGCTTCTTCGACAAGCCGAAGCGCTCGGTGAGGCGCGTTCCCGCTTCCTTGTCGGTCTGAGACGAACGGATGATGTGGATAACCTCGTCGATGTTGTCGAGCGCGATGATGTACCCGTCGAGGATATGGGCGCGTTCTTCGGCCTTTCGCAGCTCGAAGCGCGTACGACGCTCGATGACGTCTTTCTGATGCTCGATGTAGTAGAACAGCATCTCTTTAAGCGACAGCACGCGAGGAACACCGTCGACGAGTGCGAGCATGATCACGCCGAAGCCGACCTGCAGCTGCGTGTGCTTGTACAGCTTGTTCAGAACGACCTGGGGAAGCGCGTTTTGCTTCAGATCGATGACGATGTCGATGCCGTGACGATCGGCCGCGTCGTGGATGTTCGAGATCTCGGGCAGCTTCTTGTCGCGCACGAGTTCGCCGAGTTTCTCAAGCAGGCGTTTGCGGTTCACCTGATAGGGAATCTCCGTGACGACGATGGCCGACTTGCCGTTCTTGCGCTCCTCGATCTTGCATTTCGCACGCACCGTGAGCGAGCCGCGACCCGTCTCGTAGGCGTCGAGGACGCCCTTCTTGCCCATGATGATGCCGCCGGTTGGGAAATCAGGGCCGGGAAGCACGGTCATGAGTTCCTCGGTGGTCACATCAGGGTTATCGAGCATCATGCACGTCGCGTCGATCGTCTCGCCGAGGTTGTGCGGCGGAATGTTCGTCGCCATGCCGACTGCGATGCCGTTCGACCCGTTGACCAGCAGGTTCGGGAAACGCGCGGGTAAAACCTTCGGTTCTTCCAAGCTTTCGTCGTAGTTGGGCTGGAAATCGACGGTTTCCTTATCGAGATCGCGCAGAAGTTCCATCGCGGCCTTGTCGAGGCGCGCCTCGGTGTAACGCATTGCCGCCGCGGAGTCGCCGTCGATCGAGCCGAAGTTTCCGTGGCCGTCAACGAGCGGCACGCGCATCGAGAACGGCTGCGCCAGGCGAACCATCGTGTCGTAAACGGCGGAGTCTCCGTGCGGATGATACTTACCGATAACGTCGCCGACGGTACGTGCCGACTTCATATGCGGGCGGTTCGGCGTGTAGCCGGACTCGTTCATAGCGTACAGAATACGGCGGTGAACAGGCTTCAAACCGTCACGCACATCGGGCAGCGCGCGCGACACGATAACGCTCATGGAATACTCCAAGAACGACGTCTGCATCTCTTTGCCCAGATAAGCGCTGCGAACAATCGTTCCTTCGCCACCGTTGGCACCCTCGATGATGGCCCCATGGGCGCTCGGCATGTCAACGAGCATAGACTGCGCAAGCTGCTCTTCCGACATCGCCGACCCGACAGCCGGTTTCGGCGAGGAGCCTTCCTTATTCGCAGATTCCTCGTCTTCACCCTGCTCGCTCGCCGCATCTTCCTCGGCACGATCGAGCATCTCGTTGAATGCGTCGTCGCGCTCGGGCTCCTTGCCCTCGCTCGACGACCCGAATTCGTTGTTATCTGCCACTTACGTCTCCTAAATGTCGAGGAAGCGGACGTCGCGGGCGTGCTTCTGGATGAATTCCTTGCGGGGTTCAACCTGATCGCCCATAAGCTCGCTCACCGTGCGCTCGGCTTCGGCTGCGTCGTCGATGTTCACCTGCAGAAGCGTTCTCGTCGCCGGCTCCATCGTAGTTTCCCATAGCTGATCGGGGTCCATCTCGCCAAGACCCTTGTACCGCTGAACGTCGTACTTATCGGACCCGCCCATCTCGGCGAGCGTTTCGGAAAGCGCATTCTCATCGTAGATATAGCGCTCGATCTTGGTCGATCGCGTGTTCTTCTTTTTCACGCCGTAGATCGGCGGGCAAGCGATATAAATGTAGCCGCGGTTGATGAGCTCCGGCATATAGCGATAGAAGAACGTGAGCAGAAGGATACGGATATGCGCACCGTCGACATCGGCATCGGTCATGATGATGATGCGATGGTATCGCGCCTGGTCGGCGTCGAAATCGTCGCCGATGTTCGTGCCGATCGCGGTGATGAGCGAGCTGATGGTGTCGCTCGACAACGAGCGGTGGAGACCGGCGCGCTCCACGTTCAGGATCTTACCGCGAAGGGGAAGGATAGCCTGCGTCCTGCGATCGCGTGCCTGCTTGGCGCTACCACCTGCGGAATCGCCCTCTACAATGAAGATTTCCGATTCTTCGGCCTTCTTCGAAGAGCAGTCGGCCAACTTGCCCGGCAACGCGAACGAGTCGAGCACGCCCTTGCGACGCGTCATCTCGCGCGCCTTGCGCGCGGCCTCGCGGGCCTTCAAAGCTTGCGTCGCTTTGCTGATGATGCGCTTCGCCGGCGAAGGATTTTCCTCCAAGTACTCGGCAAGCCCCTGCGTCACCGCATTCTGCACGAGCGGGCGAATCTCGGTATTGCCGAGCTTCGTCTTCGTTTGCCCCTCGAACTGAGGATCATGCAGCTTAACGGAAATGATGGCCGCCAAACCTTCGCGCGTGTCATCGCCGGAAAGGTTCGAATCCTTCTCTTTCAGAATGCCCTTGCTGCGCGCATAGTCGTTGATCGTACGCGTGACGGCTTGCTTGAAGCCATCGAGATGCGTGCCGCCTTCGTGCGTATTGATGTTGTTGGCGAACGCCATGACCGAGTTCGAGGAATACGACGTCGACCACTGCATGGCAACTTCCACCGTGCCGTCGGCGTTTTCCGCCGCGAAGTAGATCGGCGCATTAAGCGTTTCCTTGCCCTCGTTCAGATATTTCACGAAATCGATGATGCCGCCGGCGTACTGAAACACTTCAACGCGCGGTTCAGCGGCCTTCTCGCTCAGTACGCTGCCCTGGTCGGAACGCTCATCGTGCAACGTGATCTTGAGCCCCTTGTTCAAGAAGGCCATCTCGCGGAAGCGCGCAGCAAGCGTATCGTAGTCGTAGATCGTCGTTTCAGCGAAGATTTCGGGGTCGGGCCAAAACGTGACCTTCGTGCCCGTATGGTCTGCCGAGCCGATTTCGTGCAGCTTCGTCGCGGTGTGGCCGTGATCGAAGTCGATCTCGTATTCCTTGCCGCCGCGCTTCACGTTCACCTCGACGCGGGAAGAAAGCGCATTCACGACAGAAACGCCGACGCCATGAAGGCCACCGGAAACCTTGTAACCCTCGCCGCCGAATTTGCCGCCGGCATGCAGAATGGTGAGAACGACCTCAACCGTCGGAATCTTTTCCTTGGGGTGCATATCGACCGGAATGCCACGGCCGTTATCGGTAACGGTAATCGAGTTATCGGGATGGATCCAAACCTCGATGTTGTCGCAGTAACCCGCAAGCGCTTCGTCGACGGCGTTGTCGACGACTTCGTACACGAGATGATGAAGGCCGCGCGGGCCGGTCGATCCAATGTACATGCCAGGACGCTTGCGTACCGCTTCGAGGCCTTCGAGGACCTGAATGTCAGAGCCATCGTAATGATCGGGTTTCTTAACCACTGACATGCTCCTTTTTCGGTACGTTTATGAGAGCGCATCGATACAATGCGAACCTTAGTATTGTACCATAGAAGAAACAATCAGCGCGTTTGAGGGGGTTCTAAAGCCTTCTAACGGCCGATTCTCCCTTTATTCGCCATTTTCTTTAGCCTCGCCCTTTTTCCATTCCCTATCGGCGACCATCGCCCTTTCAAGGGCTCGTCGAAGGGCGGTGTCCTCGATCGGAGCGCAAACGTTGCCAATCTCGGCACGCTCGTCGGCAGAGAGAGGCACCGTTTTCGTTGTTTCACGTGAAACAACGTCGTGTTCGCGAGCGAAGGGATGGCGTTTTCTCATGTCGAATCGCGAAGGGAACGTCTTAAACGCCTCGATTTCCTCTCCGAAACGCTCTTTCATCCTCAACATTATCAGATGCTGGCGGCAATGGACATCGGATCGAAAATCGCCGTCGTCCATGTACACCATCAACGTTCGCACGCCGTTTTCTTCTTTGATGTACACGGCGTTCACGTGATCGAGCACGTATGGGGCAACCTCTTTGTAAACGTGCTCGATCGAGTCCTTCCACATCGCCTGCACCTTCGCGGCGCGGCGCGCGATGAGCGTCTTCTCGTCAGTAGGGAAACGGGAGGAGATCCTCTCAAGCTCTTGGCCCAGCTTCTTCATAGCCATCACGCTCCCCCTCTCCTCGACAACTCGACAACTCGACGACACGCGCGCTATCGAGGAGCGATCGATCGAAATACGCGAGATTCGCCGTCGTGATGAACGTTTGCACGTCACCGGAAATGAACTCCACCAGCGCATGCCTTCTGAATGCGTCGAGCTCGCTCATCACATCGTCGAGCAGGAGAATCGGCTTCTGATCGAGCACGTCTTCAATGACGGCGGCTTCAGCGAGCTTGTACGCGAGAACAACTGATCGCTGTTGTCCCTGGCTTCCGAATAATGACGCATCCTGCCCCTCGATTGAAAACTCGACTCTATCGGCATGGGGTCCGACGAGGCTTCTCTTCCGCGCAACCTCCTCCGCGCGACGCTCCTCGAGAGCTCGGGCAAGCCCATGGCGTGCCTCATCCCGGGAAAGCGTCGGTGTTTCACGTGAAACACCGACCTCCCACGAAGGAATGTACTGGGCGGAAAGACGTTCCCCGTGCGATATGTCGGCATAGCGGCGGGCAAGTTCGGGAGAAAGCTTCGCGAAGAGGGCCGCTCGGTAACACGTCAGCTGCGCGCCGCATGTCACAAGCGTCTCGTCGATGCTGTCAAGCAGCGTCGACGGCGCGCCATCCTTTAAAAGACGATTCTTGTAGCGAACGACTTTCTCGTAATCTTTCTTTATCAGGTAATGATTGGCCGAAAGC
This sequence comes from uncultured Ellagibacter sp., assembly GCA_934661105.1. Classification (GTDB taxonomy): domain Bacteria; phylum Actinomycetota; class Coriobacteriia; order Coriobacteriales; family Eggerthellaceae; genus Ellagibacter. Next base: position 19,523 of record CAKUIV010000012.1, on the reverse strand, counting down.
TGCGAACCGAGAGCGTCAAGCGCCGTGCGACGAACGCTCATCGACCCCTTCACCAGCTCAAGATCGTCCGGAGTGAAGGCGACCGAGGGCATGAGGCCCTTCAAATCGGCGGGCCGTTTCGCTTTGCCGTTCAGCGTGTACGTGCGCTTATGCTCCTGCAACGTCATCGCAACGTCGAGCAGGCGATCGCCGTCGGTAATGCGCGCCTCGGTTCGCGCGGCGCTTGCGCCATGACGAATAACCTGGTCGATCGTCGGATGGCGAAACGATGTGAGAGAAGTCATAAGCTGAATCCCCTCAACAACGTTCGTCTTTCCAACCGCATTGGGACCGACGAGCACCGTGAGCGGCCCTATCCCCGACAGCTCGAAGTGCTCGTAGTTCCTGAAATCGGTGAATTCGATGTTCTCAACGCGGAGCGTCACGAGATGCGCACCGGCATGACGAGATACAGGTAGTTCTCGCTTCCATCGATCCTGAAGATTCCCGGCTCACGCGAAGACCCCACTTCAAGCGTCACCGTGTCGCCTGGCATAACCGAAAGGCCGTCGAGAACATACGCATAGTTGAACGCGATTTCGGCGTCTTCCCCCTCAACTCCGCACGAGAGCGTTTCCTGAGCGGAACCGACGTCTTGGGAAGCGGCGGAAAGCTGAACGGTCTGGGAAGCGGCGTTGATGTCGAACTTCACCGGAGTCGAAGCCGAACCGAGCAGCGACGTGCGCTTCACGGCAGCGACGAGCCGATCGACGTCGATCTTTGCGCGGGTAGCGTGCTTTCCGGAAAGCAGCTGCTTGTAATTGGGGAAGTTGCCCTCGATACGGCGGTTGATGAACACCGTGTCGCCGCAACTCACGAGAATCTGATTCTGCGCCAAGGCTATCTGAACCATCGACTCCGTTTTCGGCAGCGATGCGATGTCTTGCAAAAAAGAACCGGAAATAACGGCTTCGAACTCGTCGGCGGAAGGATTGTCGAGCTCGATCTCGGTCAAGGCCAGACGATACGAATCGGTCGCCACCATTTTGAAGCTGTTCTCCTCGAGCGTCACCAAGGCACCTGTGAGGATGGCTCGGCTTTCGTCCTTCGACACCGAGCGGGCGACGCGCTTGACCATGGAGGCGAATTGCGCGAACGGTACCTCGATGCGCTGCGACACGTCGACATGCGGGAATCCAGGAAAATCCTCGTAGTTGAGCGCTTTGATGGAAAACGACGAGGAATCGCATGTGATGAGGGCGTTGTCCTCGTCCGCCTCGACGTGCACCGCCGCATCAGGCAAGTTCTTCACGATGTCGGAGAAAAGCTTGCCGGGGACGACAGCCTTTCCCTCGATTTCGACGAGCGCGGCCGTGGTGTATTGAATGGAAAGCTCGAGGTCCGTCGTCTGAAGAACGAGGGAGTCTCCAACAGCTTCAATGAGAATGCCCGACAAGACGGGGAGCGTCGAGCGCGTCGATACACCTTTTATAACGATGGCGAGTGCGTTTTGCAGCTCGGTTTTGTTGATGCTGAACTTCAAGGGCGATCCTTCTCTCCTCTTTTGCTTCTTGCCGCCATTATACAAGCTTGGCCATCATTCCACCCGTCATGGGCTTCCAGGGGGAAAATTACGATTACTGTTGAAAATTCCGTTTTCGGAAAAGGAAGAATCGAAAATTCAGGAAGAAAAACCTATCGAAATCGAAAATCGGTCTCTCTTTCCAGCCTCAAACCGATTCTTTTCCCTATCGAATGTGGAAAAGGTTGAAAACTTCGGTTTTACTCAAGAATCAATGTTGAAAATCGTGTTTTCGCCCTGAAATAGGATAGGTTCCTACTCAATAATTCACAACGCGTTGACCTGGTGTTATCTAATCTAACAGGTGAATTCACCTGGGGTTTTGTCTATATCGATCCTGCTAAAGTCAAAATATCGCAAAGAACCGACCATTTATTTTTTCTTTCATCTCAAGATTCCTCCTTCATTCATAGAGCCACCAGGGAAAACCTCTTTTTCTCGAAAGTCAATGGATGTTTCAACATTTCCACGTTCATGCTTTCAGTTGCTTCATTCCATTTTTCATTGTTTTCAACTTTTATTGAATTAAATGTTGAAAAGCTTGAAAACACCACGTCGTTTTCCACATCGTTTTCAATAGAAAGTGAATTTCCATTCTTTTCAACACGGAAAACCGCAGGTTGGCTTCTTTCACTGTTGAAAAACAGGTACAATGCCAATGAATGAATCTGGAAAACGCTGAATAAATGGACTACTGATTTGAACACGCTGAATGAAAAAGCCTCTGAGCACTCACCAAAAGAAGCCCCTGAACAGGAGTCTTTCGACTACACCTACGTCTCATCCGTCGCACGCATCGCACTTTACGACGATCTTCGCAGCGCACCGCGCGTAACCGAGATCATGCCCGCGCCAACCGCCGACTACATCGAAGCTCTTGCGACCACGATCTACGAACAGGCTAAATCTCAGGGAGGGACGATTCCCTATACCGTCATCCGCGAGGTTTCGGAGAATTTCATCCACGCGCGCTTCGTCGAGATCATCGTGTCGATTCTCGACGGCGGAAACACCATCCGTTTCGCCGATCAGGGTCCCGGTATCAAGAACAAGGACAAAGCCCAGCTCCCCGGCTTTTCGTCCGCCATCGAGCCGATGAAAAGCTACATTCGCGGCGTCGGATCGGGCCTTCCCATCGTACGAGATTACCTTGAATTCTCCCACGGCACCATTTCCATCGAGGACAACATGGGGCAAGGGGCTGTCGTCACCATCAGTCTGAAAGGCGAAGAGGGTCAATCGAGGGCAGCGAGCCTCGAGTCGATCGACCCTGAGCCGCTTTCGCGCGGCGAGGAAGCGGCGACGCGGGCCGCAACGCCCCGCCAGATCGTGTCGAGCCAGGTAACTCCCCAAATCACCGCGCAGCAAGCCTTGCCTCAGCAGCAGTACGCCCAGGTGCAGCCGCAGCTGTACCAGCCGATGGCCCAAGTCCCATCCGTCCAGGCGTACCCGCAGCAACCTGTTCAGGCGTACGCTCAAATCCCCTCGCAGCAGGTCTACCCGCAACAGGCACCGGCGATCGCGTATGCGCCGGCAACAGTCGCTCAAGCCTACCAAGCTCCTTACGGCGCACAGGCGCAAGTACCGCAGCGAATGGCGATCCCCCAACTCAACCAGCGGGAACGTGAATTCCTGAACGCGTTTCTCGCAAAGGGGGCGCTCGGCGTGACCGATTTGGCGCGCTTGACGGGAACGCCCGCGTCGAGCACCCATTCGACGCTGACGAAGCTTGAAGAAGAAGGGCTCGTCGAAATGGCCGAAGGGCAGAAGAAGCGCGTGCTCACCGACTTCGGCTTCGCCGTTGCAGAAGCCATGTAGCGCAGGCACGCACCTGCCGACGCGTTTTGAAGCGCGGTCTTGTTTTGGATACAATCGAGAATACGTATTTCCGTTCGGGAGAACACCATGGACAGCTCTGAGCTCTATCATATGTGGGAAGGCGTCTGCAGCCAGGTAAAAAGCTACAACGACGTCGATGCGTCCCAGGTCAACGCTTTTTTTTCGCGACTCGCCCCGCAGGCGATGAGCGAAGGCTTCCTTATGCTCACCGCCGACAACGACTTCATCAAAAGTTGGGTCGAACGCCGTTATCTCGAGACCATCAAACAGGCCTTGAGCGATTTGTACCATGTGCCGTTCACCGTGCTCATCGAGGTCGACGCCGCCGCAACCGAATCAGTCGTCGCCGCAGCAAACGCTGCGACCCCGATAGCAGCAGAACCGAGCAAAGCAGCTGACGAAGCGACATCGCCGGCAGGACTCTCCACGAAGGGAGAGACGCAGGCGACTCCCCCGGCAAAACCCGTTCCAAGCATGTCGGAAACACCCGGTGCGGCGAGGTGCGATGGTCGCATCGGATCTCTTGCCGGCAAGCCCGCCGAAGGCACCGCCGCAACAAACGTCGCTGCAGGCCAAGCGCAAAGCGCATCAACGCAGACAGCAGCGGGCAATGCCGAATCGAACGCGGAAAGCGCATCGAGCTCCCACCACAAAGGGGCGCCGGGAAGCCCGTCCTCGCTCACCTTCGAGAACTTCGTTATCGGCGATTCCAACCGCATGGCGTACTCCATGGCCGTCGCCGTCGCCGAAACACCGGGTAAAGCGCACCTGAATCCCCTGTTCATCTACGGAAAAAGCGGGTTAGGGAAGACGCATCTTCTTCACGCGATACAAAACTACGTACGCGAGACGCAACCCAACCTCACCACGGTCTACGTCGACTCGGCGGAGCTTCTTTCCGACTACATGGAGGCATCGGCGGCGCACGACAAGGAGAAGTCGAGCTACCGAAACTTCAAGAACCGCTACGAAGAAGCAGATGTGCTGCTCATCGACGACGTGCAGTACCTGCAAGGCAAGAAGCAGACGCTCGACATCGTTTTCCAGATCTTCAACAAGATGACCGATCAAGGAAAGCAAGTCGTGCTCTCCGCCGACCGCGCGCCGAAGAACATCGATATCGACGAACGATACAAAAGCCGCTTCAATTCGGGTGGCACGTTCGACATCCAGCCGCCCGAAATCGAGACGAAACTCGGAATCGTGAAGAGCTTCATCGACGAATACCGCGAAAACGAGGGGAGTCCATCTTTTTCCATCCCCCTGGAAATCCAGATGTACATCGCAGAGAATTCAAGTTCCAACATTCGCGAGCTGAAAAGCGCGGTCACGAAGGTGATTTACCAGATGACCTTCTTCAATCAGCCCGATCTAAGCCTCGATGACGCGAGAAGCCTGCTCGAAAGCCATTTTTCGGGCGGCCCGTCGAAGCGGTTGACTGTCGCCGACGTGCAGCGGGAAGTCGAAAACTACTACAAAGTCAGCCATAGCGATTTGGTCGGGCGAGGACGTCAGCGCAACGTGAACTACGCGCGCAAAATAGCCATCTACCTCTGCCGGCAGCTGCTCGATCTGCCCTACGCCAACATCGGGGAGAAATTCAACCGCGACCATTCGACTATCCTGCACCTCGTGAACGACATCGAGGCGCAGCTGAAGGAAAGCCGCGACATGAACGAGGAAATAGAGTCCCTCAAAACCATCATTCGCGAGCTCTAACTATTCAACCAAACTAGAAAAGCCACGTCAGTCGTGGCTTTTCTAGTGGGAAAGCGGTTGAAAAAGATTCGAAAACGAATTGCGGGCCGCGGTCGGAGGGATCCGATGACGCGTCACTTGGCGCACGCCGCGAAACCGGACTGTTCAAAAGGCGGTTCCAACCCGTCTTAAAACGTGACGAAAACTCCCTTGTTGCGGTTGAAAGATAACATGTTCGATAAAATCGGTTGAAACGCACTACAGCCTTTCCACGATTGAAGATGATAAAGCAAAGCTTGTTGACCTGCTGAATCTTTGTTTTTGAACATTTCAACCGCGCTTATTATTGTTATTGTAAGAAATACTTTATATAAGGAAAAACAAGAAAGAGAATAACTGCGGTAACCTCCTTTGCAGTCGCACATGAGTCACTCCCTGTGAATTCTTTCTAAAAAGCTCTGTTCACTGCCCTATTCTGTGTTATATAATTCAGAAGTTACTCTGCATACATTGTGCATACAGTGAAATGAAAGGGATAAAGATATGAAACGCACTTATCAGCCGAACAAGCGCAAGCGTGCTAAATGCCACGGCTTCCGTTCTCGCATGGCAACCAAGGGCGGCCGTGCCGTGCTCAAGGCTCGCCGCAACAAGGGCCGCAAGCGCCTTACCGTGTAGGTGGGCTCTTCGTTGGATGTCATTAAATCCAGCACAGAAATCTCCGAGCTGTTCGCGAGAGGAAAACGTCTAAGCACGCCGTTCCTTACGCTTATCTACGCTCCGGAGAAAAACGAGGGGGCAGGGCAACACGACCGACATGGTCGTGTTGCTTTTATTGCGGGCAAAAAATCGGGAAACGCCGTATGGCGCAACTCCGCTAAACGCCGCATGCGCGCTCTTTGCCGCGAACTTAACGGCCCCTGGACGGGCTACGACGTGATATTTCTCGCGAAGTCGTCCGTTACCCGCGCGTCTTATAGTAAAGTGCTAACGGTATGCGCCAAGGTTGTCGAACGCTCCGAACTGGTCAGCGAAAGGGACTAACCATGGTCGATATGCGCAGCGCATTGAGGCAGGCTCCCACTAAGGTTGCCCTTCTGCTTATCACGTTCTACCGCGCGGCCATTTCGCCCCTTTTCCCCTCGTGCTGTCGATTCACGCCGACCTGTTCCGAGTACGCTCTCATCGCGTTTCGCCGCTACGGGTTTCGCAAGGGCTTCGTTCTCACCGCAAAGCGCATCCTGAAGTGCCGTCCGGGAGGGCCTTACGGATACGATCCGGTGCCGTAGGGCTCCCTTTGGTATATAGAAGGGAATAACATGTGGGATGTAATTAAGGACTGGGTCTTTGCCGCCATCCAGTTCTTCTACAACGGCGTTGGCGACTGGGGCATGGCGATTATCGTCATCACGGTGATTTTCCGCGTGATCGTCGCTCCTCTTGTCCATAAATCCACGACGGCTAACTTCGCGATGCAGAAGGTTCAGCCGCTTATGCAGGAAATCCAGACGCGTTTTGCGGACGATCCCGTTCGCCAGCGCGAGGAGATGCAGAAGCTCTACGCCGAGACCAAGTTCAACCCGTTGGCCGGCTGTCTGCCGATGCTCATCCAGATGCCTGTGTTCATCGCTCTCTACCAGGTGCTCTACAGCATGGGCGATCGCATGCCCGACGGCATGACGTACCAGTTCTATCACTTGGTTCCCGATTTGACTATGAACCCGGCGACGGCCATGGGCCAGGGCTTCCTGACGTTTTTGCCCTACCTCATCCTTATGCTCATCTTCGCGTTCGTGACGTTCGCCCCGATGCTGCTGCAGCAGAAGAACAACAAGGATAACGCCCAGCGCAAGCAGATGATCATGATGTCGGGCATCATGTCGCTGTTCATGCTCTGGATTTCCTGGTCCGCGCCTGCCGGCGTGCTTTTGTTCTGGGGCGCGAGCTCCATCTTCGCCGTCATCCAGCAGCAGACCACGATGCACTTCCTCAAGAAGAAGGAAGCCGAGGCCGAAGAGGTTGCCGAGGTCAAGCCCGTCAAAATCGACGTGACGCGCAAGGTGAAGAAGCCTCGCCCGACCAAGAAGCGCTAGTTTTTCGTTTGCGAATGAGTTCCTAGGAGTTGTTATGAGCGAAGAAAAGACCGACATCACGGAAGAAGAGCTCGACAACATCGCCGACACCGCTATCGCCGCGCTGCAGGACATCCTGAAGTACTTCAACGTCGGCGAGGTGACGATCGATGAATACGAGGGAGACGACGGCGAGCTGATTCTCGACATCACCGGTGAAGACCTTGCGGTGCTCATCGGACGCCATGGCAAGACCCTCGACGCGCTGCAGTTCCTCGTGTCAGCGATCACCGTTCGCGCTATCGGCTTCCGTTACCCCGTCGTGATCGACGTGGAAGGCTACAAGAGCCGTCAGCGCGACAAGATCGAGTCTATCGCGCGTTCTTCGGCGAACCGGGCTGCGAGCCAGCATCGAAGCGTGAAGATGCGTCCGATGACCCCTTATGAACGGAGGATCGTCCATATCGCGCTTCGCGATGACGACCGCGTCGACACCGCCTCCGAAGGCGAGGGTAGCGCCCGTCATGTGGTGATCATCCCCCGTTAAACGTTTCCGATGAGAACCGGGATGTTTCACGTGAAACATCCCGGTTTGCTTTTCATGGGGCGCAATAACAAGGTTGCGTCCCATGAAAAGCAAACCGACGAGAGGAGAACCGAATGGATATCATCGAGCGTTATCTCGATGAGCTGCTCGTTGCGAACGAGACGACGAACCTCACCCGTATCGTGTCGCGGGAAAGTGCCGAGGTTCTCCATCTTGAGGACTCCCTTTCCGGACTGAAATACGTCGACGAAGCCCCGGAGGGGCCTTACGCCGATTTGGGAACGGGCGGCGGTTTTCCTGGCGTGCCTTTGGCGGTTAAGACGGGAAGGGAGTCTCTTCTCGTCGATTCCGTCAAGAAGAAGACGGCCATCATCCAGGATATCGTCGATCGGCTCGGTATCGAGAACGTGAGCACATACGCTGGCCGCATCGAGGACCTTGCAAGGGAAAAACCGGAGCACTTCGCCGTGCTGACAGCGCGCGCGCTGTCTTCGCTTCCCTCGCTGATGGAGCTCGCCTCCCCTCTGCTATTCGAAGGCGGCCTGCTCGTATGTTACAAGTCTCATCTTTCCGACGAAGAGAGGGACCATGCGCTTTCCTTGAAGGATAAGCTTGGTCTCGAGCTTGTTCACGACGACACGTTCCTGTTGAGCGATGGGGAAACCATGCGCCGTATGTTCGTGATGAGGAAGTTCAAGCAGCCCGACGTTAAGCTTCCGCGTAAAACGGGTATGGCGCAAAAGCGCCCGCTGAAATAAGCGTTTCTTGTCGAAACGTCCGTAGATGTTTCACGTGAAACATCTATACTTGTCTGAAGTTACGAAAGGGGGCCATTGGTGGGCTGGTTCGATAGTCTCAAACGCGAAAAAAAAGAAACACGAGCTGTCGTCGAAGCGGAAAAGGAAGCCGCGCCTTCCGCTGTCGTCGCCGCTGATGACGACAATGACGGAATCGATGTCGAAGATATCCGGGTGGTTGAAAGGGAGCCTGCTCCCGTGCCTCCTGAAATCGAGGACCAGTCGCGCGTCGTGCCCCTGAGAACCCTGGCTGACAAGAAACCGGTGACGCACGTCGTCGGTCAAACGAAGGTCGTCGCCATCATCAACCAAAAAGGCGGCGTGGGAAAGTCGACGACTGCCATCAACCTTTCGGCAGCGCTTGGCGAGCGAGGAAAACAAGTGCTCCTCATCGATCTCGACCCTCAAGGCAACTCGTCGAGTGGCCTCGGCATTGAGAAGGGTGCCGTGCGCTATTGCATCTACGATGCCCTTCTGAACGACGTTTCGCTTGACGATATCGTCATTCCCGATGTGTCGCCCGGACTCGATGTCGTTCCTGCAACGATCAACCTTGCCGGCGCCGAAGTCGAGCTTGTTTCCGAGATGGCGCGTGAGAACAGGCTGAAAGATGCGATCGGACCGATGCGCGGACGTTACGACTACGTGTTCATCGACTGTCCACCATCGCTCGGCTTGCTTACCATCAACGCGCTTGTCGCAGCGGATAAATTGCTCATCCCTATTCAGTGCGAGTTCTATGCACTTGAAGGTGTGACAAAACTTCTTGATTCGATGAAACGTGTCAAAACACGCCTGAATCCGTCGCTCGATATCTTCGGCGTGCTCCTCACCATGTCCGACACGCGAACCACGCTCTCGCGTCAGGTGTCGGAGGAAGTTCGGAAGTATTTCGGCAAGCTTGTGTTTGAAACGTCTATCCCCCGTACGGTGAAGCTGTCCGAGGCACCGAGCTTCGGCCAACCGATCACGCAATACGACCCGGCTGGCAAAGGCGCCCAATCGTACGTTGAACTCGCTAAGGAAGTGATCGCCCGTGGCTAGAAATTCAAAAGGCGGCCTTGGTCGCGGACTCGACGCCCTGCTCGGATCCTATGAAGAAACCGTCGCATCGAACCCGTCGGTTTCTCCCGTTCCGGCCGTTACCCCGCGAGAGCCGGTCTCTCCTGCCCCGAAGCCCCCGCTTGAGCGTCTTGAAGTAGAGGCGGAACTCGAGCGCGAGGAAATCAACGAGACGTACCCGGAGGACAACATCCATATCAAGGGTGTCGTCCAACGCCGCGCGGCACCGCGTCCGGCGGCGCCAGTCGTAGAGGGAAAACCGCGCGAGGAAGTGTCGTCGCGTGAAGTTGCTCCTTCGTCGGAAGAAGTTCCCATCGATAGCGTGTCGCCGAACCCCGATCAGCCGCGCACACAATTCAAAAAAGACGAGCTCGAGGAGCTTGCCGCATCGATTGAAACGCATGGGTTGCTGCAGCCAGTGCTCGTACGTCCCGTCGCCGATGGCCGTTACGAGATCATCGCCGGCGAACGCCGCTGGCAGGCGTGCAAGCTTGCAGGTCTGAAGAAAGTTCCCATTCGCGTGAAAGAGGCCGATGACGACAATTCTCTTGAACTTGCCCTTATCGAGAATATCCAGCGCTCGAATTTGAATCCGATCGAGGAAGCATACGGATATCGTCGCCTTATGGAGCGTCGTAACATGACGCAGGCCGAGGTTGCTCAGGCCATGTCGAAGGGCCGTTCGACCGTTGCGAACGCGCTTCGCCTGCTCGAGCTTCCTGAGCGGGCTCAGCAGCTGCTCTTCGAAGAGAAGATAACTGCCGGCCATGCGCGAGCGATCCTCTCCATCCCAACAAAGGAGGGTCGGGAGAAGCTGACAGAAAAGCTTGTCAACGAAAAACTCTCGGTTCGCGAAGCTGAGGCGATCGCGCGCCTTCTCGCCGGTCGCAAGGACCCGGCTGAGGCGAAGCCGCGCACTCCGATGCCCGCCGCGTACAAGTCGGTGGCGAAATCGTTGCGCAAGGCGTTCGGCACTAATGTGCGAGTCAAATCCTCGAAAGGAAAGAACAAGATAGAGATCGAATTCAAGGATGAAGCGGATTTGGAGCGCATCTTCGAAGAAATGACCTCTTCTAAGGACGCCTAAGGCTTCATTGCGAGTAAAAACGAATAAGAATCGAAAAAAACTCTCTCGCCCGTTACATCGGACGAGAGAGTTTTCTACATTCAATGGAGGTTGCGAGTCGCTATGCGAGCTTGTTTTTCAGCTGCCCGCACGCGCCAGCGATATCCGATCCTCGTGATGATCGTATCGTTGCCTCGATATGACACGCTTCGAGCGTTTCAAGCCAATGACGTATCGTTTTCTGGGGCGTCGCGGAAAATGGGCTTCCTTCGATAGCGTTCATCGGGAGCAGGTTCACGTGGCACAGCATCCCACGGCAATATTTGACAAGCGCGTCGAGGTCTTTCTGCGTGTCGTTCACACCCTCGATGAGAAGATACTCGAACGTGACGCGTCGATTTGTTCGCTCGATGTATTCGACGAGCGTCGACTTGAGGCTTTTGAGGGATTGCCTGGCGACGTGGGGCATGATCTCGTCGCGCAGCGGCTGAATGGCGGAATGGAGAGAGATTGCAAGTCCGAATTGCTCGGGTTCGTGTGCGAGCTGCCGAATCCCGTCAAGAATGCCGCATGTTGAGACTGTCATGCGACGTGCGCCGATGTTAAGGCCCTTCTTGTCGTTCATGATGCGCATCGCGGCGATGACGTTGTCGTAGTTGAGGAACGGTTCGCCTTGTCCCATGCCGACGACATTGGTGACTCTTCGTCCGAAATCGTTTTCGACGAAGAAAATCTGATCGACGATTTCACCGATGGAAAGGTTGCGCGTGAAACCTTCTTGACCGGTGGCGCAGAAGAGGCATTCCATGGGGCAACCGACTTGCGTCGAAAAGCACACGGTGAGGCGCTCCCGCGACGCGTCGGCGGGGATGCCGACCGTTTCAACGAGCGCGCCGTCGGAAAGCTTAAGGACGTACTTGCGCGTGCCATCACGCGATTCTTGGCTGTCGACGAGTTTCGGCGTCGAAAGCGTGTAGTTTGCTTCGAGTTCTCCTCGCAGCGAAAGAGATAGGTTGGTCATTTCCGCGAATGAGCTGACATGCTTGCAGTAAAGCCATTCGTAGAGCTGCTTTGCGCGGAATGCAGGTTGTCCGAGGTCTGTAAGGACGCTCTTAAGACCCTGCATATCGTATGTTTTGATGTCGGTATTCATGAGGGTCATTATAAGTCATTGCTATACTTGCCCAAGAGATCACACTCAACGAAGGGGAGATTATTATGTCCGACACGTTCGATCCGGCAACTTGCCGCGTAGCGCTGCTCTCGGGTGGCACGAGCGGTGAGCGTGAGATTTCGATCGCATCAGGCGACGGGGCTCAGTCTGCCCTGGAAGAAGCGGGTTTTTCCGTCGACCGATTCGACCCGGCGAACAAGGATGATTTGAAGGCGCTTATCGATGGCGATTACGATGTGGCGTTTCTCTGCCTGCACGGACGCCATGGGGAAGACGGCGTGATCCAGGGTTTCCTCGAAACGATCGGTCTTCCCTACACCGGCCCGGGTGTTTGGTCGAGCGCGATTGCCATCAACAAGGCACGTTCCAAAGACTTCTATCGTCTGGCGGGCGTTCCCACGGCCCCTTCGGTGACGCTTCATGCGGGCGAATCGTATACTGCGGCGGATATTGTCGCTCAAGTCGGCGATCACGTGGTGGTGAAGCCGGCGTCGGAGGGGAGTTCCATCGGTGTTTCCATCGTTTCAGGAACCGACGCGATCGAGAAGGCCATCGACGAGGCGTTCGATCACGATACCGAGGTCGTCGTCGAGAAATTCATCTCCGGCCGTGAGTTCACCGTCGCCGTGATCGGCAACGAGAAGCCGCGTGCGCTTCCTATCATCGAAATCATCGCTCAGAAGGGCGAGTTCTACGATTTCGAGTCGAAGTACGCCGCAGGCGGGTCGAAGCATATCTGTCCTGCCGAGCTGCCGGAAGAAGAAACGTCGACCATTCAGCGCGAGGCGATTGGTGCTCACAAGGCGCTGAACTGCGAAGGAGTTTCCCGTACCGATTTCATTCTCGACGACGAAGGCAAGCCGTGGGCTCTCGAGACGAATACCATTCCGGGCATGACGAGCACGTCTCTTCTGCCCGATGCTGCTCGTGCTGCGGGAATTCCCTTCCCGCAGCTGTGCACGATGCTGATTCAGTATGCGCTCGAGCGCAAATAAGCTAACGGAGCGTTAGAAGAAGAGGGCCTTCACGGCGCAACCGATCGCCACGATCACGACGACGATGAAAGCGATGCTCACCGCATAGCAGCCCGGGTTGCCCGCACGGCCCTTTTCTATCAGCGCTTCGCTCATTTTGCGCTGGCTTTTCATCACGACGGTATTCGCCGTTTTCGTGGGCTTGTCGGCTCGCATGTCGGGTTTCCAGGTGCCGTTCGAGTCGATGAGCTTAGAAATGGCTTGTTCGCCGAGGTCTATCTCGGGTCGGATTCCCTCCGCGAGCATTGACGAGATGGTGCCCAGGAACGTGTCGATTTGCTTTTCGTACCGAGGCTCGTAACATACCACTGCCAATTCAGCCCAGTATTTCCCCGGTTCGGGCTCGGTCGAATAGGCAACGAGGGAAAGCAGCGCTGTTATTTTCCAGTCACGGGCATTGAGGATGCGCAGTTGTCGCGAGAAGTCGATGGAGAAATGACCGATCTTCGCGCCGAATCGATTTTTGGCCCAGGCGAGATCTCCTTCGAAGACGATTTCGTAGCGATCGCCGATGATATTGTCGGCGCCGAGGAGCAGTGCGCCTTCTTTTTTCGATTCTGGGTCGAGTTTTTGATATGAACCGAAATAACGTTCCATTGAGAACCCTTCGTTCGATAATGTTTCACGTGAAACATTATCTAATATAATCGGTGGGTGTTTCACGTGAAACGCTTGAGAGTAATTGAGAGAAGCTTTATGAACAACATGCTCGACGTATTTATCAGCGACGGAACGCCCGAGAGGGTGAAGGATCTCTATGCCCGTCTTTACGAAGATGCGCAAAAAGCCGATTTCGGTGATCTTGATGAGAATATTGTCGTAATAGACACCGAGACGACGGGTTTTTCCTTCAACCACGATGAGCTGACCCAGATTGCCGCCGCTCGAATGGAGCATGGGAAGATCGTCGATTGGTATGTGACGTTCGTGAATCCCGGCAAGCCGATCCCCGAAGACGTCGCTCATCTTACGAACATCCACGACGACGACGTGGCGCATGCGCCTTCTCCGGATGAGGCGCTTGCGGGACTCGTCGAGTTCACGCGCGATGCGAAGGTTGTTGCTCACAATGCCGACTTCGACCGAACGTTCACAACGCGCCATCCGAGCGGGTATCCTTTGCTCGACAACATCTGGATCGACTCGCTCGATCTTGCGCGCATTGCTCTTCCCCGCATGAAGTCGCATCGTCTGATCGACCTTGTGCGCTCGTTCGGCGCGCCTGTTTCGACTCACCGTGCCGATGACGATGTTGCGGCGACGTGCGCTTTGTTCCGCATTCTCTTGGCTGGCGTGGCGGCGATGCCCTCCGCCTTGGTGAAGGAAATCGCGCTGATGGCGCCGGTTGAACAGTGGAACACGGCGGTGGTGTTCCAGCATTTTGCCGACCCTGAAGTGAAACGGCTTTCCGTTAAGTCGTTGAGACGCCCTGCGGCAGAGAAGTTCGAGCATAAAGCGAAACTTGATGCGAAGAACCTTATGAGCGTGTCGTTCCCTTCGCGCGAGGATGTGGAGAGCGCCTTCGCGTCCGAAGGAATCGTCGGGCATATGTACGACGATTTCGAACCTCGCGCCGAGCAGCTTGAAATGGCGGAACAGGTCCGCGATGCCTTTGCGGCATCTGACAATCTCGTCGTCGAGGCGGGCACGGGGGTTGGGAAGTCGATGGCTTATCTTGTCCCCGCTGTGCTCACCGCAAAGCGCAACGGGATTGCCGTTGGCGTCGCGACGAAGACGAACGCGCTTCTCGACCAGCTTGTCTACCATGAGCTCCCGGCGCTTGCGGGAGCAATCGAAGGCTTGACCTATGCACCCTTGAAGGGTTTTTCGCACTACCCTTGTCTCCGACGTGTCGAGCGCTTGCTCGACGACGGCGTGCGCATGGTGGACGTTCAAGGGAAGGAACATTCTCAGGCACCTGCGCTTGCGTCGTTGCTCTCGTTCGTCGAACAGACCGATTACGACGACATCGACGGTTTGAAGATGGACTATCGCCTCATTCCCCGTCGCGCGGTTACGACGACGAGCCATGATTGTCTGCGTCGGAAATGTCCGTTCTTCGGGACTTCGTGCTTCGTTCACGGTGCACGCCGTTTTGCCGAGGAAGCCGATGTCATCGTTACGAACCACAGTCTTCTGTTTTGCGATGCCGCAGCGGACAACGGCCTTTTACCCCCGATTCGCTATTGGATTCTCGACGAGGCCCATGGGGCGGAAGCGGAGGCGCGAAAGGCGTTCTCTCTTGAAATCGGGGCGGAAGATCTGCTTCGGTCCGTTTCGCGTACCGCATCCGAATCGCCGCGCAACGTGTTCGCGCGAGCCGAGCGCAAACTTGGGTCGAAACTCGAAAATGACGGAATGACGCTGTTCTTCGGGCTGACAAGCAAAGCGAAGTCGGCTGGTAACGCGTATGCCCAGGCAGCACGCGATCTCATCTCGCATATGAAAGACCTGCTGTTCTTCGATCCGAACAAGCGCAGCCGTGGCTACGACCATGTCGAGCTGTGGATCAACGACGACGTTCGCTCGTCGGAGACCTTCAAAGCCCTTGCTGAATGCGGCAAAGCCGCGCAAAAAGAAGCCGAAAAGCTGATAACGTGCAGTCAGGAATTGGTCGGCTACCTTGAAAGCATCGACGGGGCGGCTGAACCTCAGCGTGAGATCGCGTCGGTGGCGATGGATCTGAAAGATTTCGTGACTGCATGCGACGTTATATTCGGACCAAGGTTGGATAAGTACGCTTACGCGGCGAACCTCTGCAAGAAAAAGGATAAACAAACCGACAAGTTGCAAGCGCTTCTCGTCAATGTCGGGGTTGCCCTTGAACAGAACCTCTATGCGCAAACCAATTCCGTCGTGTTCGCTTCGGCAACGCTTTCAATCGATGGAAAGTTCACGTCCTTCGAGAATGCGATGGGATTGAACGAAGGAGAGGTTTCCGCATCTCGTTCGTGTCAGCTTGATTCGAGCTACGACTTCGATGCGAATATGACCGTTTACGTCGCGAGCGATATACCCGAGCCCTCCGACCCCCATTACCTAGCGGAGCTTCAAAGACTTCTTATCGGCGTGCATAAAGCGCAGCACGGGTCGATGCTCACGCTTTTCACGAACCGTCGGGAAATGGAAAAATGTTTCGACGAGGTACAACCAGTGCTGAAGGAAGACGACCTTCGGCTGGTGTGCCAAAAATGGGGAGTGTCGGTGAAGGGCCTTCGAGATGACTTCTTGAAGGATGAGCATTTGTCGCTGTTTGCCTTGAAGAGCTTCTGGGAAGGATTCGATGCGCCGGGGTCGACGCTGCGAGGTGTCGTTATCCCGAAACTGCCGTTCTCGAAGCCGACCGACCCGCTGTCGTGCGAGCGTGCGACGCGCGATGATCAGGCGTGGCGGCATTACGTGCTGCCTCAAGCGGTTCTTGAAACGAAGCAAGCGGCGGGACGCCTTATCCGCAAGGCGACGGACAAAGGCGTGCTCATCCTTGCCGACAAGCGCCTGGTGACGAAAGGGTATGGCAAGGTTTTCCTTCATTCCCTTCCGAGTAAAACGATCAAGGTATGCACGATCGACGAGATCGTGCAGTCGGTTGCTGATTCGAACAACTGATGTTTCACGTGAAACACTGCGATGGTCAAGCGCGTCAACAAGATCGCCAAAGCGGCGCATATCAAACGGAATACTGAAGGAACATCGAACGAGATCTCTTTCAGTGTGCTCGATGCTGCGAAAAATCGGCTCGACGGCGATGATGGGAATCGCTCGAATCCGCTTGGGCTGGTGCCGCTTTTCACGCTGCGCGGGAAGAAGAAGTCGGTTTCGACCCCCTCGAAAGACGAGGGTCTTGCGCTAACGCAGCGTGTTGAGCGGTCGAGCGGTTCTTCCTCCTTGCGTGCGAAGCGACGAGGGAAAAGACGTGAAGAGAGAAGCCGCCGCGCGGCTTCCGAGAACAGCGCGTCACGCGTGTCTACTGCCGATTTGGTTGCCGCGCGAAAGGCGCGCCGCAAGCGCAGTAAATTTTTGGCGATCGCCTCGATTGCGCTTGCTGCTTGCGTTGCAATGGGATCGCTTGGTTGGTGGGCGTATTGCGACCTCTCGGCTCAACAGCAATCGAAGATGGGTTTGCAAAGCGCGTTTGAGACCCTTCAACCGATTGACAGCGAGCTCGAGGAAATCGATGGCTACATGACCCGTATCGACGGAGATGGCGCTATGGCGATTTCCCTCGATGATGTCGAAGCATTCTCCCGTAAGCTCGGTACCGATGAAACCCAGGTAGAAGAAGGCCTTGCGTCGGCATCGGATGCGGCACGGACCGCTTTGGAGCAAAAGGAAGGGCCTTCGACGGCTCAGGTGCTGGAGCAGTCTGATGCCGCTATCGAGGCGAGAAGCCGCATGTTCCAAAGCGGGAAAAACGTTGTCGACCAACTTAAGATAACGCTTCAAGCGAAAGAAAAGGCGACGTCGGCGTGGCAGCAGCTTCTTGCAGGCGACGCGGCTGCGCGTGAGGCGGCGTCGCTTGTGGCGAACGCGACCGAAGAGAACCTTACCGCATCGACGGAGAAGTCGAACGAGGCGGTCGAGCTTTTCAACGCATCGCTCGAATCGTTCTTAGACGCATCTCTTCTGTGCCCGAAAGTTGATTTCTCAAACTACGTTTCCTATGTGAACAAACGCGTTGAGGCGCAGGGCTATGCCGTTGCATCGAACAACGCCCTTGCGAGCAAGGATACGGCGGCGGCTACCGAGCAAAACGACTTGTACACCCGTGCCGATGAAGAGGCGACGGCTTTAGTGGAAAAGCTTCCTTCAAGCCCGATCGAGTTGCTTTCCGACGTGTTTGAGGACACGACTGAAAGCTATCGAGGCGAATACGACGAAGCACAGGTCGCGGCACGTGCCGCAGATGCTTTTATCAGCGATTATTTGGGTGCCTCTTCTAAATAGCATATAATTCGAAGCATATATGCCTTGCAACGAACGGAAAGCGAAAGGCGCAAGCAATGCCGAATATCATCGACCATGTGTCATATCTCTCGGAGGAAATCGGTCCTCGTCCCGCTGGTACCGAGGAGGAACAGCAGGCGGCTCTCTACATCACGGAGTTCATGCAGAAGGAAGCGGGGCTGTCGACTTCAGTCGAGGACTTCACGGCAGGCTCCAACCCGGAAATGGCGTCGATCGTCTGTGGCGCGTTGCTTATCGTATGTGCCGTCCTCGGCATTGCCGTTCCGGCAGTTGGCGTGGTCGCGGTGATCGGTGCGTTCATCGGCGCCGCTTTGCAAATTCTCGAAGCGCTCGACAAACCGGTTTTGTCGAGCTTGTTCGGTAAGGGCATCAGCCAGAATGTGGTTGCCAAGTACGAGCCCGAGCAGGAAGAAGGCGATGCTTCCTCCCGCCATCGCAAGATCGTGCTTGTATCTCATTACGATAGCGGGAAGGTTCGTGCCGAGCTGAATGGCCCTGTGCTCGGGATTCTTCCCGTCCTTAAGCTTGTTTCGCTTGGTTGCACGGTACTCGTGCCGATTCTTCTTCTCATCAAGACGATTGCGCTCGGTGAGGCTACGGGGGCGGCTCCCGTTGTCGTTTCCGTTCTCCTTGTTATTGCCCTTATCTTCGCTGTCCTGCCCTTCATCTCGGCTATTGTCCATCGTCTCGCCGCTTACAACGCTGGGGCGAACTGCAACGCATCGGGCGTCGCTGTCTTGATGGAAGCTGCTTCTCGGGTCGGCCGTCCCTCCGCTGGTGCATCCGGCGATGCCGGCGAGGCTGCGGTCGTCCACGGAGAGCAGGCCGCACGCAGCGAGGGACTCATTCCCGAGGGTGTGCAGGTGACGTACGACGTTCCGACGACTCCTGCCTCTTCGGCTGAAGCTCGTCTTGCTCAAGCAAAGGCCGCGGTTGCGGCGCTTTCGGGCAAGCCCGTTGCCGGCGCTGCCGCCTCGTTCGATATTTCCGAGAACCTCGCTCAAGCGAAAGAGAAGCCGGTTGGAGCTCCGAGCGAAGCGGATATGCGTCAGTTCCGCGCGGAAACCCGTGAAGCGTTCGCTCCCCGTATTGCCGACGCCGCACAGGCGGTTCAGGAGAAAATCGCGGAGCAGGCCGCCGCAGCCGAGAAGCGCGTTGCCGACGCCGCACGTGCCGCCGACTCTTCGCCGATCGAGGGATATCTCGAGAGAAACGCGCCGAGCGCATCTACTGCATCCGATGGAGCGACGGAGATTCGTATCACGCCCGACGCAATGCTGGAATCCGCTGCTACGCCCGCTGCGGAAACCCAAGCGGAAACCGAACCGGCTCCCGTTGCGGCGGCGCCCGCTGAGCAAGCGACCGCGACGGGTGGAGTCCCGGATTGGTTCGTTCGCGCGCAGCAGAACGCGAAGAAGCCGAAGGACGACGGCAAGCCCGTGCATCGTTCCCGCTACGCGGATGCGCTTGACGCCGCGGTAAGCGAGAGTTCGGTCCATTTCAAGGAGGCGAACGAAGCCGTCGTTTCCGAGACGGAGCAGCGTCTCGCTGCGATGCGCGATTCCATCAGGGAAATCAAGGCTCCTGGATTCGAGGGCGAAGAAGCCGACGAGGTGTTCTCCGTGTTTACCCAGGAACGCGAGAAGATCGCCGAGGAGAAGGTAACCGAGCTTCCCGATTGGTCCATGCCCTCATGGAACGTGAACGG
>CAKUIV010000011.1 GCA_934661105.1 uncultured Ellagibacter sp. | reverse complement strand
GGGCAGAAGATTGCTGAAGTACTCGATGCGACCGGCGAGGACGTCGTCGTAGAATCCCTGCTTCCAATCGATGTAGTCGATGCTCGCCTGCACCTGCACCAGCTGCTCGACCAGGCGTTCGCGCTTCTCGGCGAGCATCACCTTGCGCTCGGGAATCGACGACTCCCCCTGCAGGCACATGCCCAGGTACTCCCGCATCTCTTCGATGCTCATGCCGCACCTCTTCAAGCAGGTGAGGCTCTTGATCCACTCGACATCGTGCTCATCGAACACACGGCGATTGTTCTTGTCGCGTTTTACGTTGGGAACTAGCCCTTTGTTGCAGTAGAACTTGAGCGTCTGATAGGTCATGCCGATCTCTCGGCATACCTCCATCATGGTGAAGACCTCGCCCGACGCCGCAACGCGTCGCGGCGCATCGGCGACGACGTTCTTCGCTCCCTCCACGTTCATCGTTTCTCCAAACCCCGGAAAAAATTACTTGACCGATAGTTACTATCGGTTGTTATAACCGCTCTTGTCACAAAAGGCAAGACCGGATAGGAGCAACCATGGCTTTCAATCAAAACGACATGACATACGCAACGCTCTCGAACGGCGTGAAAATGCCGCAGCTTGGATACGGCGTATACCAGGTGGCGCAGGAGGAATGCGAACGCTGTGTGTTCGATGCGCTCGAAGTCGGCTATCGCCACATCGACACCGCGCAGAGCTACTTCAACGAGGAGCAGGTCGGAAACGCCATCGAGAAATCGGGCGTGGCACGCGAGGATATCTTCCTCACCACGAAGGTGTGGATCGAGCACTACGGCGAGGGCGCGACGCGCGCATCCGTCGAAGAATCGCTGCGCAAGCTCAAGACGGATTACCTCGACCTCGTCTTGCTCCACCAGCCCTTCGGTGACGTCTACGGCGCATGGCGCGACCTCGCGGCGATGTACGCCGAAGGTAAGATCCGCGCTATCGGCATCTCCAACTTCTACGTCGACCGCATGGTCGAGTTCTGCGAGTTCAACGACATTGCGCCTATGGTGAACCAGATGGAGCGCCATCCGCTCAACCAGAACGCCGAGCTTCAGGAATGGGAAGGCACCTACCACATCGTGCCGGAGGCGTGGGCCCCCTTCGGCGAGGGCCGCGGCGGGTTATTCGAGAACCCCGTTCTTGCCGAGATCGGCAAGGCGCACGGCAAGACGACGGCGCAGGTGATGCTGCGCTGGAACCTGCAGCGCGGGGTTGTCGTTATCCCGAAATCGGTACATCGCGAACGCATGGAGGAGAACCTCGACGTGTTCGACTTCGAGCTTTCCAGCGACGAGATGGGAAAGATCGCCGCGCTCGACACCAAGACCTCAAGCTTCTTCAGCCATGCCGACCCGAAGATGGTGCAATGGTTCGCAGGCATCGTGGAAGAGCGCAAGAACAACCACGACTGTCGCAAGGACAAGAAGAACTGGTAAGTCGGACCTACTCGCCCAGCAAACATACGGCAAGGAGAATGCATATGGCAGAGAAAAGCATGGATAGGCGCAGCTTCCTGCGCATCGGCGCCATCGCCGGCGCGACGATGTTCACAGGTGCGGCGCTCGCGGGATGTTCGTCCAACGAACAGCAGAACGCGAATCAGCAGACGTCGAATTCGACGAGCAGCGCTTCGTCTGCGCAAGGCACGTCGAACACGCAACAATCGACGGACGCGCCCTCCGCGAGCACGCTTTCATCGGGCAAAGTACTCGTCGCCTATTACTCGGCGCAAGGCCACACCAAACGCGTCGCCGAGGCCGTCGCGAACGAGCTCGGTGCCGACACCTTCGAGATCGTCCCCGAACAGGTCTACACCGGAGATGACCTTGACTGGACCAACGATTCAAGCCGCGTTTCCCGCGAGCACGACGACGAGAGCCAGCGCGACACGCCGCTCGCGAAAACGACTCCCGACGGCTTCGCCGACTACGACACCGTCATCTTAGGCTACCCCATCTGGTGGGCGATCGCGGCCTGGCCGGTCGACCGCTTCGTCTCCGACAACGACTTCACGGGCAAGACGGTCATCCCCTTCTGCACGTCGAGTTCGTCGGGGCTGGGGCAAAGCGGCAAGCTTTTGGCCGACGCCGCGAAAACGGGAAACTGGATCGACGGCGAGCGTTTCTCGTCAAGCGCATCCGACGACGAGGTGCGCACCTGGGCTCGCAGTCTCTGAAGGCGGCTTAACTCTTCAGACGCGCGCTGTTCCGCTCCTCGCGGTGGGACGGAAATCTCTATGCAGTGGCCGACGCCCGCATTCCCGTCTACTTCGCCATCGGGGAGTCGGGCGAATATTACGGGTCTGAGCCGGCACGACGCGCCGCCGAACGGATCATGGGCTGGCTTTTCGCGCAGTGATCGCGCAGCCGACCCGAGGGAGGAAAGCCAGCCCATGATACAAGCGACTCGATTCGAAGTCGCAATCGACATCGTGATGAACACCGCATGGGCGACGTTTTTCCGAGCCGAGAGAAAAAGCCGAAGCGGGACGAACCCAACGGCTCGCCCCGCTTCTTTTCGCTACGAAAGCAACGCTTTCACGCTCGCGACCCACTCGTCGATATCGGTTTGCGGAGTTTGAAGCCGCGCGCCGCCGGACGAGTCGAACCGCACCTCGAACGACGGGCCGAACGCAGCGCCCGAAGCAGCATTTTCCATATCCTCGATGACGTGTCCCGGCCAGCCGCCGTCGGTCATGAATGCAACGACCGTCTTCCCTTCCCAGGAATGCTCCGAGAAAAACGTGGCGACGGCAGGCGCCATGGTGTACCACCAGGTGGGCGTACCGACCGCGATAACGTCGTAGTCGGCGGGATCGTGTTCAAAGCGCTCGATAGCAGGTTTGAAGCCGGCTTCGACTTCACGTTTTCCCTGGTCGACCGTTGTGTCGTAATCAGCGGGGTACGGCACGATCGTTTCGATGCGCTCGATGTCGGCATCGCAGGCGCGCGCCAGCTGCCGCGCGATTCCCTCGGTGTTCCCATTCGACCAGCTGTAATACACGACGAGCATTCTCTTTGCCATAAGCTGTTGTCCTTTCAACGTTTCCGGAAAGGGACGATAAACCCGGGAGTTGGCTTCAAGTCAAGCTACAGAAAAGAGTTTGGCGCAACCCTCGCAAGATTTCGCTCTTCGCGCACGGAATCGCTGCTTGCGCGGCATGCGGCGGATGTAGTACAACATATGAAATCATTCGTCAGCTAATCAGCAAGGCACCGCACCAAAGGGGACCCATCATGGCAAGCGAGCTTACCCGAGACGATATCGCCGCGTATGAGAAGGCGGGCAAAGTCGGTTTCTGGAAACTCGAGCTGCGCGACGGTGTCGCTGTGCGGCTGTTCGTCGACCCCGTCATGCGCGAGCTCGTAGGTGCGCCCGAGGATCTTTCGCCCGAGCAGCGCTGCGCGTTTTTCCGCGACCATATCCACCCCGCCGACCGTCAGCTCGCAAGCGACTTCAACACCGACGCCGCCATCGACGAGACCGAGGTCGTGTATCGCTACATGCATCCCGCTTTCGGCGAAATGAGCGTGCGCTGCAGCGGACGGCTCATGCGCAAAGACGGCGACCTTACCGTCGTCATGGGTCACCACCAAGCGCTTTCGGGCGTCGTGCGTCTCGGCGACGACCGCCAGGAGGAAAACCGCCTCATCAAACTCAACCGCGGCTTGCAAAGCCAGCAAGCGGAAAGCAACGACTACTACCGCCGTTTGCTCGACATCGCGTCGTGCGGCGTGTTCTCCTACACCGTTCCCGACCATCGCATTCTGCACATGAACGTCGAGGCCCTGCGCATTTACGGCATGCAAAGCGTCGAGGACGCGCAGGCGCGCATCGGCAAGGTGCTCCAAACGGTGATATATTCCAGCCCGCAGGCGCGCGAACAGCTGGAAAGGCTCATACGCGAGGACGGCACGGTCGATTACGAATACACCATCCCGTCGCCCGGCAAGCCTTCCACGAGCATCGTCGCGCGAACCGAGGCTTTCACCACGCCGCAAGGCAAGCGCATGGTAGTGAGCACCTTCATGGACACGTCGGAAAACACCGCGCTCAAAAGCGAGAAAGCGACGCTTGAGGCGCTCTACAACGAGGCCAATCATAAAAACACGATCATCGAGGCCATAAGCAAGCTGTATTGGCAAGTGCTCGAAATCGACCTGGACTCAGGCACCTACCGCGAGGTGTTCACCAACAGCGAGTTCACGCTCGATGACCCGCGCTATGCCGGAGGCGCGCAAGCCGACTTCAACAAGGCGATCGGGAAATTCATCGATCCGGAATTCCAAAACGGCGCGAAGGCCTTCCTCGACTTGAGCACGCTGCAGCAGCGCCTCGCGGCGGAGGAATCGACCGCCGTCGAATATCAAACCATCAATGGGGTATGGACTGCGGCGCGCTTCATCGCGCAAACCCGTGATGCTGCCGGCGCGGTACGTTCGGTGCTGTTCCTTCAGCAAATCATCGACGATCAGAAACGCAAGGAACTCGAATACCAGCGCAAACTCGAAGACGCTATGCGTGCCGCCGAGCAGGCGAACCACGCGAAAACCGACTTCCTGCGTCGCATGAGCCACGACGTTCGCACGCCGATCAACGGCATCATCGGCATGCTGAGAATCGCCGAGAAGCACGTGAACGACCCCGACAAAATCGCCGACTGCACGGCCAAGGCGCTTTCGGCCGCCCGCCAGCTCGAAGTGCTCGTAAACGACGTGCTCGACATCGGCAAGCTCGAAGACGGCCATATCGAAGTGGAAAACGAGCCATTCGATCTGTACGAAACCTTAGCGGCCATGGTGCAGTCGGTGCGCGCCTACGCCGAGCAAAGCAACGTTTCTTTGATTGTCGACGTCGAACACAGCACAATCGATCACCGCAAAATCATCGGCAGCGCAAGGCTGCTCAACCGCGTGCTCATGAACATCGCCACCAACGCCGTGAAGTACAACCGTCCCGGTGGCGAGGTACGTTTCCGCACTGAGGAGCTTTCGTGCGAGAACGGCAAGGCCCGCTTCCGCTTCACTTGCGACGACACGGGCGTCGGCATGAGCGAGCAGTTCCGAAAGCACGCCTTCGACCCCTACACACGCGAGGGCAAGGCGTCGAACACCACGTTCAGCGGCACGGGGCTCGGACTTGCCATCGTCAAGCAGATCGTCGAGCGGCTCGACGGCGAAATCGAGATGACGAGCGTCGAAGGCGAGGGCACGCATTTCGCCGTCACCCTCGATTTCGACCTCGATGACGCAAGCCGCAGCGCCGCAAGCGCAGCCGGGAGCGCCTCGCAGCTGCAGGGCAAACGCGCGCTGTTCGCCGAAGACAACGCGCTTAATCGCGAGATAGCGCTCGTGATGTTCGAAGAGCTCGGTATGGACGTCACCGCCGTGGAGAACGGACAGCTCGCCGTCGAGACGTTTGAGGCGTCAGCGCAAGGCGAGTACGACTTCGTGCTGCTCGACATCATGATGCCCGTGATGGACGGCCTTGACGCCGCGCGAGCGATTCGCGCCTTGCACCGCGCCGACGCCACCGCGGTGCCCATCATCGCGCTATCGGCGAACGCCTTCCAAGACGATGTCGAGCGCAGCCTTGCGGCGGGCATGAACGCGCATCTCACCAAACCGATCGACCCTCAAAAGCTGCGCGATGCGCTGACGGGGATCACTGCAGGGATGTAGCTCGCAGGAGAAAGCGCCCGGCCGGCCCTTTCAGCCGAATGGCTTGCCCATGATTTGCCCATACTGTTCAGGGAACGAAAAAGGTCGGGGGCAGCAAGCCTCCGACCTGGTGTTTTGGTGGGCCCACCCGGATTCGAACCGAGAACCAAAGGATTATGAGTCCCCTGCTCCACCGTTGAGCTACAGGCCCTTGGGATGTATAAAAATACCCGCTCGAAGCGGGTATTTTGAGTTTCAAAATGGCTCCCCGGGTAGGATTCGAACCTACAACCCTCCGGTTAACAGCCGGATGCTCTGCCGTTGAGCTACCGAGGAATCTGCCAATCGCTTGCGTTCTTTCCGAACGCGCAAGATAGTATTATACGCATCTCTCAACTGAGCGCAAGCCCCTATTTCAACTTTTTTAGCGCGTCTTCAGGATTCCCGCTCCCTTCGACGGACTAGCGCTTTTGCCTCTCCGGCCCTCTCGTCAAGTCGACCCTCTCGTTCTTTTCACCACTCCAGCCTTCACGCACTTCCATCGCTTCACGCCATTTCAAGTCTCTGGTCCAAACGCCCTTCAATCCCATCCGACCCCAAGCGAGAAGACGGAGCGACACGACCCTCTAGGGTTTCTTACCGAAAATGGGCCTGCCGTGGACAAAATCCATCGATATGCGATAAGTTCTATCCACTTACTTCCTTTCAAAAAACAGCGAACTGGGCAAATGCCGAGCATCGCGAGGAGACTCGCATTCCCCACTCTCTCGAAACTCGCAAAACGTCCCTTTTTGTCCACAGCAAAGAACTTTCGGAGAACGACTCCGTCTTCCGCTCTCCGCCACCGCTATTGCGCCATCCCGCCATGCCTTTACGCTGCGTTTCGGAATCCAAGGCGGAAGGATTGCTTGGATTCATCCAGCCGGATCAAAGACAAGGCATACAGCGGCGTTTTCAGAACGCATGAAAAAAAGACTTTCCGGCCGTACCCTTCGAAATCGTTGAATAGCATCATTTTCCCAGCTCAAAACCTCATACCGAAAGGCTGAATGCTCTTTTGCCCTGGTTCGGTTCGGATGAAATGAATCAACTCATCTTATGTCGGGGGTAAGCCGCCTTTTCCGCGCCGTAATGTTCCACCCATCGGAATCGCGCCGATCGCGAACGCACCAAGACGAGTGAGCGACGAGCGACAGACCGCCACGGAGAGCGGCAGCATAGAAAGACGAGATCCGATCACGTATTCCGAAAACGAAGGAGGAAACCCAATGGCTGATTCTGTTGAGTCCACGGTTGCCGAGCACTGGGGAGAGACCAACGGAAAGAAGTACCGCCGCGGTTCGCGTCTTCCCAAGAAGACCGACACCGTGCCGGCAGCGCCTGCGGCCGAAACGCCCAAGGTGCCCTGGAAATGGGAAGAGGACGGCATGACCGTCATCCGCGGCACGGCGCGTTCCGCACCGGGATGCCACAACGTCTGCGGCATTTTGTCCTACGTGAAGGACGGCAAGCTCGTGAAGGTCGAAGGCGACCCGGAGGACCCCTACAACCAGGGGCGTCTTTGCAGCCGTTGCCTTTGCATCCCCGACTACGTCTACCATAAGGATCGTCTGCTCCACCCGATGAAGCGCGCCAAGGAAGATCGCGGCAAAGACAAGTTCGTCGAGATCTCCTGGGACGAGGCATACGACATCATCGTCGAGGAGTTCAAGAAGGTCGCCGATACCTACGGCGCCGACAAGATCGCCATGTGCCAGGGCACGGGCCGCGACATCCACCAGGTCACGCGCCTGAACGCCTGCATGGGCTCCCCGAACGAGGGCGTGCCCTACTTCGCCGGCAACTCCTGCTACCTGCCCCGCATCGCCTCCATGGCCTGCATGCTCGGCGGCTCGTGCGTCATGGACTGCTCGCAGTTCCTGCCCAAGCGCTACGACGACCCGCGCTACACGGTGCCCGAGTACTGCATCGTGTGGGGCCATCAGCCGTTCTACTCCAACGCCGACGGCTTCTACGGCCACTGGATCTTGGACCTCATGAAGCGAGGCATGAAGGTCGCCGTCGTCGACCCGCAGCTCACCTGGCTCGCGGCACGCGCCGGCAAGGACTGGCTGCGCGTTCGTCCCGGCGGCGACGGAGCGCTCGCCATGGCCATGCTCAAGGTCATCTGCGATGAGAAGCTCTACGATCAGGACTTCTGCGACAAGTGGGTCTACGGCCTTGAAGCCGTCTGCGAGCGCGTGGCCGAGATGGACCTCGACGAGCTGTGCGAGCGCGCCTGGGTCGACAAGGAAGACGTCGTGCGCGTGGCCCGCACCTACGCGACGAGCCACCCCGCGGCCATTCAGTGGGGCGTGGCCTTGGACCAGCAGACCGGCGGCCAGCAGGCAGCGCACGCCATCACGGCGATGTGGTGCATCACCGGCAACCTCGACATCCCGGGCGGCAACGTCATGGCCGACGCCTGCTGGGGCATCGAGCAGCCGAACTGGGTCGGCACCTGGGGTTGGGACGAGCTCATGACCCCCGAGGAGCAGGCCAAGCGCATCGGCATCGAGCGCTACCCCATGTTCGCCGTAGGCTTCAAGAACCTCTCCTCCAACGCCACCATCGAAGCATGGCAGCGCGGCGAGATCCCCATCCACGCGGCCTACATCGTGACCAACAACTTCCTCGCCACCATGGGCGCCCAGGCCGAGCAGCAGCTCGAATGGTACAAGCAGATCGACTTCATCGTGGTCGAGGACCTGTTCATGACGCCGACCATGATGGCTCTCGCCGACGTGGTGCTTCCCGCGGCGACCTACGAGGAACGCGACGGCTTCGGCGGCTTGAACGCCTACCGCATCAGCTGCATCAACAAGGCGATCGAGCCTGTGGGCGACTCCAAGCCCGACAACACCATCTTCCTCGAGCTCGGCAAGCGCCTCACCCACGCGATCAAGCCCGAGAACGACGACATCGCATGGCCTTGGGACAACGTGCAGGAAATGTGGGACTACGCCCTCGAAGACGGCGGGTTCACCTGGGAAGAGCTTCGCGAGTCCACCTGGAAGTACCCCGAGTTCAAGTACCGCAAGTACGAGACGGGCGACCTTCGCCCCGACGGGCAGGTCGGCTTCCGCACCGAGACCGGCCGTGCGGAAATCTACTCCATGGTGTTCCATCACACCTCGTGGTCGGGTCTCGACCCGCTGCCGAGCTACGTGGAACCCGTCGAGAGCCCGTACTCCGCACCGGAAGACGTCGAGGAATACCCCTACATCGTGACTTCCGGCATGCGCGTGCCGCACTTCTTCCACTCCGAGCAGCGCCAGATCGAGAAGCTGCGCGCGCTCCATCCCGATCCGCTGTGCCACATCCACCCGGAGACGGCGAAGAAGCATGGCATCGAGGAAGGCGACTGGATGTGGCTTGAGAACAAGCACGGCAAGTGCAAGTACAAGGCCACCTACGACGACGGCTACGATCCGCGCGTCATGCAGTGCGAGCACGGTTGGTGGTTCCCCGAGCGCAAAGACGAGGCCGAGGAGAACACCGAGGACGAGAAGAAGGGCCTGTTCGGCGTTTTCGAGTCGCAGATCAACAACCTCGTTCCCTTCGACGCCGGCGTGTCGGGCTTCGGCTCGAACTACAAGGCCATGATGTGCAAGATCTACAAGGCCGAAGACTAACCGGCCACGCGAGAGGAGATTAACAATGGCAATTCAGGGAATCCTCGTCGACGTGGATTACTGCACCGGCTGCGAGGCGTGCATCCTCGCCTGCCAGCAGGAGCATGGCTACAGCGAGAAGGAATTCGGCATCAAGATCACCAAGCTCGGCCCGCTGCACATCGACGAGGCGAACAAGGTCTATCAATACGATTTCATCCCCCAGTTCACGCAATGGTGCGATCTGTGCGAAGAGCGCTGCGGCAAGGGCAAGAAGCCCACGTGCGTGCAGCACTGCCAGGCGCAATGCCTTGACTGGGGCCCGATCGAGGAACTGGCCGCGAAGGTCACGTCGCCCAAGCAGATGATCGTCGCCATCAACGAGGCGTAGATCATACAAGGCTTCACCTGCCCGAAGAAGGCGGCATACACGCCTTCGGATCATACGTAAGCAGGTGGAAGAACAACAGGGGGAAGGAGGAGGACATGGCTCAGCAATTTGCCGACGATTTCGGGGGACAGTGCGCCGCACATGTCATGAACATCGACGTGCGCGCCCCGCGTGAGTTCTCTCACGAAGTCACCGAATATCAGCGCGAGCAGGGTCGCATCGATTGGCGAGTTCGTTGCAGCGCCAACATGAAGAAGATGGCGAAGCACGAGGTCAATCAGATCTACCAGTAAGCACTACCTTTTCAAGGCGCTGCGGGCCCCCGAAGGCAACAGCCCGCAGCGCCACCCCACCCCGTCAAGGCTCCTTTCATTCGCCTGACGGCTTCACGAAGCGCCTCCCCGTCGTGTTCAGACGGGATGATCATAGACGCATCACCAACACTCAAGGAGGAACAACTATGGCAGAGACCAGGGTTATCGACGACAACATGCACTTCTTGCCGACGAACCTGTTCAGCAACGAGGAGGTGCTCCACGGATTCTTGTACTCCGCGCCGATCACCTTCGGCATGAAAGCGTACCTGGGCAAGACCCCGGACGGCACGAAGGACCAGGTCATCCTTGAATACCCCGAAGGCAAGCAGATCCTGAACTACGTCGACGGCGACTACACGCTCGAAACGAAGATCCGCGCAATGGACGAAGCCGGCGTCGACATCGCGATGCTGCGCATGCCGGTGTGGCAGGAATGGCTGCCGCTCGACATGTGCAAGATCGTCAACGAGCAGGCTGCCGAGATGTGCAAGCGTTCCGAAGGCCGCCTCGTCGCGAACGCGGTTCTGCCGCCGTTCGGCCGCAAGGAGGACGTCGACGAGCTCAAGCACTGCATCGAGGACCTCGGCATGGTCGGCGTGCAGTTCGCCTGCTGCTACGGCGACCGCTTCCTCGACGACGAGCTGTTCAAGCCCTACATGAAGGTCTTGAACGACATGAAAATCCCGGCTGTGGTGCACCACACCCCCGGCCAGAACGCCTTCGGCAACTTCGACGACTACACGATCCTTCGCCGCGAGCTCGGCCGCATCCATGCTCAGGCAGCAGCCGTTGGCCGCGAGATCTACTCCGGCATGTTCGACGAGTTCCCGAACCTCAAGTTCGTCCACACCATGTTCGGCGGCAACTGGTTCGGTCTGCAGGAAATCCTCGCCCCGCACAAGTCGACCAAGAAGAAGGAGGCCATGAACCGCCTGGCCACCAACGTCGACCACGAGGCCTACACCCGCTACCTCGAGAACAACATCTACTTCGACATGACCCATCCGATGTCTTGGGGCAAAGACCAGCTCGAATGCGCCGTTAAGGTGTGCGGCGCCGACCATCTGCTCATGGGCTCGTCGTTCCCGGTGTTCTACGAGTGGATGGCTCGCTCCGTCGAGTCCATCGACGCGCTCGACGTCACCGACGAGGAGAAGGCGCTCATGAAGGGCGGCAACGCGGCTCGCATCTTCAACCTGTAAGAGCCGTTGGGGTTTACAACCCCGTAATCGTTAAAAGGGGATCGGGTCCTCGCACAGCGTGCCTCCCTCCACTCGCTTGGGGACCCGACCGTTTGGCGCCGCGACCCTCATCGCGCGCCTGAAAGAGGGGAAAAATGAGCAATCCAAACGCCGCAGCGGGCGCGCAGGAAAAGACTCCGAGCTATGCTTGGATCGCGCTTATCGTATCGCTGCTCGCCGCAATCTCGATCGTGTACGCATGGATGTGGCTGCCCGCCATCACCTTCCCGGTGTTCAAGGGCTGGCTCGGCGCGAACTGCGCTTCCGTGCAGGCCGACCCGTCCCAGTTCGGCCTTCTGTCCAACGTCATGGGCCTCGTGCCGATCGCGGCGCTCATCATGGCGTTCCCGGCATCGTTCGTCGTTCGCAAGTTCGGCCCGAAGGCGGGCACGCTCGTGGGCCTCGGCCTCGCGATCGTCGGCTCCGCCGTGTGCGCGCTCACGATCTCTGCCGACTTCACGCTGTTCCTCGCTGGTCGCTTCATCTTGGGCCTCGGCCTTGCTCAGACCATCGTCGCCGGCCCGACCTGCGTTTCCATCTGGTTCCCGAACACCACGCGCGGCCGCGCCATGGCTATCTGGTCCATCTGGGCTCCGGTCGGCATCTTCACGGTGAACGTCTTCGGCGACAGCATCTACCACATGGTCGGCCAGAACCTCGTCACGCTCATGTGGGTGTGGACGATCGTGATCGTCGTCATCGCCGTGCTCTTCGCCGTCGTGTTCCGCAAGCCCCGCGCCGATGAGGCCTCCGAGGTTTCGGCCGAGACGAAGTCTTTCCGCGAGGTGCTTCCGTTCTTCAAGAAGCGCCAGCTGTGGTGCCTCATCTTCATGTTCGCTATCTTCAACTACATGAACTACGCCTTCAGCCAGTACCTGAAGACCTGGCTGCAGCTCGATCCTTCCGCCGGCGGCCTTGGTTGGGACCCGGCCATGGCGGGCCTTATCGGCGGCGCGCTCACCGCATGCGGCATCCTCGCCCCGATCGGCGGCTTCATCTTGGACAAGCTGCCGCGCAACTTGAAGTACATCGCGGTCGTTTCCGGCATCACCGGCCTCACCGTCTGCTCGGCTCTCGCCTTCCAGAACAACATGATCGTCTTCGCCTTCTACGCGATCTTCTTCTGCATCGGCAACATGTTCCTGAACGGCTGCTGCCGTCCGATGGTCCCGACCTACGTGTTCAAGGGCGGCGCCACCGCCGTTGCGCTCGGCCTGTCGTTTTTGACCTTCGGCCAGTACCTCGGCCAGACGATCACCTCCTACGCGCTCGAGCCGTTCAATGCATCCATGCAGGCCGGCGCGTGCGATCCGATGCTCGCCTTCTGGGCATTGGTCCCGATCGGCGTGGTGGGCATCATCGCCTCGCTGTTCATGAAGCCTTCCAAGCAGGACCTCGCTGGCGGGAAGCCGCAGGGAAAGCCTCAGGAAGGGGCAAAGGCCGCGCATTAACCCGCACTTTCGCTTGAAGCTCCATCCGCATTGACCATTAGGCACCTGCGACCTTGATGACGCAGGTGCCTTTTGCATGCTCTAAGGAACGCACCATGGAAGACGCCGCAACAAACACCCGCCCGATGAAGATCGCCCATCTCGACGCCACGACCGGCCCAACGGACTGGGCCGGCAGATCGATCGAGCTCGAAAGGAGAATGGGAATGGAAGGCCACGCCCCCGCGCCTCCGAGAGAAACGAGGCGCCCCGGAAACGCCTCGGTCGACGCCGTGACGCAAGCAACCGACGCAGTGACGAGCGCGACCTCACGCGTCGAGGACGCGCAGCTCGAAGACGCGCTCGACGCGGCGACGAGCGCTACCGTAGACGTCGCAACCCCGGCGACGGCGTCGGCCGACGACCTCTTCTCCGCTGACGCCTCCCCCGCCGCCGAAAGCATCGACGCCGCCACCGGAGCCACGCCGGGCGTTGCCGCGGCGTGCAAGGAACTCGGCATGTCGGCTTTGGAGGACGTCGTGGCCGAATACGGTATCAAGCCTCCGGGACAGCTATAGACATGTACCAATTTCGGGACTCGACTTCATTCCACGGGCAAACCGGGGGTAGAAAGCTGATCCATGCTTTATACTTAAGCGCGAGGGGGATTTCGGGGCTTCGCGCGACGAGGGGACGCGGAGTCGTTGTCGGCTTCCCCGCACCATCTCGTCCATTGGGAAAAGGGGATATCAATGGCAGACGACAACAAGCGCTCCGGGTCGGACGGCGCCATGGAGCTTTTGAGCATGGGCGGCTTCGCCCTGTTCTTCGGATGGATGCTCATCACGTTCTACTGGCTTTTCGCCATCTTCTTGCAGGCGCTTCCCGTAGGCGAGCGCGACGTCATCCAGCTGTTCATCTTCGCGGGCATATCGATCGGGTATCTTCTCTGCCACATCATGGCGAAGAACCCCTCGTTCACCGTCTTCAAAGCGCCTGTGCTCGCGCTCGAAACCGTGTTCGTGCTCGCCGTTCCCGTTGTATGCTTCGCGCTTGAGGCGAGCCTCCCCATCCCGACACCCGTGTTCTGCGCGGTCA
The DNA here is from genome assembly GCA_934661105.1 of uncultured Ellagibacter sp. Classification (GTDB taxonomy): domain Bacteria; phylum Actinomycetota; class Coriobacteriia; order Coriobacteriales; family Eggerthellaceae; genus Ellagibacter. The sequence goes on along the minus strand of CAKUIV010000011.1, from coordinate 12,957 downwards.
ACCTCCTTGCCGGAATCGGAGGCGGCATGCTTACCGTGAGCTGGCTCGATGTGTGCGGGCGTTGCAAATCGAAGGCATACGCGCGCTTCTGCGCGGAGGCGCTTTTGGGCGGCGGCGCGCTCTTCGCGCTCGCGGCCGTCATGCCGACGCAGTTCCAGCCGATGTTCTGCATCGTCTACATCGCGCTTTCGATCGCCATCCTGAAGTACACGAGCGCGAACGCCGACAACGCCGCCGCAGCGAGCTTGAGCGCCGTCAAACGCCTTCCCTGGAAGTTCGCGAAGGAGATCGAGCCGTCGTTCATCGCCTTCGGAATCGTGTTCGGGCTCACCTTCGTGTTTCTGTTCAACTACGGCTCCGATTACGTGTTCATCGGCCTTTTGGCGACGATTCCCGGATCCGCGATCCTGCTCGCGCTCACGGTAAAGGGCGTGTTCGTGAACATCACGGTTCTGCAGCGCATCCTTCTGTGCGTGACGGTGCTGTCTTGCGTCTGCATCCCGTTCGCGACAGGATACGTCCAGCTGGCCTGCGCCTTTCTCGTGATCGTCGCCTGGGCGCTTTTCGTGCCCACCACCTACGCTCATCTCGTGCGCAAGAGCGTCGAGATCGGCGAGGTATCGGTGTTCCGTCAGGTGCCGCAGCGTCTCTTCGCAAGCGCGATCGGATACCTCATCGGCTGGGGCGCGGCAAGCTTCGTCACCGTCGTCTTCGGCGCGCATTCCGACGCCTTCACCATCGTTCGCCTGTGCACCGCATGCCTGGTGGTCATCGCCGTCATGGTGTTCTTCCCGCAATCCGACCATCACGGAGAGATGAGCGACCGCGCCCCCGAATCACCGGCCACCGTGCAGCCGAGCCCGCAGACCGCACCTCCCGACATGACCGAAGCCGAGATGTTCGAAGCACGCATTTCCGCCGTAGCCGAGATGTACCAGCTCTCCCCGCGTGAAACCGACGTTCTGCACTACCTTGCGAAGGGCAGAAACGCCGCCTATATCCAAAACAAGCTCACCATCTCGCCGCACACGGTGAAAAGCCACATCTACAGCATCTACCGCAAAACCGACATTCACTCGCAGCAATCGCTCATGGACTTCGTCGAGGACTACCCTCTTTCACCGGCGAACGCCCCTCATGAAGAACGCTAAGGCACACCTTTCATCCATTCTCGAAAAATACCAGCTCATCACCTCATACCAACATACTGATTTCGCGTACTGCATACCCATCGCGCGATAGACTCATCACCGATTCGTGGTCAACTTCTCTCAACCCGTTAGGGGGCGGGATTCTCGGGGCGGACACCCGACATATATGTCCCGCCGGGCCTGCGCAGGGCGGACACCTGCAGGTTGGGCCCTACGAGAGGAGGATCGATGGCTGACACTATCGAAAAAGTCGAGACCAATATCGAGGGGCGCGATCGCGACGATATTGGCAACTCCAAAGAGGAAAACCAGTTCAACTTCGGCGCTGGCGTTCACCAGGAAGTCGACCCACGCTGGAAGCACCCGGGAGAATGGCAGTACGAGGAAGACGGCATGATCGTCACCCGCACGTCGGTATGGTCGGCGCCCGGTTGCCACGAAGGCTGCGGTGTCCTTGTGTACTCCGACAAGGACACCGGCCGCTTCATCAAGTGCGAAGGCGACCCGGACGACCCGTACAACCGCGGCGCGCTCTGCCCGCGCTGCCTGGCGTTCAAGCAGGTCGAATTCCACCCCGACCGTATTCTCTACCCGATGAAGCGCGCCGGCGAGCGCGGCGAGAACAAGTGGGAGCGCATCTCTTGGGATGAAGCCCTCGAAACGTGCTACAAGGAATTCCGCCGCATCTCGATGACCTACGGCGGCGACTCCATCCACTGCCTGCGCGGCACCGCTCGCGACAACCAGTGGCAGGTCGGCCGCATGGCGAACACGTTCGGAAGCCCCAACGAGTACGGCTTCCTCTCCGGCACCGCATGCTACCTCCCCCGCCTGTCGCTCATGATCATGACCTACGGCGGCATGCTCATCGCCGACTTCTCGCAGTTCTCCGCGCTGCGCTACGACGACCCCGAATGGACCTGCCCCGAGTGCACGATCGTCTGGGGCTGCAACCCCACCATCTCCAACCCCGACTTCTTCATGGGCCACTGGGTGACCGACGCCATGAAGCTCGGCTGCAAGCTCATCTCCGTCGAGCCGCGCGTCACTTGGCTCGCCGCCCACGCCGACATTCACCTGCAGCTGCGCCCCGGCACCGACACCGCGCTTGCGCTTGCCATGATCAAGGTCATCGTCGACGAGGACCTCTACGACCATGACTTCGTCGATCGCTGGACCTACGGCTTCGCCGAGCTCGCCGAGCGCGCCCGCGAGCTTTCGCTCGACCAGGTCGAGGAAATGACATGGGTCCCGAAGGAGAAGATCATCGCCGCGGCCCGCATGTTCGCCAACGCCCATCCCGCCAACGTCGTGTGGGGCCTCGCCGTCGACATGCAGTCGCAGGGCACGCCGTGCGCTGCCGCGATCGCCGCGCTCTGGACGATCACCGGCAACCTCGACATCCCGGGCGGCATGTGCTACACCGCGTCCCCCATGGGCGTCGACCAGCCTTCCGCGGGCGCTTGGGGCATCTACGACCTCATCAACGAGGAGATGCAGAAGAAGCGCGTCGGGTGGAAGGAATTCCCGATGTACCGCTACGGCCTTACCCAGGCCATGCCCGACATGTGCCTCGAGTACTGCGAAGCGGGCAAGGTGAAGGGCATCTGGATCCAGACCTCCAACGGCATCGCTTGCATGAGCTGCGAGACCGAGCGTTGGTACGAGGCCATGAAGAAAGTCGAGTTCGTCGCCGCATGCGACATCTTCATGACGCCGACCATCCAGGCGTACGCCGACATCGTCATGCCGGTTCAGACCTGGGCTGAAAAGCACTCCGTGCGCGCCCACTACTACTTCCTCTCCGCCATCACCGGCGGCTGCGCCACCGAGGGCGAGGCGAAGTCCGACTGCGAGATCAACCGCGAGCTCGCGCAGTACTTCGACAACGACGACGAGTTCAACAAGGCGATCGAGCGCCCCGAGGGCAAGCAGCACACCTGGCCGTGGAAGACCGAGGACGAGGTCTACGACGAGATCGTGAAGCCCTCCGGCTTCACCTTCCGCGAGCTCATGGAGCACGGCCCGGCGTACCAGAAGTACGTCTACAAGAAGTACGAGAAGGGCCTCATGCGCCCCGACGGACAGCCCGGCTTCAACACCCCGACCGGCCGCATCGAGTTCTGGTCGACGCTGTTCCAGAAGTTCGGCTACGACCCGCTGCCTTACATCGAGGAGCCCGGCATCGGCCCGGTGACCACTCCCGACCTCTACAAGGAATACCCGATGATCATGATCACGGGTGCTCGCACCACGTCGTTCTTCCACTCCGAGCATCGTCAGATCCCCTACCTGCGCCAGCTTACGCCCGACCCGTGGGTCCAGATCCATCCGCGCGACGCCGAGCGCCTGCACATCTGCGAAGGCGACTGGGTGTGGCTCGAAAACCATCGCGGCCGCGCTCGTCAGCGCGCTCGCGTGACCTACGAGGTGCACGAGGGCACCATCGCCGCACAGCACGGCTGGTGGTTCCCCGAGCAGGACGGCGCCGAGCCGAACCTGTACGGCTTCCGCCAGTCCAACATCAACCAGCTGCTTGCCAACAAACCCGGTACGACCGGCTTCGGCGCTGACCTTAAGTGCACGCTCGCCAAGGTGTATCGCTGCAAAGAGGAGGAACTGTAATGTCCAAGAACGGAATTCTCGTCGATTACCAGTACTGCACCGGGTGCTATTCCTGCGAGGTCGCTTGCCAGTCCGAGCTCGATTTGCCGCTCGGCCAGTGGGGCGTGAAGGTCATGCAGAACGGCCCGTGGCCGATCAAGGACAAGGACGGCAACGAGACCGACCAGTACGTCTACGACTTCATCCCGGCGTTCACGAAGCTGTGCGATCTGTGCGCAGAGCGCCAGGAAAAGGGCAAGGCCCCGTCGTGCGTGTTCCACTGCCAGGCGAAATGCATGCAGTTCGGGCCCGTCGACGAGCTCGTCAAGAAGCTTGACGAGAAGCCCCAGCAGTATCTGTGGGTTCCGCCCTGCGCCTAAGCGCGAAACGGAAATACGAAAGGGAACGCATAGGGCCGTTCGCGCGCAGAGGCGCTGCGGGCGGCCCGCCCTATAGTGTCGCGCGTATGCATCAGGGGAAGCATACGCGCGATCGCAAGGGGATATGAAGGGGGACACATCATGACCACACTCACTGCAAGCGATATCGCTCAACAGGAAAAGGCGAGCGGCAAGGCATGGGGCATGCTCGCCGTCACGTACTTCGCAAGCATCTGCGCGCCGCTTTGCCAGTTCAAGATCCCGCCGTTGGCGTCGTGGCTTTTCCCGGCGTTTCACGGCGCGCTCGATTCGGTGACGTTCGGAACGCTCATGAGCGCGATAGCGCTGATCGGCGTCGTGCTCGCCTTCCCCGCCGCCTTCATCGCGCGACGTATGGGGCTTAAGAACGTCATCCTGCTTTCGGTCGCCTGTTTGGGCATCGGCAGCGCGATCGGCGGCATCGAGGCGAATCTGCCCCTGCTTTTGGCAAGCCGCCTTCTCGAAGGCGTCGGCATCGGGCTTATCGGCGTGGCAGCGCCGTCGTGCGTGACTATCTGGTTCCCCGAGCGCAAACGCGGGCTCGCCTTGGGCCTTTGGGCGACATGGGTGCCGGTCGGGTCGGTGCTTGCCTTCAACATCGTCCCGATGATCGCAGGCGCATGCGGGTATCAAACCGTCTTCTTCGCACTCGGCGCGGTGTGCCTGGTGGCATTCGTGCTGTTCGCAGCCGTGTACAAGATGCCCGAAGGCGCCACCGGCGACATGGGGGTCGAAGGCACGTTCAAAGACTCGCTCAAGTACTGCAAGAACCGCCGCATCTGGATTCTCGGCGCCGTGTTCTTCCTGTTCTCGATGACTACCATCGGCATCATGAACACCTATTACAACACCTTCCTCGAGTCCCAGCTCGGCATGGATGCGCAGACCGCCTCGTCGCTCTCCTCGATCATCATGCTGATTTCGCTCGTCGTAGCACCGCTCACCGGGTTCGTCTCGGACCGCTTGCCGCTCGGGCGCAAATACCTCGTCGGCATCGTCATGATGGTTCTCCTCATCCCCACCGGCTTCTTCATGTTCTACACCGGTGACGGCGCAATCGCCATCATGTGGGTCACGATCGTGCTGCAAGGCGTCGGCGGCGGCATGTGCGGCGGCTCGCTTCGCCCCATGGCGCCGATGCTCATGCGCAACACCGCCATGGGCGCGACGATGGCCATGGCCATCATGCAGTTCTGCCAAAACCTCGGATCGGCAATCGGGTCTCCCCTGTTCGGCGCCGTGATGAGCGCGCAAGGCTGGGAAACGGCGAGCCTTATCCTACAGCTGCCCGCATACGTGCTGGCGCTCGTGCTCTGCTTCTTCATCCTGCCGCGCGGCAAGAACGTGACCCACCTCGACGACACCCCGGCCGAGGAAGCGTGGCCGAAGGGTTTTTAGGAGCGCAACCGGGTTCTTCACGACGAAAGGACGATAATGAAAGCCGTAGAGCTTATCGAACAGATCAAGAAAGCCCCCCTCACCTCGGCGCTCGCGCTCGACCGCCTTCGCTTGGCGACGACCATCGCCGACAAGGTGCTGCCCGAATACGAAAGCTATCTCGATGGCGCAGAAAGCTATCGCGAGTTCTTCGACGCGATCTACGCCGACGACTCCAAGAAGGACACGAGCGTTTGGGCCGAGTGGGCGAAGCTTTCGCGCAAGCCGTGGATCGAACGCTTCTCGCCGAAGCTTTCGCTCACGGGACTGCGCGTGAAAAGCGACGGGCTGCCCTTCGAGTTCGGAACAGGAATCGTTCTCGCCCCCACCGCGAGCCGCGACCGCATCTGCAACCTGTACTTGTTCGCATCCGGCGCTTTCAACACTGAGGCAGCCGATTTCGTGACATCGATCGGCGGTTCGTTCACCGCCGCCGGATACGATTTCAAGGGCGTCTACGGCGTCTACAAGTACCACGGCAGCGTCATCTTGGAGGAGTGGGAAACCGAAGGCGACCCGAAGCCCCACGCCGCGTAAGAGCCGCACCGTCATTCGTTCGTTCCCTAATCATATATCGCGCCTGCATCCGCAAGACGCTAGAGACAGGTTTCGCGATGGAGGGAAAGGCCGCTCGGGCACGAGCGACCGCGACCTGCGCCGTGTCGGCTGTCGACGCGGCGCAGGTTCGTTCGAATGGCGCAGATTTCGGGAAGGGAAATCGCGGGACGGAGCTGCGCGCGAAAGTTAGAGCGGTAACAAGACCCGAACTCACCGGAAATCTCATCGTCATGGACAAAAAATACCGATGTGCGAGGTTGAAGCGCCCTGGTTTATGCGTAAAGCGGGGCGCTTCTGCTGTAAAACGGTGTAAATGGAGGCAAAAGCCCCGGTCAATCGCTTCACAAGAGAAAGCCGAGTTTTCGCCTCCTCGCAATTCGCGCCTTTTTGTCCACGCAGGGCCCATTTGCCGAAAGATGGACGTCCGAAGGCGCCAGAGCCGTCTGCATCCTCCGGTCCTTACGCCCTGCGCACGAGATAGCACTTATGGATGCGCGGGTTGCGCTCGAAGTCGTGCGGGATCGTGCGCGCGGTGATGTCCTCGATCTCGACACCGAACTTCGCGAGCTCTTCAACATTCGGCTTGAACGTGCGCAGGTTGCAGGAGAACACCGCCTCGCCCCCGCGCGTGAGCAAACGGCTCACGCCGATGAGCAGCTCCACATGATCGCGCTGCACGTCCCACGTGCGCTTTCCCATCGCCTTGGAATTGGAGAACGTCGGCGGGTCGACGAACACGAGATCGAACTGCCTGCGCGCGCGGCGTGCCTCGGTTATCCACTGCATGACGTCGGCTCGCTCGAAACGATGCGCACGACCCGAAAAACCGTTGCGCGCCATGTTGCGGCGCGCCCAGTCGAGATAGGTCGCGGAAAGGTCGACCGTGCACGTGGTGCGCGCACCGCACGCGGCGGCATGCACGCTCGCGGTTCCCGTGTAGGCGAACAGATTGAGGAAATCCTTGCCCGCGGCCATCTCCCCCACCATGCGACGCGTGTCGCGATGGTCGAGGAACAGACCCGTGTCCATGTATCCGGCCAGGTCGACTTCGAAAAGAGAGCCGTCTTCCTCGACGTCGATCACGAACGGCTTGGACCCCGCGTCGCGGTATTGCCCGCCGCCGCGCTCGCGCCGGCGCGTCTTCGAGAAGACGTTCTCGGGCGCGACGCCTAAAACGACGGGCGCGAGCGTAAGGATATCGGCCATGCGGCGGCGCGCCTTGCCCTCGTCGATCGAGGAGGGTGCAGCGTATTCGGCCACATGAACGTAGGTCTCGCCCGCAAAGTCGCCCGCACCCGAGTAAACATCGATTGCGGCAGAGTATTCGGGCAGATCGGCATCGTAGATGCGATAGCAGGTGCATCCGTCGCGCTTCGCCCACTTGCGACGCTCCTTGTACACCTTGCGAAGGCGCGAGGCGAACTGCGCCGACGCGCTGTCGAACACGTCGACCACGTGCTCCGCTCCCCCGAAGGCGTCGGGCACGGTGACGGTTTCGGGCTCTTCCGGCGCGCTCGTGAAGACGCGAGCCTTTATGCGGATGCGCCCATGGCCTATTTTCTCGAAGACCTCAGGGTCGTCGCCGAAGCGCTCGGCCGCGCCCTCGCCGCCGACCAGGGCGAATACCGAGTTCGCAGGCGCTTTCACCGCAGCGCGGACGAACGCCGAATCGAGTGCGGTCGACGTCGCGTCCTCGTTTTCAGGGTCGACGATCACCGCGGCAAGCAGTTCGGGCGCGTCCGGCGCAGCATCGCGGCGCGCCGCTTGCGCACGCTCGGCCCGATCGTCTGCCTCGTCCAAAAGCGCGTTCCATTCCGCCTCGTCGAAACGGCCCCACGACATGAAACCCCACTCGGAGCGTGCAGCGCCCGGCGCCTCGTCGAGCGCGATGGCGCGTGCCTCGCGTTCGAGGATCGTCATCTCGCGCTTCGCGGACGCCGCCTTGCGGGACGAGGCCCCCGCAGCCGCTTCGAGCCCGCCGTCCGCGCGCGAGGCGTCCACGAAGCGGTACCCGCGCGCGGCGAGGTCTCCCCACCCGGCGAAGCTGAGCAATGCCGCCGCATACGAGCAGAGCAGCGGCATCTCCGAGCCCGAGCGCTTGCCGAAATAGGCGCGCTTGTTCAGGGGCGTGCCGGAAAGATCGATCGAGACGGTCGCGCGCTCGTCGTGCACGCGCACGTCGATGACAAGATCAGGGTGCGCCGTGTCGACACTCGGGCGAATGCCGCGCAGGTTGTCCAAACGGTCGCATACCGCATCCTTTACGCGCATCTCGGTGAAATGCGTGTTGCGCAGGTTCGCGTTCATGCCGCGGGCGCGCACCGCGAACGTCTTTTTCACTGGAAGAATGTCTTCCCAGTACAGCGCGCGAACGCCTTCGTAGAGCTCGTCGGCATCCTTCGCGTCGAAACGGCCTTCGACCGCAAGCACACGCGACGCCAAACGCGACCAAAGACACGCTTTGAGAGCGACTTTCACGGGACCGTAGAACGCGACGCCGCCGCCCAAAGGACGCGTGCGCGAAATGCCAAGCCCCTTCAACTCGAGCGCAAGCTGCTCCTCGAGCCCAGCAAGGCAGCTCGCAAAGAATTCGAAATCGTTGGTGTCGTGCGTGGTCATAGAGTTTCTTTCGCGTGAGGGGGGGGCGATACGATCTACGCGCGCCGAAGCGGCAGCGCAGAGAGAAAAAGCTCCGCGAGGTCTTCGGCCTGCGCGGAGCTTTTCGAGGTTAGTCTTCCAGGTAGTCTTTCAGTTTCGACGAGCGGCTCGGATGGCGCAGCTTCGCGAGCGTCTTGCTCTCGATCTGGCGGATACGCTCACGCGTGACACCGAACTCGCGACCGACTTCCTCGAGCGTGCGCGGATGCCCATCTTCCAAGCCGAAGCGCAGGCTGATGACCTTGCGTTCGCGTTCAGCCAGGCCGTCGAGCACCTTGCCGAGCTGCTCCTGGAGCATGCTGAAGCTCGCGGCATCGGGCGGCACGACCGCGGCATCGTCCTCGATGAAGTCGCCGAGCTGGGAATCCTCTTCCTCGCCGATCGGCGTTTCGAGCGAAACCGGCTCCTGCGAGATCTTCTGGATCTCGCGGACGCGCTCTTCGGGCAGGCCCATGACGTCGCCGATTTCCTTCGGGGTTGGTTCGCGACCGAGTTCCTGGAGCAGCTGGCGTTGGATGCGCACGAGCTTGTTGATCGTCTCGACCATGTGCACGGGGATGCGGATGGTTCGCGCCTGGTCGGCGATCGCGCGGGTGATGGCCTGACGGATCCACCACGTCGCGTAGGTGGAGAACTTGAAACCCTTGCGGTAGTCGAACTTCTCGACAGCGCGGATAAGGCCGAGATTGCCTTCCTGGATCAGATCGAGGAACAGCATGCCGCGGCCCACGTAGCGTTTCGCGATGGAAACGACAAGGCGCAGGTTCGCCTCGATGAGCTGCTGTTTCGCGTCGAAGCCGACTTCCTCGATGCGCGTCAGGCGGCGCAGGTCGCGGCGTTCGAGCTCGATTTCGCCCTTGTCGGCCTTCTCGAGTTGCTCGCCTGCGGCGACGCCCGCCTCGATCTTCATGGCAAGGTCGACTTCCTCGGCGGCGGTGAGCAGCGGCACCTTGCCGATTTCCTTCAGGTACATGCGAACCGGGTCGCCGGTGAGCATGGTGACGTTACCGTCGCCGGTACGCTTGCGAGCCGCGCGGGCCTTCGCGCGCGCAGTCGTCACCTTGGGAAGCTGGACGTCGGTCGTCGCCTTGAGCTCTTCTTCGGGAATGCCCTCGAGCAGGTCTTCCTCTTCGTCGATGCCCGCTTCGATCTTGTCTTCGGCAAGCGTGCCTTCGGGGGCTTCGGTGGCAACATCGCCGGCAGAGGGCTCCTCGTCGCCCAATTCGTCGTCGAGCTCGTCGTCGACGATCTCTTCGTTTTTCGAAAGGTCCTTCGAAACATCGGCAGTCTTCTTCGATTTCTTCTGGGAATCCTTTGCCACGTGATAGTCCTTTCTGCAGAAGAACGCCCGGGGCTAGACTGCAACCGGGCGCAAATACACAGCGATAAAATATACCATAAATCGAGCAAGTATCCCCGAAATGTCACAATAAATCGTTCGGATCGACGTCGACGGCGACGCTAACGCGCTCGTCAGCCTTCCGAGCGCGGAACAGCGGCCCGATTACGCGTGCGATGTCGGCATCGGGCGGGCCCTTCACCACCACGTGCCACCGATACACGCCGCGCAGCTTTGCGAGCACGCACGGGCTTGCCGGCAAGACCGACCACGAACCCGTCGCATAATCGTGCACGCGCTGCGCAAGCTCGTCTGAAAGCCTGCACGCCGTTTCGCGAACCGCGGGCTCGTCTTTGCCCCACACGAGCACGTTCGCCATGCGCACGAACGGCGGGTACCCCAGAAGCCGGCGCTTGGGCATTTCCGCACGGAGGAAGCGCGCACGGTCGTAGGTCGCCGCGGCGCGGATGGCGATGTTGTCGGCCTCGTAGGTCTGCACGAGCACGCGCCCGGGAAGCTGCGCGCGTCCCGCACGGCCCGCCACCTGCTCGATGAGGGAGAATGTGCGCTCCCCCGCCCGATAGTCGGGAAGATGGAGCTGCGTGTCGGCGTTGATGACCCCGACGAGCGTGACGTCCTCGAAATCGAGCCCCTTCGCGATCATCTGCGTTCCCAGAAGCACCGCCGCATCCGCCGCGGCGAACTCTTCGAGCAAACGCTGATGCGCGCCCTTGCCGCTCGTCGTGTCGGCGTCCATGCGGATGATGGGCGCTTCAGGCCCCACGCCCGGCATGCCGTCCAGAAGCGCGCGGAGCTCGGCTTCGACCCGCTGGGTTCCCGCGCCGAACTTCTTCAAGTAGGGACTTCCGCATTCCGGGCACACGGCCGGCGCCGGCTCGTGATAGCCGCAATGATGGCAAATGAGCAGCCGCCCGCGTTCGTGGTAGGTAAGCGACGTGTCGCAGGAAGGGCACGTCGGCACGAACCCGCAATCGCGGCATAAGAGGAACTTCGCGAACCCGCGCTGGTTCAAGAGAAGCACCGCCTTGCGGCCGAGCGAGAGCTCTTCTTGCAGCCCGCGCATGAGTTTGCCGGAGAACATCGCGCGCGATCCGCCGCGGAACTCGGCAGCCATGTCGACGACCTCGATGGCGGGCAGGGGCTTGCCGTTCGCGCGATCGGGAAGGTCGGCCTTATGCCAGGAGTCGTCAGCGTCGCACGCGTGAAGCGACTCGATCGACGGCGTCGCCGAGCCGAGCACGAGCACGCCCCCGCTGCGGCGCATCATCCAAAGCGCCACGTCGCGGGCATGGTAGCGCGGCGCGCTGTCCTGTTTGTAAGACCCTTCGTGTTCCTCGTCGATCACGATGAGGCCGACGTTTCGAAGCGGCGTGAACAGCGCGCTTCGGGCGCCCACCACAACGCGCGCCGCGCCCGAGCGAATGAAGTCCCACTGATCGTAGCGCTCGCCTTGGCTCATGCGCGAATGCATGACCGCGACCATGTCGCCGAAGCGCCCGCGGAAACGCCCCACCGTCTGCGGCGTGAGCGATATTTCGGGCACGAGCACGCACGCCGTCCTCCCCTGCGCGAGCGTTTCCTCGATGGCGCGCAGGTACAACTCGGTCTTTCCCGACCCGGTGACGCCGTCGATCACGACGACCTCGCCGCGATTACGGGAGCGAGCCTTATCGATGAGCTGCAGGGCGCGCGCCTGACCAGGCGTAAGGTCGGGCTTCGGCGAGGGCGCGAAGGCGTGCGCGCCCGGCACTGCGGCCGCCCCGCGCATGCGGCGGCGATGCTCTATCGCGACCACGCCTTTCTGCTCGAGTGCGCGCAGAGCGCCCGATACCGCGCCGAGCTCGGTTGAGAGCTCGGCCACGCGCACGTCACCGCGGGAAACCGCAGCCGCGATCGCGGCCTGCTTCACCGCGTTCTTCCGAGGCGCGAACGAGGCCAGGGCGGGACCGGCAACGACCCATCGGTCGTCGACCTCCCCCACGCTCGGCTGCTCAAGGCGCCACGATCCCATGCGAGTATGTACCATTTTCGGTACGCCTCCAGGAGGCGTGAACAGGCGGACGCAGGCGGAAAGCGGTGCGATGTAGCGCTCGGAGAGCCACTGCGCGCACGCGGCACCCTCCTCGTCGAAGTACGGCTTGCTCACCGCGCCGACGATGCTCTTCAGCTTGCACGGGTCGAGGTCGCGCGGCCACGCATCGCCGCCCGGATTGCCCGCTTCCCAGATCGCGACGACGAAGCCCACCGCCTGCCTGCGACCGAACGGCACGAGCACCGCGCACCCCACTTCAACGGGGATTCCCTCGCCGAGCAGGGTCGCCGAAGCGTCCGAAGCTCCTTCTTCTTTCGCAACGCCGCCCTCGAGAAAGCCTTGCTCTTCGGCAAAGAGGCCAGAGCCCGGCGCACCGACGGTGTTAGAATCGCTTTTCCCGAAGGCGCCGACGCCGAAATCGAGCGCGGGGGCCGAAAGCCCATCGCCAAGCGCGTAGGTATAAGGCGCATCGAGCGCCTGCGTGGGGATATCGAGAATGACGGAAGCAAGTTTCATGCAGTCGAGTATAGCAAGAATCGCAGCCTCTAGGCGCAACGCCCAAAAGGGAGCAGGCGACAAGAATCGAGGTCTTCTCGATGCCGCGTCCGGAAGGATGCTCGCAGCCAGGCCGCGACCGCATAATCCAGGGCGATGCAACGGCCAAACCGGAATGCCGCGGCAGACCCTCCCCGTTCGGCCACGCCCTCCTCGGCGGATCGCGCTTCCTCGGTGAGTCAT
>CAKUIV010000010.1 GCA_934661105.1 uncultured Ellagibacter sp. | reverse complement strand
GCATTCCCATAGTTCAACACCTCGTTATGCCGCATATTTGCATGATATGTGGCATAACGAGGTGTTGAACCAAAGCATAAATGCCAAATGGGGGAGAAAAAACCTCTTTCAGGCGGAAAAACGAACTTTTCGAACATTGCCCTCGATTTTTCTTGTCGCGAGCCGAAAAAACACCCCTTTATCGGATATGCCCCAGGAAGTCCTTCGTGCGGTCGCTCTTCGGATGATCGAACACCTCGTCGGGCGTACCCTGCTCGACGATGACGCCGCCGTCCATGAAGATGACGCGGTCGGCCACGTCGCGGGCGAAGCCCATTTCGTGCGTGACCACGATCATCGTCATGCCGCCGCGCGCGAGTTCCTTCATAACGCCCAGAACGTCGCGCACGAGTTCGGGGTCGAGCGCGCTCGTCGCTTCGTCGAACAGCATGACGTGCGGGTCCATGGCGAGCGCGCGGGCAATGGCCACGCGTTGCTGCTGACCACCCGAAAGCTGCGAGGGCTTGTAGTCGACGCGTTCGGCAAGCCCCACCTTCGTGAGCTGCTCGACCGCGATCTTGGCCGCTTCCTCCTTCGAACGCTTGAGCACCTTCTGCTGCGCGAGCATGACGTTGCCCTTCGCGGTAAGGTGCGGGAACAGATTGAAGCTCTGGAACACCATGCCGACCTTCGCGCGGATCGCGTTGATGTCGGTGCCCTTCGCGGTGATCTCGGTGTCCTCGAAGAAGACCTTGCCGCTCGTGGGTTGCTCGAGCAGATTCACGCAGCGCAGAAGCGTCGATTTACCCGAGCCCGAAGGCCCGAGGATAACCACCACCTCGCCGCGTTTCACCTCCAAATCGACGCCGCGCAAAACCACGAGGTCATCGTAGTTCTTATGCAAGTCGCAGATGCGGACGATAGGCTTGTCGGCCGCAGAGGCCGCAGAGACGTTGGTTTCGACTGGTTTCTTGGTCATCGCAAACACTCCCCTTTACAGACTCGACATCTGCTCGGGCGTGATGCCCGTACCTTCAACCGCGTCGGGCCTGAGCGCCGCCTCGGCATCGCCCGAAGCCTTGGCCGCAGCCGCAGCGCTGCCCGCGCCCGAACCGAGCGCGCCCGCCTCGGTGCCCGTGCCCGCGGAATTTTTCTTGCTCTTGCGCTTCTTCTTGGGATGCCCCGCGTCGTTACCGGCAAGGCGCGCCTCAAGGTTGCCAACCACCTTGGCGAGCGGCAGCGTGATAATGAGATAGAACAGCGCCGCCACAACGTACGGCGTGATGGAACCCGTCGATGCCACGATGGTCTTCGCGTTCATGACGATTTCGAGCGTGCCGACCGCAGCGAGCATGGACGTGTCCTTGTACAGCAGGATGAACTCGCTCGTCATCGTCGGGATGACGCGGCGCACCGTCTGCGGGATGATGACGAAGAGCATAGTCTGCGCGCCGTTCATGCCCAAAGAGCGCGCCGCCTCGAACTGTCCCTTGCTGATGGATTGGATGCCCGCACGGAAGATCTCGCACAGATACGCGCTCGAGTTCATGGAAAGCACGATGACGCCGAGCGGGAACGTGGGAATCTGCACACCGGCAAGCGGAAGACCGAAGAACGCGATGTAGATCTGCAGGAACAGCGGCGTGCCGCGGACGACGTTCACATATGTGGTGGCGATGCCGCGCAGCACGCGGAACCTCGACATGCGCATAAGCGACAGGATGAGGCCGAACGGGATGGCGAGCGGGAACGCGCACGCAACGATGCCGACGGCCATGAGGAAGCCAGAGAACACCGCGGGCAGGCTCGACACGAACACCGGCGGGTTGAAGAACAGCTTCAGGAACTTCACGTCGTTCCACGACTTCACCCAGTCCTGTTGTTCGAGCGAGCTCGACAGGCGCTCGAACAGGGTATGCGACTTCACCGTGATCGCCGGGATGCCGTCGATTGCGACCGAAGACCCGTCGGCAAGCGTGTACTGGCCGCTGACCTGCATCGACCCGCCGCCTTCGGGGAAGAACACGCCGTAGATCTCGACGCGGAAGAACTCGCCCGCGGGAGCGGCGTCGGCGAAAGTCGCCGTGATGGTCTCGCCATTGGCGGTGACGTCGGCCTTGATGTTGGTGCGCGTCATGAGGTCGGAGCCCGAAAGCATGGTGATGCGCGTATCGTCCACCGAGTACTGCGTGCCCTCGGGCAGCGTGAGGGAAATGCCCGAAAGCGATTCATCGGCGGCCGCCTGGCCTTCCCAGGTGATGCGCGTTTCCGTGCCGCCGAGCACGTCGGACGACCCGCTCACGTTCGGCCGCGCCGTGCATTTCTCCACGTCGAGCGCGTACGCGTGCCCGGGAGCCGCGGCGAGCGCGGCAATACCCGCGAACGCGAGAGCGAACGCCGCCAACGCGGCAAGCGCGAGCGATTTAACGGAAACGGTTCTATCGCAATTGACCATATCGATTCCTCACTGAAAAGGCCCTCCCCGCGCTATACGGAGAGGGCCTGGTAACAATCAAA
Source organism: uncultured Ellagibacter sp. (assembly GCA_934661105.1). Lineage (GTDB taxonomy): Bacteria > Actinomycetota > Coriobacteriia > Coriobacteriales > Eggerthellaceae > Ellagibacter. Next base: position 24,333 of record CAKUIV010000010.1, on the reverse strand, counting down.
GCCCTAGCGGCTTATTGTAACCGAAAACGAAGCGTTTAGCCGAGCCACTTCGAAGCGAGCTGCTCGACGGTGCCGTTGTCGTTGAGCTTCTTGATGGCCTCGTTGATGGCCTTGGTGAGCTCGGGGTTGTCCTTCGACACGGCGATGGCGTATTCCTCGCCGGTGGCGACCTGCATCACGACCTGCGCGTCGGAGTACGCGTCGGCGAGCATCTTCTTCACCACAGCGGAGTTGGTGCACACGGCGTTGGCCTGGCCAGCCTGCATAGCGGCAAACGCGTCGGTGGAGTTGCCGTAGGGCTGGATGGTCGCGTTCGGGAAGTTCTCCTGGCAGTAGGACTCACCGGTGGTGCCGGACTGCACGGCGATGATGACGCCGGCCTTGTTGAGTTCTTCCTTGGCGTTGTCGGAAGTGATGGCCGTGTTGCTCTTCATAGTGGCGATAGCCTGGTCATCGACGTAGTAGGAGTCGGTGAAGTCGACTTCCTTGGCGCGATCGGGGTCGACGCTCATGCCGGCCATGCCGAGGTCGCACTGACCGCCGGCGACGACAGCCGGGATGATGCCGTCGAACTGCAGGGATTTCACTTCGAACTTGAGGCCGAGCTCGTCGGCGATGGCCTTGCACAGATCGACGTCAAAGCCGACGGCCTCGCCGTTTTCGAGGTTCTCGAACGGCGGATAGTCCGGAGACGTGCCCATGATGAGCGTGCCGTCCTTGACGAGCGTGTAGCCCGACGCGGTGGCCTCGGTCTTAGCGCTCGAATCGTCCTTCTTCGTATCGGACGAAGAGCTGTTCGACGAGCAGCCGAACAGCGCGAGCGAGGCGGCGAGCACGCCAGCGGCGAGCACCACGCCCAGTTTCTTCATTTTCATCTTCTTCCCCTTTCCACTGTCAAAAGCAAGATGAATGATGCCCACTATAAAGGCTGCGCCCCCGTTTGTCGAACAGACGGGGGCGCCATGGGTCGAAGGGTCGAAATGGGGACGCGACGTGGGCTATTCGAAGTGCTCCGCCGCGGTTTCGAGGTTCTCGATGATGTTGATGCTCTGCGGGCACATGGATTCGCAGAGCCCGCAGTGGATGCAATCGGACGCGCGGCCGGGTTTTGCCTGCCAACTGTAGAGGCCACGCACGAACTCGTTGTTCTCCGTCTGCGCTTCCAGGTTCAGAAGCCCCATGATTTCGGGGATGGCGACTTCCTTCGGGCAGCCCTTCACGCAGTAGCGGCAGTTCGTGCACGGGATGGATGCCATCGAGGCCAAGATGTCGCGCGCTTCGGCGAGCGCCTTCGACTCGGCTTCGGAAAACGGCTCGTTTGCCTGGAAATCGGCGACGTTCTCACGCATCTGGTCGATCGTCGACATGCCGGAAAGGACCGTGACCACGTTGGGGAGGTTGTAGCAGAAGCGATACGCCCAGGAGGCAAGGCTCTTGTCGGGGTCGCACGCGCGCAGGGGCGCGGCGACGCGTTCCGGAAGGTCGACGAGGCGGCCGCCGCGAGCGGGTTCCATGATGATGACCGGCTTGCCGTGCTTGGCTGCAACCTCCATGCAACGGCGCGACTGCGTGACAGGATCTTCCCAGTCGAGGTAGTTCACCTGCAACTGGACGAACTCCATTTCCGGATGATCGGTCAGCACGCGGTCGAGCGTTTCCGGGCCGTCGTGCATGGAGAAGCCGACATGACGGATGAGGCCGTCTTCCTTCGCTTTAAGCGCGAAATCCCACATGCCCCACTCGTCGAACACACGCGTACGCTTGCCGCCGACGTTGTGCAACAGGTAGAAGTCGATGTAATCGGTACCGAGCCGTTCGAGCGAGGTCGGAAGGTTCGACTTGGCGGTTTTCTCGTCGGGGCACGCCCACGCGAGGCACTTCGTTGCGATGGTGAAGCTGTCGCGCGGATATCGCTCGACGAGCGCTTCGCGCAGCGCCGTCTCGGACGCGCCGTTGTGGTACACGAATGCGGTGTCGAAGTAGTTACCGCCACCGGCGATATAGGCATCAACCATCTGCTTCACCTGGTCGATGTCGATCTTGGTCGGATCTTTCGGGTCGGTTTGCGGCAAGCGCATGCAACCGAAGCCAAGCTTCGACGCATTTTCGAACTCAGGGTTCATGAGGCTCCTCTCGTTGAAGTGGGTCCATGATAATTCCTGGAGTTCGCTTCAAGTCAAGGGGGAGCACCTCGTCGCGGTGCATTGACGCACGATTTCAAAGCTGTGGACAAAATAGCGCGATATGCGAGGCGAGGCCTCGGCTTTGCCAAGTCGAGGAAAATCGCGACCTGGGGTTTTGCTTTTAAAAAACGCATCCTCGGCGAAAAGCCGCGTCCCGAGGCTCGCATATCGCGCTATTTTGTCCACGACGGGCGAATCTTTCGCCAGAGGCACGCGTTCTGCGACGATCGACGTCATCCCGCGACGATCGACGCTATTTCTCGAGCGCCCGAGCAAGAATCTGCATGCGGTCCTCGACTTCCTCAATGATGCGGCTGCAGTCCTTAAGCTCGCCGTACGCGTCGATTCCCTCGATCTCGCGCACCGCCTTGTACTTCAGGTCGTGTTCGAGGCTCGCCCAGAAGTCCATCGCCACCGTGCGAAGCTGAATCTCCACCGGCACCATCTGCTTGGCGTCGAGGAAATACACGGGGATGCGCACGATAACGTGCAAGCTTCGGTATCCGTTGGGCTTGGGGTTCGCGATGTAGTCCTTCACCGTGACGATCTCGAGGTCGTCTTGACGTTGCAGCAGGTCGAGCAGGTTGTAGACATCGCTGATGTACGAGCAGATGACGCGAACGCCCGCGATGTCCATGATGTACCTCTCGATGTTCTCGAGCGTGCGCTCCTTGCCGTAGCGCCCGATCTTCTCGATGATGCTTTCAGGGGCCTTCAGGCGCGACTCGATATGGTGGATGGGCGTGCGGTTCTTCTTGAGGTTGAGATCCTGGTCGAGGATCTCGAAGCGCACGACCATTTCGCGCAACGCGGCGCGGTACTTCTGCATGATCTCGCGCAGCTTCGTCGCCGACGCGCGAAGGAACTCCACCTCGTCTTCGGACATATCAGGGCGAAGCGTCAAGCTCCAATCGCTTCGCTGGTCCTGTTCGCTGAACAGCTGAGCAGCACTCGTCATGGTCTATTCGCCTTTCACCTTCGCCCAAAGGGCGTTTTGCTCTGCGGTTGAGTAATCCTCGATGCGGCGTCCCTCGGCTTCAGCGGAAGCCTCCATCGCCGCCCAACGCGCTCGGAACTTTCGGCATGAGGCCCGAAGCGCGCTTTCCGCATCGATTCCCATGCGCCTACCGACGTTCACCAGGGAGAAAAGAACGTCGCCGAACTCCATTTCCGCAGCGGAGACGAGGGCCTCAGCGTCGGTCGCGTCCGGGGCGTCCGACGCGTCAGCGCTCACGTCCATCTTGCCGCCCTTCGCCTTCGGGGCGGCGGCATACGCGGCCGAAAGCTCGGCGCGTTCCTCGTCGACCTGCGCCCACACGTCTTCGAGCGTGTCCCATTCGAAGCCCGCCGCGGCCGCTTTCCGCGAGATCTTCTGAGCCTGCATGAGCGCCGGGAAGCTTGCGGGGACGCCGTCGAGCAGTCCGGCGCGCTTTCCGCACGTGGCATCGGCATCGTCGTCGGCGGCGGCCTTTTCGGCCAGTTTGACCTGGTCCCATACGTCGAGCACCTCGGCCGCGTTCGATGCGTGCCCATCGCCGAACACGTGCGGATGGCGGCGAATCATCTTAGCGTTCACGTCGGCGCACACGTCGTCGATGGTGAACTCGCCGGCGTCCGCCGCGATCTGGCTTTGAAGCACCACCTGCAACAGCACGTCACCGAGCTCCTCGCGCGTATGTGCGATGTCGTTCGCCTCGATGGCGTCGACCGCCTCGTACGCCTCCTCGATCATGTTGTGGGCAATGGACTCGTGCGTCTGCTCGCGGTCCCACGGGCAGCCGTCGGGCGCCCGCAGCGCCGAGATCGTAGCGACGAACTGATCGAACGCAGGATGTTCTTGCGGGTTGGAAACGCGCTCAAGCGCCGACGCGGCCGTTTTGTCGGGTGCGTCGCATGTCTGCGCACGATTATCGTGATTCGAAGCCATAAAAGCCTTTCCCCTTCACTGTCGGGACCTCAAGGTTAGCACGCCCGTGCAGCCTTTATATAATACCCTCGAAACCGTTACCGTACGGGAAAAAGAGGCCGCACCGCCGCCTTGCGAAGCCCGCTTCCCCCAGAGAGTGCAGACGCGCGCGTGCGCGAACGCTATACTTTGCGGTATCACCTCTTTCGAAAGCGAACCCTATGATAGAACCTTCACGAGCTGCGCTGCTGCTCATCGACATGCAGAACGGCTTCATCGAACCCACGTCGGCGCTGTGCGTTGCCGGCGCGAAAAGCATCGTTCCCGCCTGCGCGCGGGCGCTCGACAGCGCACGGCTGCGCGGAATCGCCATCTTCCACGTCAGGCGCGCCTACAAAGCCGACGGAAGCGATGTCGAACCCTGCCGCTACGACGCATGGCTGCGCGGCGGCAGACCGCTATCGGCAGCCTGCGACGATGCCGGGTCGCTCAACTGGCCCGACCTGCTCACGCCGGCCGACGGCGACCGCGTCATGGTGAAACCGCGCTTCTCGGCGTTTTTCGACACGCCGCTTCACGAGCAGCTTTCGCGCGAAGGCAGGGACACCGTCGTCCTCGCGGGCACGAATACGGCGAATTGCGTGCGCTCCACCTGCTACGACGCGCTTTCGCTGAACTACAACGTCATCGTGCTCGAGGACGCCACGGCAGCATCTTCCCCAGTGGTGCAGCATGCGAACCTCGACGACATGAGAGCCGTCGGCGCACAGATCATGGGAGTCGAAGAGTTCGAGCGCAACGGCCTCTCGCACGCCGATGATGTCGCGGGCGAGGTAGCACGCGCGATTGAAGCGGAAAGAAAGGCGCACGTCCCGACGGGAATGCGGCCGACGAAGAAGGAAGGCCCTAGCACAGGCGCAGCCGTCCCGCCATGCAGCAAAGTGCTTCCGCCCTGTCGCGCACCGAAGGGGATTTAGCATGATCATCCGAACCGACGCCCTCGAAGACGAGCGCCTCGATGCCTATGCGCGTCTCACCGAGGCGCAGCTGCGCTGCAAACTCGAGCCCGAAAAAGGCATCTTCATCGCCGAATCGGACAAGGTGATCGAACGCGCGCTCGCAGGCGGCATGGAACCAGTGTCGCTGCTCATGGAAGAAAAATGGCTCGAATCCATGGCAAGCATCATCGAGCAAGCCGAGCAAGCGAACCCCGACATCCCCGTGTTCGTGGCGCCGCATGAGGAACTCCGCAAGCTTTGCGGATACGAGCTCACGCGCGGAGCCCTTGGAGCATTCAAGCGTCCGCGCCCGCTTTCAGTCGCCGAAGCATGCAAGGGAGCGCGCCGCATCGCCGTTCTTGAAGACATCACGAACCACACCAACGTCGGCGCCATCTTCCGCTCGGCAGCGGCGCTCGGCATCGACGCCGTCCTCGTGACGCCCGCATGTTATGACCCGCTGTACCGACGCGCCGTGCGCGTGTCGATGGGCACCGTGTTCCAGATTCCCTGGACGCGCATCGGCGAGGAGGCGCGCAACTGGTCCCATGAGGGGATTCCCCTTCTGCACAGCCTCGGGTTCACCACCGCGGCCATGGCACTTTCCGACGATTCGGTGAGCCTTCGCGATCCGCGGCTCAAGGCATGCGACAAGCTCGCGCTCGTGCTCGGCACCGAGGGCGACGGGCTGTCGAAGGCAACGATCGCCCGCTGCGATTACACCGTGAAAATCCCGATGTACCACAACGTCGACTCGCTCAACGTCGCCGCCGCGAGCGCCGTGGCGTTCTGGGAGCTGGCGGTTCCGACGATCTAACGGCCGTCGGAATGAGCCGACACTGCGCGAGGCTCTGGCGGCACAGCTGGCGCTCCAAAGATTTCTCGCGTACCGAAGCGCGCTTCGAGATCTTTTCACGCCAGCTGCACTCGCCAGAGCCTCGCTCGCTGACTTTAGGGCGAGATGGGAGACAAAAGAAAACTCCCCCTCGCCTCGGTCTCCTATTTATCGATTTCCTCACGTGGATCGTGCAAGTCATTGGGAGGGACGCGCACTTCATCCCATCCCATCTCCTTGAGCGCCTGAGCCGTGCGCCACGGCGGCGTGATGTCGTCGTATTGTGCGCAGTAGTTGAGCGCTTCCACAAGCGTGATGTTGTGCATGAGGTCGGCCATGGTGTCGACGTCGGGAATGGGCGGCAGCCACAGTGCAGGCAAGCCGGCCTTTCGAGCCTTGTCGATGTAGGCGGGAAGCACGGTGAGCCCTTCCTGGTTGTAGAACACGCCCGAGTGGTCGAAGTCCGTCTGCCGCGTCCATCCGATCACGGACACGCCCATTTCCTGGTCGGGAGCGAGAACGATGCCGCCGGCCGGTGCATCATCGAGCTTGTGCAGCGCTTCGAACCCCGCACGCACGTCCTTCTTCGTGAGCGCGGGCATATCGGCCCCCATGGAAAGGATGCAATCGGCCCCGCGTTGCCACGTTTGGCTGAACGCATGGTTGTAGTGTTCGTCGAAGCTTGCGCCCTCGTCAGCGAGAAACACCAGCTCACGAGGCCACGTCCCCGCATCAGAGAACAGCTTTTCCATCACCGCGACGTTCTTCTCGGGCGTGGTCGAGATAATCATCTCGTATTCGTCGCGCACGACCTCGCGGCCTTCGGCGACTGCAACGCGCACCCGCTCGGCGCTTTCGCGTTCCAGATCGGCCATCGCGGCGCAGCAGATCTCGACCACATCGAACAGCATGCAGTGGTAAAGACCCGAGGCGACATCGGGTTGGAACACGCCGTCTTTCAGCACGGTGAGGCGCGTTTTCACAAGACCGGGGATGGGCGGCTTGCTGAAAAGAAGGAGCGCGTTTTTGCGCACGCGCTCCTTCCCGGCGCCGCCCTGCTCGCAGTGGGTTTCGCTCACGTGGGCGCTCCTTTTCGCGGGGACGTATCGTGGATAGCCGGGCTATTTGGCGATAAGCACCGGGACGTCGGAACCATGAATCACCTTATGGCTCACGCTGCCCACGTATTCCTTCATGCCAGACAGGCCGCGACTGCCGATGACGATCAGATCGTAGCCGCCTTTGTTCGCTTGCTTGATAATCTCGGATGCGGGGTTGGTTCCGGTGATGAGCAGCGGGTTGAGACGATCGGCAGCGCCCTCGTGAGCGCCGATGGCCTCTTCGAGCAGCTTCTTGCCGTCGTCCATCATCATGTCGAGAATCGAGCGGAAGCTCGTCATCTGAGAATCGTCGAGCAGCGGGATGGGGACCACGTACACGACGTCCACCTGGGCATTTGGATTCCCATCGGTAACTTCAACCGCCAAATCGAGCGCACGGCGCCCGCCTTCGGTCGCATCGACCGCAGCAAGGATCTTGTTCACAGCCATAGCTTGCTCCCTTCATCGAAGCGTTCGCGTCGACATAACGCCTTTGCATCAAGTATAGCACCGAGCCTTGCGGCGAAAGCGAAACGAGAGAACAGCGCGGCCCGGCTCAGGAGAACGAACCCGCCGTTTCCTTGGACCAGGCCGTCGCCCGCTTCTGCTACTTGAATTCAACCATGACGACGTCGCCGGCTCGAGGAGGCTTCACGCCAGGTCCCATGCCCACCATGCAGTACGCATTCGTCGAGCGGGCAGCCGCAGACCCAGGACGTCCGTCGATGGGGTGCGCCTCGAGGGCGCCGTCCGCGCCCACACGAACGACAAGCGGGCGAATGCCGTAGAACTCAGGTTCTCCGGGTTTATGCTCGTGATGCTCGGCAGGGCGATTCTCGCCCGCAGATTTTTCAGGCGCGCCGGCCCCCGGCCCATGCTTCGGCTTGGGGAAATCCTCCGCCAAGCGCGCCGGCGTCTTCGCGACGACGGGGTCGAGCCCCAGGTAAGCGCGCACAAGCGGGCGCAGGTAGAAGTCAAGCGTGAACGAGGCCCCGCCCGACGGACCCGAAATCCCCACGATAGGCGTGCCGTCAACGACGGCGTAGGAGCTGTGGTGTCCTGGCCCGTGATTGGTCTGGTGGCAGATAATCTCGCCCATCTCCTCCATGACCTCGCACGACCAGTCGTCCGAACCCTTCGACGATCCGGCGTTCAGCACGACGATGTCCGCGACCTCGCACGCCCGCTTGATGGCGTCTTCGATCGCAGGCTTCTCGTCGCACACGATGTCGAAGGGAACGAACTGCCCGCCCCATTCTTCCGTTTTCGCGCGGACGAGCAGGCTGTTCGTCTCGAAATTGCGCCCGCGCGCCGCGAACTGCCCCACGCGCGTCGGGTCGAGCGGCACGCCTGCGGGGACGAGCTCGTTGCCCGTGGGGATAAAGGCCACGCGCGGCTTGGCGACCACGCGCGCCACCGAGTTGTTGCCGCTGCCGATCGCCGCCGCGATATCGGGAGTGACGACCTCCCCCGCGCACGCGATGGCATCGCCGCGCTTCATCGTCGAGCCGGCAGGCTTCGTACCCGCGCCCCGCTTCGACGGCGCGGCGTCGATCTCGATGTGCTGCTCGTCTTCCGACACCCGCACGTGCTCGATGACGATGGCGGTGTCGAACCCTTCGGGCATGGCGACGCCGGTGTTCGCGAACTGCCAATCAACGCCGCGAACCCACGCGCTCGTGTCGGGAAGTTCGCCGTCGGCAAGCCCCTCGAAGGCGCTCCAATGCAGGGCAACGGAATCCATCGCGCAGGTCAGTGCCGAGGGCATGTCGGTTTGGGCGACGGCATCTTGTGCGAGGACGCGCCCGATCGAATCTTCGAGCGCGACATACTCCGTCAACTTCGCGGCAACCGCCGCGCCATGATCGGCAGCATCCGCCGTCGAAAAGCCGAACCCGCCTTCGCGCGCGCTGAGCGTCGCGAGCATTCGGTCGACCGCATCTTCGCGCGAAAGCTGGATATGATGGGAATGGTCTCTCATGAAGCCTCCTCCGTAGGGTTTGCGACCTGCGGTTATCCGTCGCCCGTCGCTTTTCATGCGACTCCTATTGTATCCATTCGCGAATAAAAAGAAAGAAACTGCGAACCAAAGGAATACCTCTGGTTCGCAGTTCCTTTCGAAGCGCGCGATGCGCGCGGCTGAGGTTTTGCGCGGCCTAGATCTTGTACATGTACTGGAAAACGTCCTCGCGCTGGATGATAACTTGCACGCCGAGCTCCTCGCCCACCGCAGTGAGCTTGTCCTGCACGGTGTCGAAATCGGCCGAAGCGGGGTCGATCGTGGTGAGCATCGTCATCGAGAAGATGTCGTTCAAGATGGTCTGGCTGATGTCGTCGATGTTCGCATTGCATTCGGCGAGCGTGGTCGCCACCGCCGCGACGATGCCGCTGCGGTCCTTGCCGAGAACGGAGATGACGCACTTCATGAATGGCCCCTTTCGCCGTGCGTTTCGTATCCTTCATCCACCATAGTATCGCAAAGCCCGAATCGCGGCGCGCTCTCGCCCCGCGCATTCACGCGATACGCGCAACAGGCTAGCGCGCGTCGCGCAGGATAAGCGACATGGCCTCGGTGCGGGAAGCGCGCGCCGCCGGAGTGGAACCGGCGAACACACCGCGCACCGCGCTCGTGACGGTACGGCTTCCGGGCTTCTTCACGCCGCGCATGCTCATGCACATGTGCTCGGCTTCCAAAACGACGATGACGCCCTGCGGATCAAGCTGCTCCACGAGCGTATCGGCGATTTGGCTCGTCAAGCGCTCTTGCACCTGCGGCCGTTTCGCGAACACCTCGACCAAGCGCGCAAGCTTCGACAGGCCGCACACGCGACCGTCGGCCGCGGGGATGTAGCCGATGTGCGCCTTGCCGAAGAACGGCACGAGATGATGCTCGCACATGGAGTAGAACGAGATGTCGCGCACGAGCACCATCTCGTTGCAGTGCTCGTCGAACGTGGTCTCGAAGTGGACGGCCGGGTCCTGCGTGAGTCCCGCGAACACCTCCTCGTACATGCGGGCGACGCGCGCCGGGGTTTCTTTCAGGCCCTCGCGGTCGGGATTCTCACCGACACCTTCGAGGATGAGGCGCACGCCTTCTTCTATTTTCTTGGTATCCATATCGTTCAATCCTCTCGAATTCGAAAAGCAGCTTAGGGCAGGCGCTATCGCCCGCATCGATCGCAGGGAAAGGCGAGGCTAGTCGAGTGCCAGTTCTATGCCGACCGGGCAATGATCGCTTCCGTACACCTCGCTGAAGATGCTCGCGCTCTCGACTTTGGGTGCGATGGCGTCGCTCACGAGAAAGTAGTCGATGCGCCACCCCGCGTTGTTCTTGCGCGCGTTGAAGCGGTAGCTCCACCATGAATAGGCGCCGGGCAAATCGGGATGCGCAGCACGGAAGGTGTCGGTGAAGCCGGCATTCAGCAGATCGGTGAATTTACCGCGCTCCTCATCGGAAAAGCCGGCGTTTCCCCTGTTGGGTCCAGGGTTCTTCAAGTCGATCTCGTTGTGCGCCACGTTGAAATCACCGCACATCACCACCGGCTTCGGTTCTGCGGTCTCCCCCGCCTTCGTCCTCGGCAGCGCATCGGCGTCGACGTGCCCCTCGCCGAAGGGCCACGGCGTTGCCCCTTCTGGAGCATCGGGGGAAAGGACCACCATGCCGTCTTCGCCCGCCCGCTCGACAGGCACGCCCTCGGGAAGCACGCCAGCCTCAAGCCCTTTGCAGAAATCGCGAAACGCATCGTCCCATTCCATGCGGTGCCCGATGCGCGCAAGCTCGTTTTGCGCGTTGGGAGTGTACACGTCGACGAACCAGAACTCGGGGAACTCGAGCGCGACGATGCGCCCTTCCGTGTCGAGGTAATCCGACCCCAGGCCGTGAAGCACCTGCAGGGGCGTGCGCTTGGTGAACACCGCGGTCCCCGAATAGCCCTTCCGTTCGGCGTAGCTCCAGAACTCCCGGTAATCGGGCAAGTCGAGGGTTGCCTGCCCTGCTTGCAGCTTCGTTTCCTGCAGCGCGAACACGTCGGCGTCGAACTCGCCGACGATGTCCTCGAACCCTTTTTTCATGACGGCGCGCAAGCCGTTCACGTTCCATGAGATCAATCTCACGATGCACAAACCCTTTCATCACGATGTTCGCATCAGTATAGCGCGAGCCGTCCTGGAACGAGAAGCGATGCGGTGGGTTGCCGCTCCCTTTGCCCCTGCGGCACCTTTTCGAAAATAGCCCTTGTCTTTTATTGGCTTATGTCTTATATTTGAGAAGGTCTGAAACACAACGAGCAAGCGCCTGTATCCTCCTTATGCAGGCGCTTGCTCGTGTTTTGGGGCCTTTCACTTATGGTAGGGCTCGCCACGAGATATCTTGCAGGCGCGGTAAAGCTGTTCAAGCAGAACGACGCGCGCCAGGTTGTGCGGCAGCGTGATCCGCCCGAAGGATAACGTCTCATTCGCTCGCCTGCGCACGTCTTCACTCACGCCATCCGACCCGCCGATAACAAACGTGAAGTCGCTTTCCCCGCCAAGGGCGAGCTCATCGATGCGCGCCGAAAGCCCTTCGCTTGTCCGCTCCTTGCCATCGATTGCCAGGAGAATCATATGCGAATGGTCGGGCACGGCTGCAAGGATGGAAGCCCCCTCCTTAGCGCGGGCCGCGTCGACGCCGCCCGCCTTCCCGGGGTCGATATCGGCGACCTCCTTCACATCCACCTTCGCATATGCCCCCAAGCGCTTCAGGTACTCGGCGCACGCATCGACCCAAAACCGCTCCTTCAGCTTCCCAACCGCAACAACGCGAAAACGCATCGCGCCCCCTTTCGATAAGAAAAGCGCGAGCCGTCATGCAGCCCGCGCTTCGTTCGTTTCGTCCCGCATGCTTCTCGCGAGCGCAGATTACTTCCAGTCAGATCCGATCACCACGAGGAAGTCTCCGTCGTAGGTGTACGTGCCGTTGTTTTTAGTGGCGACGCCGTTGCCGATCGCCTTCACGATTTCCTCGGCCGCTTCTTTCTGCGAATCGTTGGCGTACACGACGACGGTGGTCGAGAACTTCGAGCTGGCGTTGCCCGTCGACGTGGTGTAGCCGAGCTTCGCGATCTTGTCGGAGGCAGTGGCTGCAGCGCCGTCGATTCCCGCGCCGTTCTTCACCACGACCGACCCTGTGCGATTCGTGCTGAGTTGCGTAGACGACGAGGAGGATCCGCTTGAATCGGACTGACCGGACGCGCCGCCCGTGTTCGCGAGCACCGTGCCGTTCTTCGCGTCGACTTCGTCCTCGGTCGTCGGTGGCAACCCCTGGTCGACGCGATCCATCATGGTCTGCCACTCTTTTTGGTTCACGTACTCGTACCAGCCGCCGTTCACGTACTTCGACGTGGTGGGCTCCATGGCCGAGTAGATGTCGTTCTCGGCGTCGAGCCCCTTCATGCTGGAAGCCAGGCTCACGATGTCGGTCACGCTGTAATCGGTGGTGACGTACTTCGAAAGCGCCTGCACGGTATTCGCCATGGTAACCGGGTCGGACGCAAGAATCTTCTTCGCGATCGCGGAAAGCACGAGCCGCTGGTTGGCGGCACGGTAACGGTCGCCATCGCCGTACGCATCGTAAGCATGACGTGCTCGGCACAGGATAAGCGCCTGGTCGCCGTTGAGCGTCTGCAGACCCGCATCGAGATGCCCGCCGGCGTCCTCGTCGTTGATTTCCATGGGAACATCGACTTCAACGCCGCCGAGCGCATCGACCGCTTCCTTGAAGCCGTCGAAGTTGATTTCCGCGTAATGGGAAATGGGAACGCCCGCGAACTTCGAAACGACCTCGATCGTGTAGGCGGCACCGCCGATCGAGTGCGCGGCATTGAGCTTCTGCTTGCCGTTGCTTCCCATATCGATCAGCGTGTCGCGATGCAAAGACACCATCGTGACCTTCTTGTTCTGCGGATCGACGCGCATGAGGATCATGCTGTCGGAACGGAACTGGTCGCCGGCGTACTCGGCCGACTCCGAACGCTCCTCCGAGCCGTCGGTTCCCATGAGCAGCATGTAGAACGGGTCGCCGGCGTACTGCGTATCGGAAAGCGCGTTGCGCAGATTGTCGTCGACTCCCTTGTTCAGGTTGCCGTTGATGGAATTGATGTAGGCGAATGCGGCGCCCGCGCCACCGAGAACGACCACGAGCAAAACGATGAGCACCGTGAGCAGAATCTTCTTGCGCTTCTTGCCCTTGCGCTTCTTCGTGTACTCCGCCTGAGTAACGCGGCGGGAATACGGGTTCTGCGCAGAAGGATCGGCTTCCCCAACCGAAGCGGCATGGGAAGCGTGCGCGGCGTGATTGCCATGCGAACGCGAAGCGGGCACGTAATTCCCTCCCGTCGCGGAATAGTCATGCGACGAAGAGGCGTGCGTTGGCGTTTTTTTATTTCTTCTCATGCATATAGATTGTGCCGAGGCGCATGGCCGCTGGCAAGCGCAACGGCCCCTTTTCTGCTAAAAGGTCGCACGATACCCACCGAAAACCTACAATTACGATGCTTTCCCGGCACGAGCGGAAAACCCAAGGAACCTTGGAGAAATCGGCTCGCTTACCGAGCGCCCAAACGGCGCGCCATTTCGTCGTTCGCGGCGAGTTCAGGAGCATCATCAAGGGGGCCAAGAGTCGGCGCGGCACATCCTGTGCGCGACGCCCACCGATCGCACGCAGCCTTCAGCAGCCAATCCGCCACTTCCGGATTCTTGGAGAGCAAAGGACCATGAAGATAGGTTCCTACGAGGTTTTTGTACAGGACGCCGTCGGCGCCGTCGGTGTCGTTATTGCCACGCCCCGTCGACGAGACGACCTTGCCGAACGGCTTCAAATCGCGCCCAAGGTAGGTGCGCCCCGCATGATTTTCGTATCCCACCACCGGATGCGTGGCAAGCGGGGACGAGAGCACGATGTTGTCGATCAGTCGATCGGCCGACGTGCCTGGGCGTTTCGTCTCGATGTCCACGATGCCGAGACCCGGCACCTCCTCGTCGCCAAGAAGCCATGTTTTGCCGAGAATCTGGTATCCACCGCAAATGGCGAGGAGCGCGCCGCCGTCTTCCACGAAGGCGCGAAGCCCGTCTTTCATGCGCAGAAGCTCGCCAGATGCGAGTTTCTGCTCGCGATCGGGTCCACCGCCGAGAAAGACCAGGTCCACGTCGCCAAGGTCGATTGACTCCCCGTATTCGACGCGCCTCACGCGCACGGGAATGCCGCGCTTGGCTAAACGCTCGCCAAGGATACGCACGTTGCCGCCGTCGCCGTAGAGGTTCAGCAGGTCGGGAAACATATGGGCGATGACGACCGGACGCGCCTGGTCGGTGACGCACGAGCCGTCCATGTTCCTCAGGAAATCGGGCACCTGGGATTCGCACAGCCCGCCCTCCGCCGCATCGACGAAAGCGGGAGAAGCCTTGCGCGGAGCATGCTCCGCAACCGTCGGCTCGCCGCTTGCGCCCTCCGCCGCATCGAGCGCCGCCTTCACCGCAGGCAGCGCCGTGTAGTTGGCAATGGCGTATGCGCTCATTTCCGCTGGCAGCGCCGCCACACGGAAAAGAAAGCTCTCGGGGCTTTCGACCACCTCGGCCTCGATACCCGCGTATTTCAGGCGTATCTGCATGTCGCGCGCGCGAATGCCTCCCGCGAAAACGACGCATCCCCGCTGGCGAGCAAGCTCCTCGAAGTCGATATCCCAGAGCCACGAGATGTCGTGGCCGTCGGCTTCCTTGTCGTTGATGAAGAACGCGACCGCCTTCGGGGCGGTGTCCCGCTCGATGATCTTGAGGTTTTGATTGAACCCGGTGGGGTTTTTCGCCAGGTTGAGCAGCACACGCCTGCCGTTCAGGGAATATTCCTGCAAGCGGCCGTTCTTCGGGTCGAATTCGTCAATGGCGCGCTGCAACGAATCTTGCCGGCAGGCCATAAGATCGGCCGCAACGCCGACCGCGAGCAGGTTGTAGACCATGTAGGCGCCGTTGAACGAGGCTCGGACGGGCCACGGAGTCGACGGGTCGCCTGCAGCGGGCTCCGGACGCGCGATGTCGAACGACAGCCCAGCCGCACCAAGCTTCACGCTGCGCGCCGCGTAATCAAGGGCGGGGCGCTCGAATCCGCAGGTCGGGCAATGCCACGCCCCAAGCTGGCCGTATTGCCTGAAGTCGTAATCGAACATGGACGAGCACAGCTGGCACATCGCCGCGTCGGCAACGGTGTTCTGCGCCAAGCCCATGCTCTCCGCCACGCCGAACGCGATCGAGCGCGTCTTCTCGCGACCGGGCTCCTTTGCCGCCCGGTGAGCAATCGTCGCGCAAAGCGGGTCGTCGGCGTTGTACACGAGAATGGTCTCAGGCGAGGCCGCAAGCGCACTCACGATGCTGTCCTGGATGCGGTCGATCTCTCCGCACCGATCAAGCTGATCGCGGAACAGGTTCAGCAGCAACACATAGGTAGGACGAAGCTGCGGGGTCATCTTCGCAAGCCATAACTCGTCGCTTTCGAACACCCCCCAATCGGCGGGCTTCGCATGAAGAAGCGCCGTCGACACGCCGGAATCGAGGTTTGCCCCCGTGCGGTTGCACACCACCCGCGCACCCGAACGCTCGAGAACGTCGGCAAGCAGGTTCGTCACCGTGGTCTTGCCGTTGGTGCCCACCACCATGATCGATCCTCGGGTGAGCTTCCCGCGAAGATCGGCCAGGAGGCGTGGATCGACGTACAGCGCGATCTTCCCCGGGAAATTAGCTGCCGGCCTGCGGAAAACGTGCTTAAGCCCGAAAGTCGACAAAGCGCTTACGCAACGTGCAGCGGCAAACCTGATCCCCATGAGACATCCTTTGCGAACGAGAGGCGCGCCGACAGGCAGTCAGCACGCACGACAATCTAACGAAAGTATACCGCCCAAGCGCGCTGGGGATGATTCGACGACATGCCTGCAAAAGAAAAGCGGAGCCCTCAGGCGAGGACTCCGCTTCATTGGTTCGCCAAAGGGGATAAGAGGAGGAGCGAACCATTAGGGGTGGGATACAACCGATATGCGATAAAGGAGGGGTCGCACATCGGAAGGTTGACATTGCTTAGTATACGTTCTGCGCATACGACCTGGTGATACACTTCTCGCAACGCGTGTTGCATAATCAGGAACAGCATTCAGGCAGCCATGTCTGCAGCAACAACGAGGCAAGCCGCCCTTCCACCCTATCGACGACGGCGCCCCGATCGAAGCGAAACCGCGAACTTAAAGCAGCTTATCCGCGCGCACACTCGCGCGCCATTGCGCTCGGGCGTTTTCAAGCACGGAAAAGTCGGAGAGGTATTCCTGGCAGCTTGCCAGCGCCTCTTTGCAGGCCGTGAGCGTGCGGCCCGAAAGCGAGCGGCCGATATAGGCATTGACGTCGATGCCGGCATCGACGTTCTTGATAGGGAGATACACGACCTTGCTCGACCCATATGCCCAGTTCGCGCTCGTGGAGATTCCCACGCTGTTCGAAGTTTCCACTTCGATGTACATGGAGTCGACGTCGCGAAAGCTTCGCACGCGGTCAAGCGAAAGGGACGGTTCGGTTTCGAGCACCTTCCTCATCCGGTCCTGCAGCCCGGGAAAATCCTTCTCGCTCGGGAGGAGCAGATCGAGCCCCGTGATACGCGAAAGCTCGATGCCGTCGGCGCAATCGTGCGCAAGGCGGCTATTCGCGCGAACGACCACGCAGAATTGATCGCGGTACATGGTCGCAAGCTCGTAGCGTTGTTGCAGCGGCGAGTACACGTTGAGCATGATGTTGAGGTCGGCCTTGTTATCGTCGAGCGCCGTGTAGAGCATCTTGTACGGCATACCCTTGAATTCGATCCCGATTTCCGGGTAGTGCTCCTTCAGGTATGAAGCGAACTGCAGGATGAAGGGCCGTGCCGCGTTATGCAGATACCCCAAACGCACCACCGGTTTACCACCCTCGTCAAGGCGCGACATCTCTGCGAGGGCTGCGTTGTATTCGCCGATAATCGCCTTCGCACGGCCAAGGAAGACGGTCCCCGCCTCAGTGATGGCCACGGACTGCTTCGAGCGGACGAAAAGCTTCGTGCCAAGCTCCTCCTCCATCGCCGAGATGTGCCGGCTGATAACCGAAGGGCTTACGAAAAAATGACGCGCGGTATCGCGAAAGCTTAAATTCTCGGCAAGGTATTCGAACTCGTGAAGATGCTCGATGTTCATGGCTCTGCCCTTCTCGTCTCCCCCTGCAACGTCATTCGTTTCCTATAGAACCCCTCGTTCGAAACAGGGTACCAAAGGAGAAACGCGCAAAAGCACCGGCGTCGGTGCACGTAGCCGAATCGCCGCGGCAACGGAAAAGAAGCTCGAGAAGCAAAAACGGGCCGCCCTGATGGGCGGCCCGACAAGTTCTGGAGCCAACGAGCGGATTCGAACCGCTGACCTACGCATTACGAGTGCGTTGCTCTACCAGCTGAGCCACGTTGGCAAACACGCGAAGCAAAGCTTCAGACGCGAAAATAGATTATAGCGAAACATGTGCTCTTGCGCAAGAGGATTTTTCAAACCCGCCTTACTTCATGAGCTTGGTAACCGCCTCGGTGTAGGCAACCGGGTCGTCCAGAGGAATGCCCTCGACGAGAAGCGCCTGGTCGTACAAGATACCGGAATACAGCTTCACCTTTTCCTCATCGCCTGCGCTTTGCGCCTGCTGCATAACCTCGAACACCGGGTGCTTCGTATTCACCTCGAGCACGCGGTGCGACTTGACGGCACCTTCCTCGTCGGCGCTCTTCGGAACGTTCGACAGGATCTTCTCCATACGCAGCGACACGCCGCCCTCCGTGGTGATGTACGCCGGAGCGTCGGTTTGGCGCGTGGACACGGCCACCTTTTCCACCTTGCCATCAAGCGCGGTCTTCATAGCCTCGAACAGGTCCTTGTTGGATTCGGCGGTTTCCTCCGCTTCCTTCTTCTCCTCCTCGGACTCGAGGCCCAAATCCTCGCCACCGACATTCTTGAGCGGCCAGGCAGTGAGCGAATCCGGGTCGGCGGCATCGGGCACCGCGTAGTCGGACATGGCCATCATGCAGAACTCGTCCACGTCTTCGGGGCACAAAAGCACGTCGTAACCCTTCGCGAGAACCGTGGTCACGATCGGCAGCTGTGCCATGCGCTCGACCGAGTCGCCCGTCGCGTAGTAGATGGTTTCCTGGCCGTCCGCTGCCGCCTTGACGTACTCGGAGAAGGTGATCATCTTCTTTTCCTTCGCCGAGTAGAACAAAAGCAGGTCACCGAGCACGTCTTTCGCCGTGCCGTACGAGGTATACAGGCCGTATTTCATACCGCGACCGAAGTTCTCGAAGAACTTCTCGTAGCCCTCGCGGTCCTTGTCGCGGAAGTTTTCGAGGTCGGACTTGATCTTCTTCTCGATGCGGCGCGCGATGGCCTTGAGCTGGTTGTTGTGCTGCAGGGTTTCACGCGAGATGTTGAGCGTGAGGTCCTGCGAGTCGACGATGCCGCGCACGAAGTTGAAGTAGTCGGGCAGAAGCTCTTCGCACTTGTCCATGATGAGGACGTTGGAGCTGTAAAGCGCGAGGCCCTTCTTGTAGTCCTTGCTGTACAGATCATACGGAGTGCGGTTCGGCACGAATAGGAGTGCATCGTAGGTAAGCGCGCCCTCCGCGTGCAGCGAGATGGTGCGCGCCGGGTCTTCGAAGTCGTGGAAATTCGACTTGTAGAACTCGTTGTACTCGTCCTGGCTCACATCGGACTTCTTGCGCTTCCAAATGGGAATCATCGAGTTCACGGTCTCGATTTCCGTGTAGGTCTCGTATTCGGGCTTATAGTCGTCGCCTGCGTCTTCGGGCTTCGGCTTCTCGCGCGTCTTGGAAACTTCCATCTTAATGGGGTAGCGCACGTAGTTGCTGTAGCGCTTGATGAGGTCCTTCAGGCCGTACTCGGAAAGATAGGTGTCGTAGGAGTCCTCGTCGGTATCTTCCTTCAGGGTAAGGATGACGTCGGTGCCGTGGTCCGCGCGCTCGGCCTCCGCAATGCTGTAGCCCTCGATACCGTCGGATTCCCACGCCCACGCCTCGTCGCTACCGAAAGCGCGCGAAACGACGCGAACCTTCGATGCAACCATGAAGGCGGAGTAGAAGCCCACGCCAAACTGACCGATGATGTCGATGTCGTCGCCCTGCTTCTCGGCGTTGTCGGTCTTGAATTCCTGGGAATCGGAATGCGCGATGGTGCCGAGGTTCTTATCGAGCTCGTCCTTGGTCATGCCGATGCCGTTATCGGAAATGGTAACGGTACGGGCATCCTTGTCGAAGCTCACCTGAATGGCCAGCTCATCCTTGGAAAGCTGCACGTCAGTGTCGGTCAGGCTCTTGAAATAGAGCTTGTCGACAGCATCGGACGCGTTCGAGATGAGCTCACGAAGGAAAATCTCGCGATTCGTGTAAATCGAGTTGATCATGAGGTCGAGCAGCTTCTTGCTCTCTGTCTTGAATTTCTTCATGGTGTCGCTTCCCTTTCTTAAGAAGACCTGTCTGGCAGTCTCCCTCTTTGAGTGCTAAAGGGAATTGTAGCGACACACCTTATCATGTCAAGTAATCTGAGTGCGATAGACTCAACTTTTCGGATTTCCGCAAAGACAAGTTAACGGAAAAGGCGTTTCAGCCCATTTTCTTCAGAAATCGCCACGCTTTCGACGGCTATCCGAACAAGAGATAATCGAAGTGCGAGGGCGCGACGAAGCTCTCTTATTAATGCTTATTTAAGAATAAATTTAACCTGGCAGTTTATTTTGCCAATCATGCTTTATCTCGAGGAATCGCCATATGCCCTCGCACTTTGTTTATTCCTTGTTCAGATAATCGCTTTTGCGCAATTGGAACCGAGAATTGGAACCGGATAGAGCAAGCGCTTGCAGGAGCGAAAAGTCAAAAAGGGCGCAGACACGCCGCCGGGAACGACCGTCAAGACGCCTCATCAAACGAGGGAACCGCCCTGAAGAAATTCCAGGGCGGTTCCTTTTTCGATTACGGCTTTTTCTTACCAGCCAAAGAGTTTGCGGTGCGGTTCGCCTAGCAGTAGAACAGGATCTCGTTGTAGGTCGGCACCGGCCAGTGGTTGTCGTCGACGACGATTTCCATCGCATCGACCGCAGCGCGGAGCTCGTCCATGAGCGGGATGACGTGGTGCGCATTGTCGTTCGCGCGCTCCTGCTGGCCTTCGATCTCGACGTTGGCGAGATGCGCGGCGTTCAAGGCCTCGAGAGCCTCTTCGACACGCTTCGCACCGTCGACCACTGTCTGGAGCTTCTTCTCCTGGAAGGTCTGATCGGCAGCGGGCAGCGCGGTCTTGACCTGGGTGATGTCCCCTGCGATATCGGCCGCGAAGCTGTTGATCGCCGGCAGATAGAAGCGGCGAACCATGCGCTTCATCGTGCGAGCCTCGATGTTGAGAAGCTTGTTGTACTTCTCGAGCTTCACCTCGTAGCGGGAACGAACCTCGACCTCGGAAAGCACATTGAACTCGCCGAACAGATCGATGCTCTTCTGGTCGATGAGGCACGGCAGCGCATCGGCAGTCGTTGGGTGATTGGCAAGACCGCGACGCTCGGCCTCGACGGGCCATTCGTCGGAATAACCGTTGCCGTTGAAGATGATGCGCTGGTGCTTGCGCAGGTCGTCCTTGATGTAGGCGATCGCCGCAGCCTCGAACTCCTCGCCGGTCTTGCCCTCCATGGCATCGGCGAATTCCTTCAGGCTCTTCGCCATGGCCGTGTTCAGGATGGTGTTGGCGTCCGACAGGTTCACGGCCGAGCCCGGCATACGGAACTCGAACTTGTTGCCGGTGAAGGCGAACGGACTCGTACGGTTGCGGTCGGTGTTGTCCTTCAGGAAGTTCGGGAGCACCGACACGCCCAAATCCATTGCCACGCGTTCCGCGGAAGTGTATTCCGTGTCGGAGATAAGCGCGTCCACGATGGCACCCAGTTCGTCGCCCAGGAAGATGGACACGATCGCCGGAGGTGCCTCGTTGGCGCCGAGGCGATGGTCGTTGCCGGCCGACGCCACGGACATGCGCAGAAGCTCCTGGTAGTCGTCGACGGCCTGAATAACGCCCGTCAAGAACACGAGGAAGCGGAGGTTCTCCATCGGGTTCTCGCCCGGATCGAGCAAGTTCTTCTTGCCGGCGGAAATGGCCCAGTTGTTGTGCTTGCCGGAGCCGTTGATTCCCTCGAACGGCTTTTCGTGCTGCAAGCACACCAAGCCGTGATGGCTGGCCAAAAGCTTCATCTTCTCCATCGTGAGCAGATTCTCGTCGATGGCGCGGTTGGAGTTGGAGAAGATCGGCGCAAGCTCGTGCTGCGCAGGCGCGACCTCATTGTGCTTGGTCTTGGCCGAAACGCCGAGCTTCCACAGCTCGTCGTCGAGTTCCTTCATAAACTCGTTCACCGTCGGGCGAATCGCACCGAAGTAATGCTCTTCGAGCTCCTGGCCCTTGCACGGCGGGTATCCGAACAGCGTGCGTCCCGTCAGGATAAGGTCGAGTCTGCGCTCGTAGTCCTTCTCGGAGATGAGGAAGTATTCCTGCTCGGCGCCGACGGTGGTGACCACGCGCTGGTGCGGCTCGCCGAACAGGGAGAGCACGCGGTTGGCCTGCTCGTCGATGGCGACCATGGAACGGAGAAGCGGGGTCTTCTTGTCAAGCGCCTCGCCGGTGTAGCTGCAGAACGCCGTGGGGATGCAGAGGACCTCGTCCTTCACGAAAGCATAGCTCGTCGGATCCCATGCGGTATAGCCGCGGGCTTCGAACGTGGCACGCAAACCGCCGGACGGGAAGCTCGACGCGTCCGGTTCGCCCTGGATAAGCTCTTTGCCCGAGAAGCTCTGAATCGCACGACCATCGGGGGTCGGATCGAGGAACGCATCGTGCTTTTCGGACGTGATGCCGGTGAGGGGCTGGAACCAGTGCGTGTAGTGCGTGGCTCCCTTTTCGATGGCCCATTCCTTCATCGCGTGAGCGACGACGTTGGCGACCTCGAGGTTGAGCGGCTCGCCATCCTTAATGGTCTTCATGAGCTGCTTGTACGTTGCAGAAGGGAGACGCTCCTGCATCGTGTGCTCGTTGAACACCATCGATCCGTAGATTTCTGAAACGTGTGACATGAAGGAGCTCCTTCTCTGCTTCGCATTCGCGACGGCCCGAAGCCAACCCTGGTTTACTTCGGTTCGCCACCTTGCCTTACGCTCTCGGGATGCATCTCGACACGATACCATGAAGTTATGTAAAGAAGATCCCGCAACTGACGCTTATTAAACTAACGGCGCAATGTTTCGAGCAGTTTTCAGAGCAGAGAACACTTTGTTGCGCAGGATGCGCCAAGAGCGGCCGAGGGAACGAAGGGCCCTCCCCCGAACCATGTTCTAATCCGCGAGACTTGCTTCCTCGATGCAGTTCACGTGCATCTCGCGGGCGAACGCCTGCATCTTCTTGTCGAGCGTGAAAAGCGCGGCGCCCGTCCGACGCGCAAGCACGAGATAGAACATGTCGTAAGAAGAATGCTTCCGGCGGAAAGACTCCGCGAGCGCTTCCGAGGCGAGGTTCTTGTCGTCGTCGAACCTGTCGATGTAGCCGATGCATGCCGCAAGGTACCTCTGCGCATCGTCTTCGTTTATGCGCCCCGCCCTTACATACTTCGCGACGGTATGCGCCATCTCGGAAACGTAAAGCGTCGGGGCGATTGTCTCTTCCCCGTCCAGCAAAAGCGACGAAATCGCATCGCCCTCCTTGGTATGGTTCACCATGGCGAAGGCTGCGCAGCTGTCCAGAACGACCATGAACCCTCCTTAATCGTTGCCCGTCAACACGCTGAAAAGGTGCTCGGAACGTTCTTCCCGCGCATCGCGAATCGTCTTCACGATATCGTCTGCGGAAAGTTCCCGCATTTGAGGGTTCTTCTCGGTAAGCACCTTCGTGTTTTCGAACAGCTCCTGGCGTTTCTCGATGCGGGCGGCGCGCTTCGCCTCCGTGTCGAAATCGAGGTAGAGAGCCTGATGGTGGCAGGTATCGCTTTCGGCGGCCTTCGTCTCGCCCGACACCATCGCCTCGACGGCGACGATGGTCTGCTGCGCGATACTTCGATGCTCACGCGCGGCGAGCACCTTCAGCTTCTCGTACAGATCCTCGGGGAAATCGCGGACTTGCAATGCGGGCATGGCGTCCTCCTTTCACGCAAGCATGCTATATACATGCATTATACATGAAAGGAAAGGCGGCCTGCCGGCCTACCCCACGCGCTTCTTCATCATGGGATAGGTGACCAGGGCAAGGACAGGCACCATGAGCGCCAGCACCGCGCCCGTGCCGAAGCAGGCGAACGACCCCCAGGTGTCGATGATGAACCCGGCAAGGGTGGGGCCGAACGCAAGACCGCAAAGGCTTCCGGAAGTTACCCAGGTCAAAGCCTCGGTCAGGTTCGCTTCGGGAACCGCCTGCTCGGCAGTCTCGTTCATCGTGATGATGAACGGCGCGTAGGTGCCCGCCGCGATGAAGATGACGATGAGCAGCGACCACCATGAGCTGACGAAGATCATCGTGCCGTAGCCGACGCCGATGGCGACCGACGCAAGAAGCATCTTCTTCGACTGCCGAGCCGTGATAACCACCATGCCGAACACGAGCCCGGCAATGGTAGACACGAACGACTCGATGACCAAAACGATGCTTGCGAACGTTGGGTCTTCAAGCTCTATCTGGGCATACGACACAGTCGCGGTGTCGAGCACGCCGAAAAAAGCCCCCATGAGCAGCGAGAGGAAGAACAGTACACACACCACAGGGTTCGAGAAGAACAGGCTCTTGCCGCGCGCATTGGCCGAATCATCGGGATCAGACGCGCACGTTGTGTCGGCCCCGTCAGACGCGTCTCCCGCACCCTTCCTCTCAAAGGCACCGACGACTTCTTTCTCCCAACCGACGACGGGCTCGGTCGACTTCGAGGACATGAGCAGGGCCAGACCGACCGCACAGCATATAAATCCGCAGGTCATGCCCGCAATCGGGTGAATCGACGAGGCGAGCGCGATGGAAAGCGCGGGGCTTATCATGAAAATCACGTCGTCCATGACGCCCTCGTAGGAGAACACCGTCTTCAGCTCGGGCGCGCCATCGCCCAAACGCCCCGTCTTCACAAGGAAGACCCACCGCGCGCGCGTGAGCGCTTGCGGCGTCGGCAAAAAGCCCATGAGGACGGCCCCGATAAAGCATATCCAGATGGGGCCCTTCAGAAG
>CAKUIV010000009.1 GCA_934661105.1 uncultured Ellagibacter sp. | reverse complement strand
GACGTCATCGCGAAGGCGCGCCCCGACGTCGAGGAATACGCCCGTTTAGCCGACGAGCTCGGAGGCGAACTCGAAGGGGTGAAGGGGAGCCTGCAAGCGGCGCTCGACGCTGCCGAGCCCCTGCGCGACGCCGCCCGTGCCGCGACCGACGCGCTTTCCGAAGCGCGTCTCGAGCGGGCCACGCTCGTCGAACGCGAGACCTACACCGTGCGCGTTCGCGATGCGCGTGCCGGCGAGCTTTCCGACCTGCGCGCGCAGGCGAGAACCCAGCGCGTCGCGCTCAAGGCCAAGGAGCTTTCCGCTTCCCGCATCGAGCCTTTGCTCGCATGCCTGGACGAACTCGAACGGAACGCGCGCCGGTGGATGGTCGATCTGGAGGACAAGGCGCGTCTCGCCCAGGATTCCCAAAGCGGCCTTCATGCCCAGGCGACGCAGGCGCGCGCCGCTGCTCGAGCCGCGCATGACGCCTACGATGCGGCGAGCGAGCGCATGAGCGCCGCTCGCGTCGACAAGGGGCGCCTCGAGGTGCAGGTGGAAGCCGCCGTGAACGAGATCGTCCACGGGTGCCGCACCCCGCTTGAGATCGCGCTCAACGAGCCCGAGCTCGAAAACCGCCCTGAAGTCGAGGACGCCGTGTTCAAGCTGCGTCGCCGCATCGCGAACTTGGGAACCATCAACCCCGACGCCGCCGACGAGTACGATGCGCTCAAAGTGCGCTACGACTACCTCGCGGCGCAGCTTGCCGACCTCGACGGCGCGCGCAAGTCGCTTGCGAAGATCAACCGCGTCATCGACGCGCGCATGAAAGACGACTTCGTGAAAACCTACGAGGCGGTCGACAAGAACTTCCAGGAGATCTTCTCCACCTTGTTCCCGGGCGGCACGGCGCACCTCTCACTCGTCGACCCTGACGATTTGGAGAACACGGGCGTCGAGGTCACCGCGCAGCCGCGCGGCAAGCGCATCGCGAAGATGACGCTCATGTCGGGCGGCGAGAAGTCGCTCACGGCTATAGCGCTTCTGTTCGCGGTGTACCGGATTCGGTCCACGCCGTTCTACATCCTCGACGAGGTGGAGGCGGCGCTCGACGACACGAACCTGCGCCGGCTCGTCGCGTTCGTCGAGTCGCTGCGCGACACCACGCAGCTCATCATGATCACGCACCAGCGCCGCACGATGGAAACCGCCGACGTGCTGTTCGGCGTGTCGATGCAGGCCGACGGCGTCACGAAGGTGATCAGCCAGAAGCTCGACCGGGCACTGCAATACGCCGAGTAGCCCGGCCTGAAGCGGGAAGGGGCGCGGCGTAGAGGGGAAAGACCCCTCGCCGCGTCCCGCTCGGCGCTCGCCCTTCCGATTTCCCTGAATTGACCTCCACTCGTTCTTTATCTGCTTTTTTCGTGCCGTTAACGGCAAAAAGCGAATAAATAGCCCAAAAAATCTCCATTCGAGGCATGAAGACGTGCTTTGCTGCGCTAAAGTGTACCGATACGAATTCCTAGCTGACGATAGGAATTCGTGGGAAAGCGCGGTACAGGAAGCCGCGCGACGGCTCGCCCGAAACGGCCGAGCCGAAATGGGAAGGGAGAAATCCAATGGAAGAAAGCAAGCTGCAAGTCAGCAGGCGCCAGTTCATGGGCCTGCTCGGCACCGCTGTTGCGAGCACCGCCGTCATCGGAATGGCCGGCTGCTCGAGCAACTCCGGTTCCAGCGAGAAGAAGAGCGACTCGTCCGCTTCCGGCTCGGGCGTTGCCGAGAGCATCACCTACAGCCTCACTGCCGATCCGCGCGCTCTCGACCCGGCGTACTTCGACGACGGCGAATCCGCCATCGTTTCCTGCAACATCCATGAAGGCCTCTACGGCTACGGCGCGAAGGACGCGACGGTACAGCCGCTGCTCGCCGCCGAGCTGCCGGAAATCTCCGACGATATGCTCACCTACACCATCAAGCTGCGCGAAGGCATCAAGTTCCATGACGGCGAGGAGTTCAACGCCGCCGCCGTCGTGAAGTCCGTCGAGCGCCTGCTCGAGCCGAACCGCAACTCCGACATGCCCTACGCCTCCTTCGTCTTCGGCGAGGAAGCCGCGAACTCGGGCGTGAAGACAGTCGAAGCCGTCGACGACAAGACCGTGAAGTTCACCATGCGCGCCGCGAACACCTCGTTCCTGAAGAACCTGGCCATGTGCCTCGCTTCCCCGATCGTGTCGCCGAAGGCCATCGACGACGCCGCCGGCAAGCCGATCGAGAAGCCCGTCGGCACCGGCCCCTACAAGTTCGTCGACTGGACGAAGTCCGCTTCCATCACCCTCGAGGCCAACGAGGACTACTGGGACAAGGACAACGCCCCGAAGACCAAGAACATCATCTTCAAGGTCATCGCCGAGGGCAACACCCGCATCACGTCGCTTCTGAACGGCGAGTGCGACATCATCTCGTCTGTCGACCCGTCTTCCGCCAGCCAGATCACCGACGGCGGCTACGAGCTGTTCGCTGAAGACGGCATGACCGTCAACTACATGGCGTTCAACACCGACGAGGGCGGCATCTGCGCCGACAAGGAAGTCCGCAAGGCGATCGCCCAGGCGATCAACGTCGAGGAAATGGTCTCCGCCATCTACGGCGACTACGCCTCCGTCGCGAACTCCGTCATGCCGACCTGGATGGCTCCCTACGACAAGGACATCAAGCAGACCGCTTACGACCCCGATGCTGCGAAGGCCACGCTTTCCGCCAAGGGCGTCACCGAGCTCGCCTGCATCACCTACTCCACCGCGCGCCCCTACAACGCCAAGGGCGGCGTCGAGCTCGCCAACATGATCCAGGGCTACCTGGACAAGGTCGGCGTCAAGGTGAACATCACCCAGTACGACTGGACCACCTACAAGTCGAAGGTCCAGACCGATCCCTACGACATCTGCTTCTACGGCTGGACGGGCGACAACGGCGACCCGGACAACTTCATGAACCTGCTCGCGGACTCCAACAAGTCCATGAACGTGGCTCACTGGAACAACGCCGAGTACAAGAAGCTCATCGCCCAGGGCATCGACACGCCCGACGGCGACGATCGCGACGCGATCTACAAGAAGTGCGAGGAAATGGTCGCCGAGGAGCAGCCGTGGGTGCTCATCTCCCATGGTAAGAACCTGCTCGGCTACAGCCCGAAGGTGAAGGACTTCTACTATCACCCGACGGGAGTCGTCTTCTTCAAGGGCGTTTCCAAGGAAGCGTAAGCGCTTTCCCGCGTTTGCCCTTTTTGGGGCGTGCAAGGTGGCGTTTCGCCCTGCACGCCCCTTATTTGCGCGGGGCGCGGCTTGCCCGGAGGCGAATGGGGATTCGCTTCCCGGCAGGTTCCGCGGGCCTGTGCGTTTCAAGGTCCCGAAAAGACGAGACGGGGCTCTTTCGAAAGGAACAAGGTGCTCAAATACATCCTCAAGAGAATCCTTATGGTGATTCCCGTTCTGCTGGGTGTGACGATCATCATCTTCTTCATCACGCGTGTCTTGGCAAGCGACCCGGCCCCCGTGGTCTTGGGCGAGCATGCCACGCCTGAGGCGATGGCCGCGTGGCGAGCCGACTACGGGCTTGATGATCCGATCTGGATGCAGTACGTCAACTTCTTGGTTTCGGCGGTTCAGGGCGACCTGGGCACGTCGTACTACACGCACACTTCCGTCGCGGCCGAGATCGCATCGCGCTTCCCGGCAACGGCCGAGCTCGCCATCTGCGCCATCATCGTCGCATCGGTATGCGGCATCGCGCTCGGCGTGCTCGCCGCGGTGAAGAAGAACAAGCTCGCCGACAACGTGAGCATGGTCGTCGCGCTCATCGGCGTGTCGATGCCGATCTTCTGGTCCGGCATCCTGCTCATCTTGCTGTTCTCGGCAACGCTGCACATCTTGCCGTCGTCCGGTCGCGTGACGCCGCTTCTTCAGCCGACGGGCGGCACGGGCTTCTTCATCCTCGACACGATCATGAAGGGCGACTGGACCGCGCTCGGCGACGTGCTCGTGCATCTTATCCTGCCGACGCTCGCGCTGTCGCTGTACTCCATGGCGATCATCACGCGCATGACGCGTTCTTCCATGCTCGAAACGCTGAACGCCGACTACATCCGCACGGCCCGCGCGAAGGGCCTGACCAAGCGCTCGGTGAACATCAAGCATGCGCTGCGCAACGCGATGTTGCCCGTTTCCACCGTCATCGGCCTTCAATTCGGCAGCCTCCTCGGCGGCGCGCTGCTCACCGAAACCGTGTTCGCGTGGCCGGGTATCGGCAAATACGCCGTCGACTGCGTGCTCAAAAGCGACTTCCCGGTGGTGCAGGGCATCGTGCTGCTCGTCGCGGTCATCTTCGTCATCATGAACCTGCTTGTCGACATCGTCTACGCATGGCTTGATCCCCGCATCAAGTACGGTGCGAAGGAAGAGGGGTGATCGAGATGAGCAAGAAAACGGTTCTCGCGACCGAAGGTGCCGGCGAACTCGATTCGAATGCCGCGTCCGCGCCTGCGGTTGAAAAACGCGAAAGCATCTGGAAGGACGTCATCGACGGCATCGTCTCCAACAAGGCGGCGCTCGTGTCGGCCATCTTTATCTTGGTCCTTGTGGTCATCGCCGTCGTGACGAAGCTCGTCCCCGGCGTATTGCCCTACGATCCCTACGAGCAGAACCTCGCGCACTCCGCGCAGGGTCCCTCGGCCGAGCACTGGTTCGGCACCGACCTTCAAGGTCGCGATATCTTCAGCCGCGTGCTCGTCGGCACCCAGATCACCCTCGTCGTCGGTCTGGCGGCTGTGGCCATCTCGCTGTCGCTCGGCGTCGTTTTGGGCGCTATCGCCGGCTACAAGGGCGGGAAGTGGGACACGGTCATCATGCGCATCATGGACATGATGCTCTCCATCCCGTCGATCCTGCTCGCCATCGCCATCATGGCTGCGCTCGGCCAGGGCATCGAGAAGGCGGTCGTGGCCATCGGCTTCGTCGCCATCCCCGAATACGCGCGCATCGTGCGCTCTGAGATCCTCTCCATCAAGGAGAACGACTACGTCGCCGCCGCGCGCGTTATGGGCAACTCGAACTTCGCCATCGTGTTCCGCCACGTGCTCCCGAACGCGCTGCCCTCGATCATCGTTCGCGCGACGCTCGGCATCTCGTCGGCCATCCTCGATTGCGCCGCCCTCGGCTTCTTGGGTCTCGGCGTGCAGCCGCCCGATGCCGAATGGGGCGACATGCTCGGCCGTGGCCGCAACGAGCTGTTCCGTGCGCCGTGGCTCATGATCTTCCCCGGCCTCGCCATCACCCTCACCGTGCTCGCGTTCAACCTGCTCGGCGACGGCATCCGCGACGGCCTTGATCCCAAGTCGAGAAAGAGGTAGTCACATGCTGCTTGAAGTGAAGAACCTCTGCACCGAGTTTCCCGTCAAGCGCGGCGTCGTCCGCGCCGTCGACGACGTGACGTTCTCGGTCGACGAAGGGGAAATCCTCGCCATCGTGGGCGAATCCGGTTCGGGCAAATCGGTCACGAGCTTGTCGGTTATGGGCCTTCTGGCCGAGCCCGGCCACGTTGCCGGCGGTTCGATGGAGTTCGACGGCAAGGACCTGACGAAGCTCTCCGAGAAGGAATACCGCGAGATGCGCGGCAACGACATGGCCATGATCTTCCAGGAGCCTATGACGTCGCTGAACCCGGTGTACCGCATCGGCGATCAGATCGTGGAGGCCATCCGCACGCACGAGAAGATTTCCAAGAAGGAAGCGCTCACGCGCGCGATCGACCTTCTGCGCAAGGTCGGCATCCCGAGCCCCGAGGCTCGCGTGCGCGACTATCCGCACCAGATGTCGGGCGGCATGCGCCAGCGCGTCATGATCGCCATGGCGCTCGCGTGCAATCCCAAGCTCCTCATCGCCGACGAGCCCACCACAGCGCTCGACGTGACGATCCAGGCGCAGATCTTGGACCTTCTGCGACGTCTGCGCGACGATACCGGCATGGCCGTGCTGCTCATCACGCATGATTTGGGCGTCGTGTCGGAAACGGCCGATCGCGTCGTCGTCATGTACTGCGGCCAGGTCGTGGAAGAAGCCGAGGTGCGCTCGCTGTTCGACAACCCCATGCATCCCTACACGCTCGGCCTTCTGAAGTCGATTCCTCGTTTGGAAGACGACGACACGAAGCGTCTTTACATGATCAAGGGCATGGTGCCGAATCCGCTTGAAATGCCCCCCGGGTGCCATTTCTCCGATCGCTGCGACAACTGCATGCAGATCTGCCGCGAGAAAGTGCCCGATCTGGTGCAGGTGGGCGACCATAAGGTGCGCTGCTTCCTCTACGAGGAGGAATCGGGCAAGGCGAAAAACGCCGCCGAGGTCGAGAAGAACGAGGAAAAGGCCCGCGCCGCCGTCGAGGCCGCGCGCGAAGTGAGCACTGCCGCCGCCCTCATCATGGGCGACGAGACGCAGGAAGCAGAGGAGGGGAAAGCCGATGAGCGATAACGCTGCCCAAAAGCCCGCTGCCGACAACGCGGCGGATGCCGACGTGCTGCTCGACGTGCAGCACCTGACGAAGCTGTTCGCGGCCGAGACCAATTTCTTCGGCAAGGCAACGTCGTACGTGCATGCCGTCGACGACGTGTCGTTCCAGATCAAGAAGGGCGAGGCGTTCGGCCTCGTCGGTGAATCCGGTTGCGGCAAGACGACCGTCGGCAAGATGCTCGTGAACCTGCTCAAGCCCACAAGCGGCAAGATCATCTTCGAGGGCAAAGACCTCACGGCGATGAAGGACTCCGAGCGCAAGAACTACTGCAAGGACATCCAGCTCATCTTCCAGGACCCGTATGCGTCGCTCAATCCGCGCATGCGCATCGGCGACATCATCGCCGAACCGATGATCACGAACAACATCGTGCCGAAGGACAAGGTCGAACAGCGCGTGAACGAGCTTTTGGAGTGCGTCGGTCTTGCGAACTACATGCGCAACCGCTACCCGCATGAATTCTCCGGCGGTCAGCGTCAGCGCGTCGGCATCGCCCGTGCGCTTGCGGTGAACCCGAAGCTCATCGTGTGCGACGAGCCGGTGTCCGCGCTCGACGTGTCCATTCAGGCTCAGGTCTTGAACCTGCTCGACGACCTGAAGGAGGAGTTCGGGCTCACGTACCTGTTCATCGCGCATGGCCTGAACGTCGTGAAACACGTCTCCGACCGCGTCGGCGTCATGTACTTGGGCAAGATGATGGAAATCGCCCCGAAGAAGTCGCTGTACGCCGACCCGCTGTCGCCCTACACCCAGGCACTTCTTTCCGCGATTCCCTCGGTCGACCCGAAAACGAAGCGCGAGCGCATCATCCTCGAGGGCGACGTTCCGTCCCCGATCGATCCGCCTCCGGGATGCCGGTTCGCGGGCCGCTGCTTCAAGCGCCTCGGGGTGTGCGGCAATTCCGTGCCCGACTTGATCGACGTGAAGACGAACCACAAGTGCGCGTGCCATCTGTACGACCCGACGACGAACGGTTCGAACTAGGGTGGCGAAGGGGTGCTCTTCACGCCACCTTTTCCCGTATCGGGAAAACGCGGCTTTGCGCCGTTAAACTTTGAAACACCCTTGCACTCTCATATGCAGGGGTGTTTCTTTGTTATGCTGTGAATCGATTGTTTTCACGGGCTGACATGCCGTTATCTCATAGTGGAAGGACACCCTCATGGGCTTTTTCGACCGTATTAGCGAAGGGCTTCAGCGCTCGCGCGACAAATTCAAGGAACAGATGAACGTTCTGCTCGACCGCGGCCCCGATTTGGATGACGAGTTCTGGGACGGGCTCGAGGAGACGCTCATCCTAAGCGACATCGGCGCCCCTGCGGCAAGCGACATCGTCGAGAACCTGCGCGACCAAGCGACGCGCAAAGCGCTTCCCGATGCGTACGCGGTGCTCGACATGCTGAACGACCAAATTGCGAGCACGTTCACCGAAGGCGGGGAGGAAATCTTCGGCGGGGAACCCGCGCTCGTGCTGTTCGTCGGCATCAACGGCACGGGAAAGACGACCACGGTGGGCAAGCTCGCCAAGGAGGCGTCCGACGCGGGGAGAAACGTCATCTTGGGCAGCGCCGACACGTTCCGCGCCGCCGCCATCGAGCAGCTCGAGGTATGGGCGCGTCGCGCCGAGGTGGAAGTGGTCGAACGCGAGCGCGGCAGCGACCCGGCGAGCGTCTGCTACGCCACGATCGAGCGCGCTGAGGAAACGGGCGCCGACCTCGTGCTTATCGACACGGCGGGACGCCTGCACACCTCGGCCGACCTTATGCGCGAGCTCGAGAAGGTCGTGAACGTGGTGCGCAAGCGCTCCAAGCTGCCGGTGCACACGGTGCTCGTCATCGATGCGACGACGGGTCAGAACGGCTTGCAGCAAGCGCGTGAGTTCAACAAGGCGCTCTCGCTCGACGGTATCGTCGTGACGAAACTCGACGGCACGGCGAAAGGCGGCATTGCCTTGGCCGTGAGCCATGAACTCGAGCTTCCCGTGCTCAAGATCGGCGTGGGCGAGGGTATGGACGATCTGAAAGATTTCGACGCGCACGACTTCGCCCGCGCCCTCATCGGCGACTTCGACGAACGGGAAGCGTAAGGAGCGGTCGAGCCCGTCCTCGGGGGAGGCCGTGATGCGGCCTCGGGCAAAACGACCCCGTCGCGCGAAGGGGTCGGCGGGGTCGTTCGGGTTCGCGGCTCTGTCGTGATACGCGCTACCGTGCGCAGGTGGCGCACATCTTCGCGATGCGCTTTCCGGTGTCGTCGGCAATCTCGACGGTGTAAAATCCCAGGCGGCGGCCCGACTTGTCGACATCGCAGGTCGCCGTGAGCTTGCTTCCCCTCGTGGCGGAGAAGTACTCGATCGTGTTGCTCACCGACACGCTCGGCGCCTCGCCCACGTTGCAGGCGATGGCGAGCGCGAAGTCGGCCAGCGTGAAGATGGCGCCGCCCATCACATTGCCGGTCGCGTTGCGGTGAATGTCGGAAAGCTCCATTTCGCACACGGCGTGCCCGTGCGAGGTCTCGACCACGCGGCAGCCGGCCGCCTGCGTCGCGAACTGATCGCCTGCGAAGTATTCGGCCACTTCTTCAAGCGTGGGATTGTCGGAGAGCATGGGCATCCTTCTTTCTATGAGGTTCCTACTGTTTCACGATCGCATCGCATATGCCGTCGTCATCGACGGACAGGGGGAGATCAGCGGCGGCTTCAGGGTGGCTGACGCCCTGGGCGTCTTCCTCGATCGCTCCCGGCAAAAGCTCTCCCGCGCAGGCTTCGCGCAGGCTCACGGCGCCGCGTTTGCAGGCCGATACGCACAACCCGCAGCCGATGCAGAGCCTCCGCGTGAAGCGCAGCATCCCGTTTTCGGGACTCGGTTGCCGTGCGCCCGTAGGGCAGCCCCGCGTGCAGGAAAGGTCGTTCTCGCAGAGCGCGCAGTCGGTTTGGGAAAGCGAGACGGCGAATCGCACGGCGACGGCGTCGGACACGTCGGCCGCCTCGAGGATCATGCGCTGGCGGGGGAAGAGCACCTCGCGCGTGGCGCCGCCTTCGGCATAGGCGTTCGCCTCGGGCGTTCCCGCCGCCCCCCCGATGCGCGGCTCCTGGTTCATGCGCGCGCTCGCCTCGCGCGCTTCTTGCAGCGCCTCGTTCCGCCGCATGCGGTACGACCCTGACGCGATATCGACCACTTGGTCTTTGAGCGATTCGATGGTTTCGCGCCTGTCCGCGGCGTCGTTCTTGCCAAGCGTTTCCAAAAACGAGCTTTCCTCGGTCCATTCGGGCACGTCGTCGGTGAAGGCGACCTCGCCTTCGCTTGCGGCCTCGGCGCATTCGATGGCGTGAGAGTACGCGTCCATGCCGCACCCCTTGGTTCGCGTGCACGTTTCGCAGGCATCGAACGCCACGGCGACGGCGAGCTTTTGCCCTTCCGCGAGCGACGCGGTGAGAAGCTCGGTCGAGAGGGCGGCAAGGCAGGGAAGCACGACCACGTTGTCTGCCGGCGTGAAGCCGCTTGGGAGCAGATGAGAGCAGGTGAGGATAACGGTTCGCCCCGAGAGCGCGATCTTCCTCATATGCGAGCGGATGCCCTCGGCGCTCACGTCAACGAGCGAGAACGCGTCGCATACGCCGAGACATATCCCGCATTTCGTGCAGGCTTGCGAGTCGATCGCGGCTTGCGCGTTCGCGAAGGCGATCGCGCCTTTCGGGCACGCCGTGATGCAGCGGGCGCATGACGACCCGTAGGGGCGTGTGCAGAAGTCGCGCAGGAACACCACCTTGCGCGGCGACCCCATCGCCGAGCGCAGCTGCCGGCGTGCGAGGCCCCGTGAAGAAAGGGCGCCCGTGAAGGCGCCCTTTTCGGTATGCGAGTCGGTTCCGGCCATGCGGCTATTCGGCGCTCTCGCCGCCGAAGACCTGCGCCGTCACCTGATCGATGCGGGCAAGCACGTCTTCGCGCGGCAGCAGCTCGATCGACTCGAACAAAGGCGGCGACACCATGTTGCCGCACACGGCGACGCGAAGCGGCTGCAAGACGAACTTGAGCTTCATGTTGAGCGCGTCCTCCTCGCCGAGCTTGCGGCATTCGGCTTCGAGCACAGGGGCGCTCCACTCGTTGCCCTCGTCGGCAAGGATCGCACGGCACGCGGCGAGCGCTTCCTCGGCGCGTGCGCCTTCCTTCAGAAGGACCTTCTTCACGCTCTTCTCGTCAAGCGATTCGACACGGTCGCCCCAGAACATGTAGGCGAGCTTTTCCGCTGCGTCGGTAAGGCGCGTCTCGCGTTCGGCCACGAGCGGGTAGAGCTTCTCGTAGAACTCGGGGCGGTTGGCGATGTCGGCCGCGGTCTCGCGGATTTCCTCTTCCGAGATCTCCGCGTCGGCGGCGACGCCGGCACGCGCGCGGGCGAGCCACGGCACGCTTGCGCATGCCCAGTCCTGCGCGCCCATTTCCTTGATGTACTGGCCGTTCATCCACTCGAGCTTCGTCTCGTCGAACACGGCGTCCTTCTTGGTGATGCGGTCGAGCGAGAACTCGCGGCAGAGCGTTTCGCGGTCGATGAGCGTGGTCTCGCCGTCGAGCGACCAGCCCAAAAGCGCGAGGAAGTTCACCATCGCGTCGGGCAGGAAGCCGCGGTCGCGGAATTCCTCCACGCTTGCGGCGCCGTGACGCTTGGAGAGCTTCTTGCCGTCGGGGCCCAGAATCATCGACAGGTGCGCGAAGGTCGGCACGTCGTAGCCGAGCGCCTCGTAGATGAGGATCTGGCGCGGGGTGTTGGACAGGTGATCGTCGCCGCGGATGACGTGCGTGATGCCCATGTTCGCGTCGTCGCAGACCACGGCGAAGTTGTAGGTGGGCGTGCCGTCGGTGCGCACGACGATCATGTCGTCCATGACCTCGGCGGGGAAGGACACATGCCCGTAGACCGCGTCGTCGAACTCGATCGGGCCGTGATCGAGCGGCACCTTCAAGCGCCACACGTGCGGTTCGCCCGCGTCGATGCGCGCTTGCGCTTCCTGCGGGTCGATATCGCGGCAGGTGCGGTCGTAGCCGGAGTACCCGCCTTCCTCGGCTTCGGCCTTCGCGCGCTTGGCGTCGAGTTCCTCCTTCGTGCAGAAGCAGGGGTACACAGCCCCGCGCTCCTTCAAGCGCTCGAGCGCGTCCTTGTACGTGTCGAAGCGCTGGGTCTGGAAGTAGGGGCCCGCGTCGCCGCCCACTTCGGGGCCTTCGTCCCAATCGAGGTTGAGCCACTTCATCGCGTTCAGGATGACCTGGACGTTCTCCTCGGTGGAGCGGGTGGGGTCGGTGTCTTCGATGCGCAGGATGAAGGTGCCGCCGGTTGCGCGGGCGAACGCCCAGTTGTAGATCGCGGTGCGCGCGCCGCCGACGTGCAAACGCCCGGTGGGCGAGGGTGCGAAGCGGACGCGTACGGGTTTGTCAGTCACGGATTCCTCTTTCGTCTTTGGAAGTCGTTTCAATCCATTCAACCTATATATGATACTCGCTTCGCCGCCGATAGCCAACTGTGTTAATGCGTCGTAAATATCGGGTGGGTCGCGGTCGCTTTTTCGCCGGAGGAAAGGTATAGTTAGTAATCAAATTTATATCGGCAAATCAGGCGAAAGCCTGAGACGCAAAGCTATAGGGCCTGTAAAATGGCAGCCAGTTGCACTTGCTATTGGATGCATTGCCCGCCGGGACAGTGCATTTTCTGCCCCGGGGGATGCAATCGATACCGCTGCAATCACCTTTGCGAGAAAAAAGTGATTGGAGAACCCTCATGATCGCCTCCGATGCCCGGTCCATGGATCGCCCTGCTCCTATCGACCGGGAGAAGCTCATCCTTGACACGTTGTGCCAGGATTTCCAGTCGTTTTTCTATCTCGATTTCGAGAACGAGATGGTCGAGGTCACGAAATCGAATGCCGAGACGAGGCTCTTTCTCGAAAACGGCAGGACAGCGGGCGATTTCGGTGTGTACCGCGCGAAACTGCGCGAATGCTTCGAGCATTACGTCGATCGGCCCTCCTCCCCGGATTTCGTGGAGATGCTCGACCCGGAGCATCTCCACGTCCGCCTTCTGCGCGAGGGGAAGCTGGTCTACCGCTTTTGCGCGGTGACCAACTCCGGCAGGCGGCGCCACCTCGAGGTGTTCTCCGCGCTCACCGACGCCGCCGGCTCGGGCGGCGTGGTGGGCTTTCGCGTGATCGACAAGATCATCGCCCAGGAAGAACGCAAGAAAGAAGAGCTTCGGAGGGTGAACGCCCAGCTCAAAGAACAGCTCCACACTATCGGTGGTCTTTCGAACGCGTATTTCGCCGTCTGGTGGGTCGATCTTGAGGCGAACACCTGCAAGGCGATCAAGAACGTCCCCTTCTTCGAACGGGCGGCGGCGGGCCTGGCCACCATCGACGACGTCGCCGGTGCCTTCGTCGACACGTGCGTGCAGCCGGAGGACCAGGACAAGATGCGCGCCTTCGTCGACCGAAGCCGGATGACGGAGCTGCTCGGCGATACCGACATCGCCGTGGAGGAATTTCACGGCACGGTCGACCCGTGGGAATGGTGCCGCGCCAGTTGGGTCGTGGCGGCGCGCGATGCGGCAGGCGCGGTGACGAGCGTCCTGTTCGCGCTCGAAGACATATCGTCCATCGTGGCCGACCAGAAACAGCGCGAACGCGAGCACATGCTGCTCGACGAGCAGACGCGCGTCATCAGCGGCCTGTCGCGGGAGTACACGACGGTCTGGCTCGTCTCGGGAAACGGCGGCGTCATCACCAAATACCGCGATAGCGGGCGCGACAACGTCGCGCGGGAAGACGCCTACTTCGCGGCGCAGAGCATCGGCTACGACGAAGCGCTCGCGCGCTATCTCGACAACTACGTCTGCAACGAGGACAAGGCCGAGTTTGCGCGCAAGGTGAGCTTCGATGTGGTGCAGCGGGAAATCAGCCGCCAGCCGGTCTACAGCGTGATCTTCAAGCGCCGCTACGAAGGCAAGCGCGAGTACTTCCAGGTGAGTTTCACCGCGGCGGGCGGCGAGGGCGGCTCCGATTTCGTCATCGGGTTCAAAAACGTCAACCATCTCGTGCGGGAAGAGCGTAGGCGAAACGAGATGCTCGCGGAGGCCCTCGACGAGGCCGAGCGCGCGAACCAGGCCAAGACGCAGTTCTTCAACAGCATGTCGCACGACATCCGCACGCCTATGAACGCCATCATCGGCTTCACCTCCTTGGCCCTGTCGCGCGTGGGCGACGCGGGGGCGGTCGAAGACTACCTGCGCAAGATAAGCACCTCGAGCGAGCACTTGCTCTCCCTCATCAACGACGTGCTCGACATGAGCCGCATCGAAAGCGGCCGGGTGACGATAGAGGAAAAGCCGCTCAACCTGCCCGACCTCTTGGGCTCGATCACCACCATCATCCAACCTGCCGCCGAGGCGAAAGGGCTTAGATTCCTCGTCGAGACCGAGGGCGTGGCCGACGTCGACGTGGTCGCCGACAAGCTGCGGCTCACGCAAGTCTTGCTCAACATCCTGGGCAACGGCGTCAAGTTCACCGAAACCGGGGGGACCCTGCGTTTGCGCGTGCGCCAGGAGCCGGGCGCGCCCGAGGGCTGCGCGTGCTACCGCTTTATCGTGAGCGATACCGGCATCGGCATCAGCGAGGAATTCCAGAAGCATCTCTTCGAGTCGTTCAGCCGCGAGAAGTCAGCGACGGTGAGCGGCATCCAGGGCACGGGGCTCGGGCTCGCCATCACCAAGAAGGTCGTGGATTTGATGGGCGGCTCCATCGCGGTGAAAAGCGAGGAGGGAAAAGGCAGCGAATTCGACGTGCGCCTGACCTTCCGCCTCGCAGGGGAGAGCGCGTCCGCCGGAGGGGAGGCGGTGCCTCGACCAGGTGGGAAGGCGGCTTTCCGCCCGGAAGGCGAGAAGATTCTCCTTGTGGAAGACAACGAGCTCAACCAGGAAATCGCTGTGGAGATATTGCGGCAGGCGGGCTTTGCCGTCGAGGTCGCGTCGGATGGCTTGGAAGCGGTGAGGAAGATGGAAAGCGCCGACGCGGGTCGCTACGACGCGATCCTGATGGATATCCAGATGCCGGTGATGGACGGCTACGAGGCCACGCGGCGGATTCGGGCGATGGGGACGCCGTCGTGCAAGGACGTGCCGATCGTTGCCATGACGGCCAATGCGTTCGAGGAGGACAGGCGCGCGGCGCTTGCCGCGGGCATGAACGGGCATGTGGCGAAGCCTATCGACATAGCTTCGCTTTTGAAGACGTTGTCCGAGGCCATGGGTTGATTCACGGCGCCAGGCGACGGGCTGGCCGACAGGCGCCGCTCGGGCTTCGCGAACGCATCCCTTCGCGGAATCGTTCGGAAGCTTCCGTATAGAGATCGCGCCGCGTATGGTATTCTTATGTGCAAGTACGAGCAGGCGCGTTGCGGCTGCTCCTTTCGGGGGGGGGTTCCTTCGCTCGGCGGCTTCGCCAGAGGGCCTTCGCCGAGGGCCGTTTTGCCGTCCGGTGCGGGTCTGGCCGCGCCGCGAAGTGAGAAAGCGAAGGAACGAATCATGAAACGCAAGGGTATCCTGGGCCTCGTGCTGGCAATCGCGTGCGCGGCGTGCCTTATCGCCGGGTGCAGTGCAACCAGCGGCAACGACGCGAAAAGCTCCCAAGCGACAGGCGAGCACCCGACCATCACCATGAACGCGCCGTACAGCAACATGTCGACGTTCTACGACCTCGTGCACGAGAAGTACCCCGAGATCAACTTGGAGATCATCCCCTATAACGGGCAGGATTACACCGACTACGTGAACGACATGCGCAAGGCCGGTCAGATGACCGACATTTACTTCTGCACGTATTACGTCCCCGGCCGCTCCGACGACGCGAGCGATTTCCTCGATCTTTCGAGCTACAGCTTCACCGATTCGTATGCGCAGTCCCGCCTGCGCGAGGTCACCAACGACGGTGCCGTCTACATGCTGCCGCTCGGGTACAACGCGCTCGGCATCACCTACAACAAGACCCTGCTCGAAGAACATGGCTGGACGCTTCCCACCAACCTCGCCGAGCTTGAGGATTTGAAGACCAAATGCGAAGCGGCCGGCGTCATCTTCTGTCGCGACCAGCTCCAGTACCCCGGCTACGGCTTCCAGTACCTCTGCAATATCCTCGACACGAGCTACTTGAGCACGCTTGACGGCATGAAGTGGCAAAACGCTTTCCTTGCGGGCGATACCACCCTGCGCGAATCGGACGAGATGATGCAGTCGATGCAGCTTCTGAACCGCTGGCGCGATCTGGGGATGCTGAACGCCGATGGCACGCCCGATTCCGATAGCGCCACGAAGGCGCAGATGGTCGAGGGCAACACCTTGTTCCTCATCGGCAACAGCAACTCGCTGAAAACGCAGGAAGGGGCGACCGACGAGGTCGGGCTCATGCCCTACCTTTCGGAAAACGGCGACCAGAACGTCTATATCTTGAACGTGAGCCGTTACGTGGGTCTGAGCAAGAGCCTTGGGGAGGCGGGCAACGAGCAGAAGCTCGAAGACGCGCTCCATGTGATGGAGGTGCTCTCGACGGTTGAGGGCATGGAATCCCTCGATCCCACTCAGAACGCGGCGCGTTTGCTGCCGCTTAAGGACGCGGCTCCCGGCGAAGACAGCTACTATGTCGATATCCTCGACGACTTGAACAACGGCCATACCGCGTCGTTCGTCTATTCCGGCTGGGAAAACGCCATCGTCCCCATCGGCAACAAGATGATCGAGTTCGTGAAGGGCGAGGCGACGCTCGACGACGTCGTCGACGCGATCGACGGCAGCCAGAGCCTCATCACGAACGACACGAAGAAGACGTTCACCACGGTGACCGAAACCATCGGGACGGACGATTGCGCGCGGCTCGTCGGCATCAGCTTCGGCAAGGCGACGGGGGCCGATGCGGCGCTTGTCTCTACCAACCAATGGATCCACAACACCGACGTGCGCGAGATGAACAAGGACGGCGTGAGCGGAAGCCTGTTCCCCCTTGGCGTGACCGATTCGGAAATCGTGTCCATCCTCCCGACCGGGTGGAAGAACAACATCCAGACCGTCACGCTTTCGGGCGCGCGCATCAAGGAGCTCGCGCAGACCGGCTACGACTCCAAGGGCGACGGTTCGCTTGTGTTCCCTTACGTGCTCGTGACGAAGGGCGGCGCCGAGCTTGACGACGATGCAACCTACACCATCCCCATCTGCGGCGCTTCCGATGCGGTGAAGGCCGAAGGCGGTTACGCCGACAGCGGCATCATGGGGCTTACCGCAGCCGAGAACTATCTCAGCACGTTCGATACGCTCTCCGCGAGCGACATCGTCTGGGAGTAGGCGCATGGTCGAAGCGACTCGTCGGGCGGCCGAGCGGAAGAAAGGGAGGCAGCGCGCTGTCGGCGCGCTGTGCATCGTCATCGCGGTGGTCGTTACCGCCGTGATCGTCTTCGTCCGCTTCTACGGTTCCTTCATCGACCAGACGCTCTACGCCGAGCGCCTCAGCCAGATGAAGGAAGTGACCACGCAGCTCTTCTCTGGGCTTGAAGACGTGGTGAAGAACCAGTGGCGCGTCGTCGACGAGCAGGAGCGCGCGCTCGATCAGCGCAACCCCGAAACGATCGACGAGCTTACGGCGTTCATGAACAACGAAACGTATCTGGCAGCCCTTGGCGAAACGCAGAGCGACCTCATGGCGATCGACGCTGGCGGAACGTACTACACGCAGGAAGGTCGGCAGGGTCTTCTGACCGAGCGCGAGTACCTGATGGACAGCCCCGAGCAGATCGTCTTCGTGTCGAACTCGCTTACCTACAACGATACGCGTATGGTGTTCCTGAAGAAGCTCGACAGCCCGATCACGATGCGCAACGGGTCGGGAACGGTGACGATTTCGTACTACGGCATCTCGCAGAGCATGGAGGAGCTGAACCCGTATTTCGAGTGCGAGGCCTATAACGGTCACAATAGCGTGTACGTTATCGACAACGATGGGCTTAAACTCTTCAGCAGCAGCAGCAGCAGCAGCAGCAGCAGCGACAGCGAACTGCTCAAAGGTTACAACATCTTAACGTCGCTCGACGGGATGGACTACCTTCACGGCAGCTCCTTCGACACGACGCAAAGCGAGCTCGATCAAAAAGGCATCGCCTATTCCAACGCCCTGTTCGACGGCACCGAGGTGTATTACGCGCTCTACCGGATGGACAACGCCGTGTGGACGCTCGTGTTCCTCGTGCCGTCTGAATACGTTGCCATGAACACGGTGAACCTCGTGAACACTACGATCACCATCGTCGTCGTGTTCGCGGTCGGACTCATCATCGTCTCCGTCCTCGCCATCTTCTGGCTTCTGCGCATGCAGCAGAAAACCGCCCTCGAGGCGGAACGGCGCAACAGCGAGAAGCTCGGGCGCTTGAACATCGAGCTTGCGCAGGCGAGCCGGGCGAAGAGCAACTTCCTCGCGAACATGTCCCACGACATACGCACCCCGATGAACGCCATCGTCGGCATCACGAGCCTCATGGAGCACGAGAAGGGCGACCCCGAAAAGCTCGAGGCGTACATCCACAAAGTGCAAAGCTCGAGCAGGCACTTGCTCAGCCTGATCAACGACGTGCTCGACATGAGCAAGATCGAATCGGCCGAGGTTTCGCTCAGCCGCGAGCCCATCAGACTTGCCGACCAGGTCGGGCAGGTCGAAAGCATCATCCGCCCGCAGGCTGAGGAACGCGGCCAGCGCTTCACCGTGC
Source organism: uncultured Ellagibacter sp. (assembly GCA_934661105.1). Taxonomy (GTDB): domain Bacteria; phylum Actinomycetota; class Coriobacteriia; order Coriobacteriales; family Eggerthellaceae; genus Ellagibacter. The sequence goes on along the minus strand of CAKUIV010000009.1, from coordinate 8,554 downwards.
GCGTCCACGAAATCTCCCACGAGTACCTGATCGGCGATGAGGTGCGCCTGCGCCAGGTGTTCATCAACCTGCTCTCGAACGCGATCAAGTACACGCCGAACGGCGGCATGATCGACCTCGACCTGACCGAGCTTCGAAGCGATGAAGAAGGGCGAGCCGTTATCGGCATCACCGTCACCGACAACGGCTGCGGCATGAAGCCGGAATTCGTCGCGCGCATCTTCGATCCCTTCACCCGCGCGGAAGGGTCGGTCACCAACAAAGAACAGGGCACGGGCCTCGGCATGGCCATCACCAAGAGCATCGTCGAGCTGTCGGGTGGTACGATCGACGTCGAAAGCGAGTACGGGCGCGGAAGCTCGTTCAAGGTCGTCATCCCGTTCGACATCGATGTGGATGCGAAACCCGAGATGAAAGCAGAAACGATCTTGCTCATCCCGCAGGAAGAGACGCTCGTTCGGAATATGCAGGCGGCGTTCGCGGCATCCGACGCGAAGCTTTTGGTCGCGCGCTCGAAGGCCGAGATCGATGCGATTCTTTCCACCACGCCGGTCGACACCATCCTGCTTTCAGGGTATATCAACGATCCCGACCTTGCCGATATCGTGCGCATGCTCCGCTCCGAAGCTGAAAACGCGGTGCTTTTGTTCTGCGTCGATTACGCGCAGCAGGAGCAGGCGCTCGGCATCATGGAGAAGGTCGGCGTCGACGGGCTCATCTCGCGCCCGTTCTTCATGTCGAATCTTGCGACCACCGTGAACCAGCTGCGCTCACCTTCCGACGAATGCGAGACGTCCACGGGCTCCATTCTCGAAGGCATGCGCTTCCTCTGCGCCGAGGACAATGCGCTCAACGCCGAAATCCTCTCGGCGATCCTCGAGATGAACGGCGCTTCCTGCGAAATCTGTTCGAACGGCCGCAAGCTGGTCGAGCGGTTCGCGTCGGTCGTGCCCGGCGAGTTCGACGCGATCCTCATGGATGTGCAGATGCCGGTGATGAACGGCTTCGAGGCGACGCGTGCCGTCCGCGAGAGCGGAAACCCGCTCGGTCGGGACATTCCCATCATCGCGATGACCGCGAACGCCTTCGACTCCGATGTGCGTGACTGCCTGAAGGCGGGGATGGATGCCCATGTGTCGAAGCCGCTTGAAATCGCCGTGCTCGAACGGACCTTGCGAAGCGTCATACGGGGAAACGGCTCGGGGGGGGCGCTCGTAGATCGCGCTGAGTAAGATGAGCGACGCGGCACGGGAATGGCCCTTTATCGTCCGGCTCGCACCTCGCAAAGCCGTTTTACGTGGCGCGTTAACGCAATAAAAAGCTCGCTGCATCATGCTGCGAGCTTTTCATTGCGCGGATAGGGGGCCGTTTACGTCGCCTTCGGTCTGCTCTGGTCCGCGTAGGTGCGGGAGCTGCTGTTCCCGAGCGTGTTCCTTTACGCGCGGCGAAGCGCCGTGCCCACCGCTATCGCGGCAACGCTCACGAGGGCGGTCGCGCAAAGCCAGATGGCTCCCATGCCAACCCAGAAGGGCTCGGGGTACATGGTGATGAGCAGCGAGTCGGCGTCGAACACCCAACTTCCCTGCGAGAAGAACAGGCTGTGGAACGCCGCGAACAGCCCGTCGAAATCGACGACGGCGGTAACGCCCAGGATTGCGAATACCACGAGCGTCATCGCGCCGGCAGCCACGAGCACGCTGCCGAACGCGCGCCGCCCGATCGAGCAGCACACGCCCACCGCGCAGAGCACGCTGACGCAGAACACGCCGAGCACGACGGGTTCTGCGCGCATCACCACGGAGAACACGTCGTCGAGGTGGCTTACGGCCTCGGCGTCGAGCACCGACGACTCGTCGGCGGCTGCGATTATCTCGGCTGCGTGCTCCTCGGTCGGCAAGAGCGTGCGCATCCTCGCCTCGTCGGAGGATGCAGCGCCGTTCGCCGACGAGAACGTCGCCGCGATCCCGTAGAACGGCGTGCTCTCGGCCTGCTGCGTGTAAACGGCGAGCGGCACTTGATCGGCTGCAGCGCATTCGTCCCAGCGGACAAGGTCGAGTCCGTGTTCGCTTGCGCGCCCGTCGGCGGCCGCGCTTTCGTTGATGGCATACATCGCCTGATAGAGCGCGCCCTTGTCGTTCGCGTCGAACGTGTAGCGCTTGCCTGCGAGCGCCATGTCGACGAGCTCGTCGTGGGAAAACGGCGTGCGGTCGTTCGTCGTTCCCGCGTACTTGTCGGCGAGCGCCGTCGTCGCGGTGTCGGGAACGGCGACGGCCACGAAGCCGAAAGCGACGAACGAGATGGCAAAGCAAATCGTGCAGACGACGGAGACGATGCGATTTCCCCAGCTCACGGCATTCCCTTCGCTAGTCTTCGACCCAGATGGTCGCCGCGGTGATCCCCTTCATCGGCTTGGAGATGGTGGGGTAGGGCCCAAGGCGGCTGAACACGCCTTGGAAGCGCCCGTTGTAGCAGTAGAGCCCCTCGAGGTTGTTGTACATCGTGCCTTTGCGGTCGATCTCATTGTCGGCGAGGTCCGCGATAGCGTGGTCGGGCTCGAGGATATGCGTCTTGTGGGGCGTGATGTATCGCTGTACCAAAAACGGTGCGCCAGCGGCGCCGTTCGCGAAGCGGTCGATGAGCTCGTCCCACTTCTCCTGCGTTTGGAAGCATCCGGCGTACACGTCGGCGGCGCCATAGGCGTCGGTCGGCTTGATGATCCACGCGTCCTTGTTCGCGCGGACAGCGGCCAGGTCGACCTCGCGTTCGTCGAGGTAGCGCGTCTGCGGAACGGTGCGCTCCACGAACGCGTTTTCCTCGGGGGTCAGAAACGCGCGCGTCTTCGGGTGGAAGAGCGCCTCGAAGATCTGCTTGTCGTGCACGATATGCCCGGCGAAGCTGCCGATGAGCGCCACTTTCTCCGCACGCACGGCCTCGATGAGCGCCTGCGACTCGTCCCAGTATTCGAGCACGTCGTTGGTGACGCAGCGACGCCAGATGGCGTGCACGGGCTGCCCTTGCCCGTCGCGCAGAGCCTCGCCGTCGAAGGCAAGGTCGCGCACGTCGCATACGCTGCACGGGTAGCCTTGCTCCTCGAAGCGCTTCGCGAACAGGTGAAACTCGTCGACGACGCCGTTTTCCAGGTAATCGCAGATCGCGAAGCGCGGGTGCTCGACGCGCCCTTTGTAGGTGTTGTAGATCTCGATGAAGTCGGCAACCCACGAATCGAAGAGCTCGCATGCCTCCACCTGGTGCCGGCGCGCGAACTCCTTGAACGTGGCCGTGTTCTCGATGGAGTGCGTGATCTCGCGGTTCTCGTTCATGCCCGACGAGCCGTCGCCGTTGAACTCGCAGAACGCCACGTCGCCGGTTTCCTCGTCGAGGAAGATGTCGAAGCGCGCGAAGGGGAGCACCGCGTCGTAGCCGCGCGGCACCAAGATGAGCTCGGCGAGCCGCGGGTCGTAGTCGAAGATCGTGCGGTAGTCGGGGTCGGCGAGGTAGCGGTTTATCACCTTGCAGAGGATACGGTGCGTCGTCTCGACCGTGTCGCGCATGATCTCGCGGGTGCGCTTATCGTAGAGGCGCGGCACGAAGCTCGTCGAGATGGTTTGGTGGTGGACGATCGCGGTGGAGCGCTCCATGTAGCTGTAGGCCGCCCGGCGCCCCGCGATGTCGCCATCGAGCTCGTCCATGATGTCGAAATATTCCTGCGTGTAGGCGCGGTTCTTCAGCTTCGCTTCGCGTTCCACGGGTTTGCTCCCTTCGGGTTGCTCTCTGGGTGCCGAGCATCCTTGTTTATTCTGAATGTCGAACTAAAATGCTACGTGGTATGTTACAGTACCGCAAGCATAAACGAGGGGATCTGGCAAGATTCCCGATTGCATCCGTTTATCAAGAGTCGGGGGAGAGAGTTGGCTCGCCGATCCCGACACCAACCTGGCGAAAACGTCAAGGTGGTCCGGCCGACAACGATGAAGGAGGAGCTTCATGGCCGAAGAGCATTCTACGTATCTGTTCACGTCCGAGTCCGTCACCGAGGGTCATCCCGACAAGATCTGCGATCAGATTTCCGACGCGATCCTGGACGCTATCCTGGAAAAGGAAACCGAGCTGCAAAAGCAGGGCTACGTCTCGCCGTCGGGGCAGCCCGCCGACGTCACCAAGGTGCGCTGCGCATGCGAAACGCTCACGACGACCGGCATGGTCGTCGTTGCGGGCGAGATCCGCACGCAGGCGTACGTCGACGTGCCCACCATCGTGCGCAACGTCATCTGCGAGATCGGCTACGACCGCGCGAAGTACGGCTTCGACGGCACGACCTGCGGCGTGGTGAACGCCATCCACGAGCAGTCGCCCGACATCGCGCAGGGCGTTGACGAGTCGTTCGAGGCGCAGCACGGCAGTGCCGAAGACGCTTACGAGACCGTCGGTGCGGGCGATCAGGGCATGATGTTCGGCTATGCCTGCAAGGAAACGAAAACTCTCATGCCGATGCCGATCTACCTGGCGCAGCGCATGAGCGAGCGCTTGGCGCGCGTGCGCAAGGACGGCGCGCTGCCCTATCTGCGCCCCGACGGCAAGACCCAGGTCTCGGTGCGCTACGTCGATGGCTTGCCGGTGAACGTGGAGAAGGTCGTCGTGTCGACGCAGCACGCCGAAGACGTTTCCAACGACGTGCTTCGCGCCGACATCGTCGAGCACGTGATCAAGCCCGTCTTGGCCGACGAGGGCGTTGAGCTGGCCGAAGGCGCCGAGATCCACATCAACCCGACCGGTCGCTTCGTCATCGGCGGCCCGATGGGCGATTGCGGCCTTACCGGCCGCAAGATCATCGTCGACACCTACGGCGGCATGGGTCGTCACGGCGGCGGCGCGTTCTCGGGCAAGGACTGCACGAAGGTCGATCGCTCGGCTGCGTACGCTGCGCGTTGGGTCGCGAAGAACGTGGTGGCCGCTGACCTGGCCGATCGCTGCGAGATCCAGGTTGCCTACGCCATCGGCGTGGCGAAACCGGTCTCGATCATGGTGGAGACGTTCGGTACCGCGCATGTGCCCGAGGCCGACATCGAGCGTGCGGTCAACGAGGTGTTCGACTTGCGCCCGGGTGCGATCATCGACGAGCTCGACCTGCGTCGCCCGATTTACCGCAAGACCGCGGCCTACGGCCACTTCGGCCGCGAGCTTCCCGAATTCACGTGGGAAAAGACCGACAAGGTGGGCGCGCTTCGCGAGGCGTGCGGCTTGTAAGGGATCAGGCGCGCGCGAGCGGCAGTTAGAGGGCACGGCGCCCTTCTGCGGTAGAGCGACGCTTGTAAGGGAGCTTATGCGCGCGAGAGCGGCAGGGGATTCCGTCAAGGGCACCTGGTTATCCGGGTGCCCTTTCTGTTGCGGCTAGAGTTGCTATCGGTGCCGCTGCGGCCGCCGCGGTCGTTGTTGTTGCTGCGGCTGCGACGATCGTCGCTATGGGGCGCTATCGTTGCGCCGCGGGGACTCTCGCCATAAGCTGCCGCTGTCTGCTCGCCGTTGCTGTTGCCGCCGCTGCTGCCGTTGCCGTTGCAGCCGTCACCGTCGCCGTCGTCGACGATGGAGCGGTCATCGCTGACGACAGGGACCGCTGTTGCCGTTTCCCGTCGCGGCTTTGGCCGCTGGCGCTGCTGCTATCCTGGTTGCACCTGCCGTTGCACTCCGGGATCGATCTCCTCCCTTCGCTTTCGGCGTGATAAGGCGATGAGCCATTCCGCCGTACGAGCGGTTTCGCGCGCTCCCATATGGTGGACATGCTGGTTCTGTGAAGTGACGCTGGAAGAGCTTTCCCGAATGGCAACGTGCGGTGCTTCTTCAAGGGCAATGGCAGAGACGGGGACGTGAACAGCGGTCTATGACAAGCTTGCGGGTTCGAAGCGTGAAATGGCCTCCCGATTGGCGGCTTGCGGCGAGTTTGCGGAATCGGTGGGCGACACGACCCTTCCGATGGCATCCTGTGACGCTTCTGCAGGCTTATCGCGCGAAATGGGCGCGCGAATGGCGTCCTGTGACGGTTTTGCAACGTGCGAAGTGCTTCGTTTTCCTTCCGATGGCACCCTATGACGGGTTTGCGCGAAGCTGGGACGGTTGTCTCTTGCAAAACCGTCACAGGACGCCATCGGAGGGGCTGTTTTGCGTTGCGCGTTTGCAAAACCGTCACAGGACGCCATCCCTTCTCGTATTTTTCGTGCTTCGTTCGCAAGCCCCGTTGCCTGTCGTCTGAAGGAATGTTGTGCGTCACGCGCTCGCCAGCCAGCGCCTTCTCGGCCCTCTCTTCGCTGTGGCGCTTAAAAGCCATCGCCTCATCGCTTCTCGATGGGCCTCGTGTTGGAAATCTGCAAGAACGGAAGGAATTGGCGCTGCATTCCGCTTTCCATTCTCGGCGCTTCGTGAACTAAGATAGCTGCTCGATTCACGAAGGCGGTGCTCGATGCTTCTTGTACGCTTTGCCCATGAGACTCTTCGGAACATCAGCATTCATTTTTTGGAGGTTTGCCGCGCGCTCGGCTGCGGCAATCGTCGAGACGTCGTCTCTTCGCCGCTATCCGCGTGAGCTCTGTGCAGCGGCGTCTTCGCTTTTCCAGCAGGATACATCGGCGCTGCCTTCCTACGATGGCGGCGAATTCCCTCATGACCGCGCTTCGCTTCTTGACGGTTGCGCCTCGTCGGACGGGCTCCTTCATGTGGAGGTCGAGAACGCCGCTGCGCGTCGTGCCGCCTGCGCGGATGCGCGGCCTTGCCTTGCCCATGTGCGGTCGGATCGGGACCATTCGTCGCGCTGGCTTCCTGCGGCATTCGGGCTGAAAGTTCCGACGCCGGAGCTCTGCTTCCTTCAGCTTGCGACCCAGCTCTCCTTTCCCTATGTCGCCATGGCGGGTATGGAACTTTGCGGAACGTATTCCGTTTCCCCTGATGAGGAGGGTTCGCTTATAAAACGGCGACCGCTTACGACATGTGCGGCGTTACTTTCGTTCCTTGAGAAAAACACTTCGTCGTATGGTGTTAAAAAAGCGCGTCGTGCTCTTTCTTTCATTGCGGGTGGAGCGGCATCGCCTCAAGAAGCGCGGCTCTACCTGCTGCTTTCCTTGCCGGTTCGCATGGGCGGGTACGGTCTTCCGCCTGCACAGCTTAACTATCGCATTGAAACGAATGCGTCGGGCGGCATCGACCCGGCGAAGCAATATCGTCTGTGCGACTTGTATTGGCCTGATCGGCAGATTGCCGTTGAGTACGACAGCGATGCGTTTCATGTCGGTACCGAGAAGATCGCATCCGACTCGATTAGCCGAGTCGCGCTGTCGACTCGGGGGATCTCGGTGGTAACGGTGACAAGCGCCCAGTTGAGAAGTCCCATGATGACGGATCAGCTCGCCGCTGCGCTCTGCCGAAAACTCGAGATTCGCAAGCGCACCTGCAGGAAAGATTGGTCTCGGCAACGAGAAGCGCTGAGAAAAGCGCTGTTCGAAGACTGCGTGTAGCTTCTTTCTCTACGTTCTTAGGGCCCGAGTTTATTGCTTTAATCACCAAGACGATTACGGCTTATCAAGGGATTCTTCGGGAGCGCTTCGGCGGCTTGGTCCTGCGCTGGGGCAAAATTCCCCTGTTCGGTTTGCTTTCGCCGATGGCGCCGCTCGATTGTCTTCGTATATTCGGCTGAACACGCGATGCCGTGCGCCATCCGGCATTTCGGGATTGGCTTTGGATAGGACGCGTTGCAGCTTGGCGCTCCGTCGTGCTGGCAAGGTGATCGGGCAGGAGCGTTCGGGGCTCTTCATCGTGATGTGCTGTGCCGTTTTGACGGGCCATGGCGCCGAAATGCTTCCGCAATTGGCATCTTGCGACGGGTTTGCAAGCGCACGGCGCAAAAAGGCTTCTCGAATGGCAACCCGTGACGCTTTTGCAGTGTGCGAAGCGTCCTGCGCGCCTTTCAATGGCATCCTGAACGGGTTTGCGCGAGGCTGCGGCTCTTATATTTTGCAAACCCGTCATAAGCTGCCATTTCTTCCTTCGTTTCTCGCACTTCGTTTGCAAAACCGGCCTAAGCTGCCATATGGAGGGGCATTTCGCATGACGGGTTTGCAAAACCGTCGCAGGATGCCATTCAGGCGGTTGTTTCGCGTTGTGCGCTTTGTGGAAACGCCATAAGTTGCCATTGACAGCCAAGCTGCGCCTTGCTTCCCGTGTTCCTGCATTTGGCACCAGCGAAGCCGCCGCGAGGTGCAAAAGGAGGGAATGTCTTACCAGGGAGGGCTATGGATCCGCCGAGGAAGGGTGCGGACGGTCAAGAAGGCGCAATCTGCCAGGGGGCTCGAACTGCCAGAGAAGGTATGGCTTGCCGAGGAGAGCGCGACTTGCCGAGGAGAGCGCGATTTGCTGAGGAAGGTGCGATCCGCCGAGGAGGGCGTGGCCGAACGGGGAGGGTCTGCCGCGGCATTCCGGTTTGGCTGTTGCATCGCTCTGGATTATACGGTCGCGGCCTGGCTGCGAGCATCCTTCCGGACGCGGCATCGAGAAGACCTCGATTCTTGTCGCC